>NZ_JBPXMR010000069.1:0-506 GCF_053470425.1 Azospirillum terrae | reverse complement strand
CGGGAGGGGCCTCCGACGGCAACCTCGAGGCATTGCCCGTAAAGCGAATGCCGCCGATCGGTGACCGTGACCTCACGGACCAGTCGATCCGAAATTGGGGCAGCCTGCGATGGTTGGGGGTCCGACGCTGGCCGACGCCATCCTCGACCGCGTCGTGCACAACGCCTACCGCATCGAGCTGACCGGGGAGTCGCTGCGCAAGCGCCAAGCCGAGGCGCTGACGGCATGACGGCGGATCTTGACCCGCCGGAATCCTTCATGAGATGAGCAAAGCGACCCGGGGACGGGCGTCACGCGATGGCCGATATCGCGTCGGAACCGTGGACCGGCTTCAGCCCGGAACGCTGGACCGCCTTCAGATCGGAATCCCCGGCCGGCTTCATCGGAATGAATGAGGGTTTTTGCTGGGTCCCGCCGAGCACCGAGCGGTGCCGCGGCGTCGGGCGGGACGCTGCAAAAGCCAGATTGAACGAAGCCGCGCCGGTGCGGACAGCTATGGGAATAGT
>NZ_JBPXMR010000068.1:0-547 GCF_053470425.1 Azospirillum terrae | reverse complement strand
GGAATAGAAAGAGAAACGCCTTCAAAAGAAGACGTTTCGCTACAATTTCCTTTCTTTTTTGCTTTCATTACCGGTATGACAATATTCTTGTCTTTGATGTAAACCATTTCGGTCATATCCTTTACCAGTTCAGGAAAATCCTTTTCCATCCTTCTTCGCAAAAGTTCACCGTCCAATGGTTTTCTTTCCGATTCAGCATCTTTTTTCTTCACCAATAAACCTTCAGCAAGTTCTTCCGTTGTAAAATAATTGAGGATATCAATAGATTCACCATAATAACGGATTACTGTAGATTCATTTGGTTCAAATACAACCTTGATTTCAACTTTCTTTGCAGCTGGTTGAGATGAAGAGGCCTCCCGCTGAGCTTCAACTTTTTTACGCAATTCTTCAGCTTTTTTTGCTCTTTCCTCTTCTTCACGCTTTTTTTGTTCTGCTGCTTCATCCACAATTCCAAACATAGAGAAAATATCTTCCTGACCTGCGATTACGTTTTTTGACATATCTAATTACCTCCGATTATCGATTTATTATTTATTATTTAAAT
>NZ_JBPXMR010000067.1:0-565 GCF_053470425.1 Azospirillum terrae | reverse complement strand
GGTTCTGGCCGCCGCGTGAAGTTGTCGTCCCTAAAGCCATTCCACCGAGGGCTGTTTTGCACCAAAAATGCGGAAGAACCTCCAATCGTCGTCAGGCGGTCATCGTAATTGGCGGCGTGCAGGGTGAAGACCTTCCTTGGTCGTCCCATCGAAGGCGACTGGCCCTACCTGTGGCTCGACGCCACCTATGTGAAGGTCCGTCAGAACGGTCGGATCGTCTCAGTCGCCGTCACCATCGCGGTGGCGGTGAACACTGATGGCCGGCGCGAGGTGCTGGGCATGGACATCGGTCCGTCGGAGGCCGAGACCTTCTGGGTCGAGTTCCTGCGCAAGCTCAAGCGCTGCGGCCTGAGCGGGGTCAAGCTGGTCATCTCCGACGCCCATGGCGGCATCAAGGCCGCCGTCAGCCGGGTCTTCCAGGCGACGTGGCAACGCTGCCGGGTGCACACCATCCGAACGCAATCCACCATTCGCCCCGGCCGTCGGCACCGGCTCGTGCCCCGGCGGCGGGTCGTGCAGCGGGATGACATGGCGGATCTCCAAGCTGTCGTCATGAACGATGATG
>NZ_JBPXMR010000066.1:0-580 GCF_053470425.1 Azospirillum terrae | reverse complement strand
CCGCGCACGTTGCCGTGCTCGCCGGGGCCGCCCTCGATGGTCTCGGGCAGGACAGGCCGGGTGGGTGCCTTGAGCAGCCCTTCCACGAAGCGCGGCGACAGCACCCCGGCGGCCAACGCCCGCTCGCACGCCTTCTCCAGGGCCGCGGCGCCGTACTTGGCAGCCAGGCGCACGACGCCGCAGGCCGCCCGCACCCCTTGTTCGACATGGCGGCGCGAGGCGAGCAGCCGGTCAACGTAGGTGGCCGTGGCCACGCCGATCTCCGCCGCCTCGGCCCGCAGGCGTTCGGGCGTGCGTTCCAGCACGGCGCGATGGCTCGGCGGCCTGTGCTCGGGCAGCGTGGTGTGCCCGCCCTTGATCGGGCTGCGCGGATGGCTGGCTACCCGCTCGCCGCGCTGGAAGATCGTCACCAGCGTGGCGGTGGTGAAGACGTCCACCTTGCCGCGCGCCAAGGCGCAGGGCACGGAGTAGTAATGGCCGTCGGCGATCACGTGGTAATCGGCGCCGACGGTCCGGCCAAGGTCCCATTGTCCCACGACGTAGGGATCGCTGGGCAGAGGCCGCAGCAACGCCCGTTCCT
>NZ_JBPXMR010000065.1:0-581 GCF_053470425.1 Azospirillum terrae | reverse complement strand
CCCCCCGAGCGACCGCGACGCGCATGCCGCTGTTGCCCGATCCGTCAGCACATCGCTCGGCAAGTTGAAGCGACGGGGCGCCGTCGTCCGTGCCGAAGACGTTGGTGGTTTCTTCGTGTGGAGGCTGACCGCCCGTTCCTGACTCAATCGGGCTGCGGCGCGTCCCGCTGCCGATGCCGCTGCCAATACCCGCAGAACAGGGGAGCCGGCGGGCAGGCGCCGATCAGCTTCCCAATCACGGCGAACTGCTCGGCGACACTGTCGCGGCGATGGTCCTCCCGCCAAGCGGCCTCCCACCCGTAAAGCCAGAGGTAAGGCCCGCTGAAGTGCAGGTACTGGCCGTGCTCGGCGCGGGCCATGCGGGCGAAGAAGGACTCCGCGTGATTCGTGCAGGCGTCCGGCGCGCTGTAGCATTCCTGGTGGTTGACGCGCCGGACGTCGAAGTGCTCATGGAGCCGGTTCCAGGACGGGGCATCGTCAGCGTACACCACGGTGCCGGGCAGCACCTTGCCGATGATGAAATCGACGGCGCCTTCCTCGGTGCGGAAGGCCCAGGTGCGGCACTGGCCGTTGCGGGCGCG
>NZ_JBPXMR010000064.1:0-625 GCF_053470425.1 Azospirillum terrae | reverse complement strand
TCGTAACAAGGTAGCCGTAGGGGAACCTGCGGCTGGATCACCTCCTTTCTAAGGACAGCCGGTCCCATCTGGATCCGCTCTCCCCGCCCATCACGCCGGCCGCCGGCGCATCCCTTCTCACAGACACGCTTTTCCTTCGGGGAAAGGGATGTTTGCGGGAAGGTTCGACGCGTTTCGGCGCGTTGGGGTCTTGGACAATGTGAAGAGCGATAAGTGAGTGACCGAGGACGCACGACGTCCGGTCCTGAAAGGGACTGGTGTTGTGCAGCATCTTGTGGCGCGAGAGGTCGCGGGCGGGCTTGTTCCTGCGCGCGGCGCTGTACGCTTCAAGGATCAAGCGTAAGAAGGGCATCTGGTGGATGCCTTGGCACTGAGAGGCGATGAAGGACGTAGCACGTTGCGATAAGCTTCGGGGAGCCGCGAGCAGGCCTTGATCCGAGGATTTCCGAATGGGGCAACCCACCGCTTCGGCGGTATCCAGCACTGAATCCATAGGTGTTGGAGGCGAACCCGGCGAACTGAAACATCTAAGTAGCCGGAGGAAAGGACATCAACCGAGACTCCGCAAGTAGTGGCGAGCGAACGCGGACCAGGCCAGTGGTCACAGAGAGACAACCGGAACTGT
>NZ_JBPXMR010000063.1:0-673 GCF_053470425.1 Azospirillum terrae | reverse complement strand
CCTTCATCGCCTCTCAGTGCCAAGGCATCCACCAGATGCCCTTCTTACGCTTGATCCTTGAAGCGTACAGCGCCGCGCGCAGGAACAAGCCCGCCCGCGACCTCTCGCGCCACAAGATGCTACGCACTCCAATCCCTGCCACCGTTGCCGGTGGAGCGGACCGGACATGCGCGTCCTCGGTCACTCACTTATTCGCTCTTCACTTGTCCATGAACCCGCTTCGTCTCGACGAAGCGACCGTCCAGCCGTCAGGCCGGTCGGTCCACGTTGCCGTGTTGTGGTCACTTCCCACAGATCTTTTGGAAACCCCAGCTGCCCTCGACACCAGCGGACCTGGTGGAGGCAGACGGGATCGAACCGACGACCTCCTGCTTGCAAAGCAGGCGCTCTCCCAACTGAGCTATGCCCCCGTTTGGTCCCGCAGCGTGAAACGCCGAAACTGGTGGGCCAGGGAGGATTTGAACCTCCGACCTCACGCTTATCAAGCGCGCGCTCTAACCAACTGAGCTACTAGCCCGACGCCGCCGGTCGCCCGGCGTGTCGTTAAGATCCGTGAGAAGGGATGCGCCGGCGGCCGGCGTGATGGGCGGGGAGAGCGGATCCAGATGGGACCGGCTGTCCTTAGAAAGGAGGTGATCCAGCCGCAGGTTCCCCTACGGCTACCTTGTTACGA
>NZ_JBPXMR010000062.1:0-785 GCF_053470425.1 Azospirillum terrae | reverse complement strand
AGAGTCTTCTCTGATTGGGGTTACGGGGTCAAGGCCGGATAGCGTGCCTGCTCTTCGATAATGTCGGCTGGTATCGCGTGTGCCCTTATCCCTTTGTTCGACCGGTTCAGACCATCCCTTCGCCCCGACCTGAGATCAGCGGAGCGTCGCGCGCAGGGGCGGTCAAGGATGGCCGCAGGCCACCGCGAAGCGGCGCGGGCACCGCGTCCTTGACGGCCCCGAGCACGGTGCTGAACTGGTGTGCGGTCGGGCTGGACGGAGGACCGTTCCCCTGGGTCACGCGCTTCTCTTCGCGGTCGGCGCCATGGCCGCCGCATCATGGGGTCAGGAGAGCGAGGTGTCTCAAGCTGTTTCGCGACCTGCCGGGCTGGTTTCCGGCGGTTCCGGACTCTCAACGAGATCGCCTCGCCCATCGTCCCCACGGGAACGATCCGGTTCGTCGCGGCCGACGAAGACGGTTGGGTGTCTACATCCTCATGCGGCGACGGCCTCCTTGCCCCAGCGGAAGTCGCTGCCATCCTGCCACATGCGATGCAGGATGACCGCGAGTTTGCGGGCAACGGCAACGCGCGCCCGGGCCATGCCGCGGGTCTTGGCGACTTTCATGCCCCAGGCCCGCAGGCTCGACCATTTCCGGGAGCGGACGAGCAGCGTGTGGGCCGCCTCATACAGGGCGGTTCGGGCCAGTTCGTCGCCGCACCGGCTGATCTTTCCCTGGACGTCGGTTTCACCTGATTGATAGCGCCGCGGCGTCAGGCCGAGATGCGCGCCGACGTCGCGTGAGC
>NZ_JBPXMR010000061.1:0-795 GCF_053470425.1 Azospirillum terrae | reverse complement strand
CTAGCGCGCCGCCTCGCCATGCCACTCAGCGGCGACACGCTGCTGCGCCTGATCCGCGCCGCCATGATCGCGGCGTATCCGCCGCCGCGCGTCGTCGGCGTCGATGAATGGGCATGGCGGCGCGGCCTGCGCTACGGCACGATCCTCGTCGATCTGGAACGCAACCGGGTGCTGGACCTGCTGCCGGACCGCCAAGCGGACAGCGTGGCCGCGTGGCTGCGGCGCCATCCCGGTGTTGAAGTCGTCGCCCGCGATCGGGCCGGCGTCTTCGCCGATGGAATCCGCCAGGGCGCTCCGCAGGCGCGGCAGGTCTGTGACCGGTGGCATTTGCTGCGCAATCTCGGCGACGCTCTGCGCACGGTGGCCAATCGACATCGTCGTGCGATTCGGCACGCCGCCCGCACCGTCGCCAGCATGATCCAGAGCGCCGCACCGCCGAGCGAGCCGGCCGTTCTGGGGTCCAAACTGGATCGGACCCGGCAGGCCAACCGGTGCCATCGCGAGGAGCGCTTCGCCGAAATCCGGCGTCTGCGCGACCAAGGTGTGCCTCCCAAGCTGATCGCGCCGGGGCTCGGGATGAGCCGCCGCTCCGTTGAACGCTGGCTTGCTGCCGATGGTGCTCCGGAGCATGCCCGTCCTCGCATGCCAACATTGCTCGACGGCTTTCATGCGTATCTGGAGCGCCGGTGGCGGGAAGGCTGCCGCAATGCCGCTCATCTTCATCGGGAACTGAAGGAGCAAGGCTGCGACGCGAGTGTTCAAACCGTCGGGCGGTGGGCGCGCGGGCAGCGCGCC
>NZ_JBPXMR010000060.1:0-795 GCF_053470425.1 Azospirillum terrae | reverse complement strand
GACGGCGATGCCCTGCAGCAGCGCCAGCCCCTTGCGCGGCACGCCGCGTTGATCGGCATCGTAATGGTTGCCGTTGTCCGAGAGCCGTTTCTGGTTGGCCATGAACTCCTCCCACCCGATGCAGCCGGGGTGAGCGTCCAGCAGACACACCGGCCAGTCCGCCGGAGACCGCGTCACCGTTCCGCTGCGCGGTGAGCCGGACCGCCGCCGGCGAGGATCCTGGACATGCCGGCCGTACACGTAGGCTCCCGCATAGGCCGGGTTCTTCAGGATGCTGAGCACGCGGCTGCTGTCGGCCGGCTGCCAGATCACCGCATGCGGGGCGGGCCCGCGCAAAGGCCGAACCGGCAACACCAGCTTGGCCTCGCGCAGCGAGCGCATGACGGCATGGGCGCTCCCCAGGTCTCGAAACAGCTGGAACACCAGATGCAAGCGGGCCTGGACTTCTTCATCGGGGTTCAGGACGATCCTGCCGCCGCGTTCTTCCACCAGCCCGGCCGGGAGCGGCTGGCGCAACTCCCCCCGTTCCGCCTTTTGCCGCTCGCCCTGGTGAAGGCGAACCTTGATCTGGTGCAGTTCCGCCTCGCTCATGATGCCGGACAGCCCCAGCAGCAGGCGGTCATGATAGACGCCCGGATCGAAGAGCCGTTCGCCATCGGCGATCAGCACGCCGAACAGCGAGCACAGCTCCACCAGTTGGTGCCAGTCCCGGCTGTTGCGGGCCAGGCGGGAGGCATCGAGACTGAGCACGAGGCCGGCGTGCCCCAGACCGACCTCGGCGATCAGGCGCTGGAA
>NZ_JBPXMR010000006.1:135257-387601 GCF_053470425.1 Azospirillum terrae | reverse complement strand
GGCGAGGGGCCCAACACCCGATCCCATCCCGAACTCGGCCGTGAAAACCCTCCGCGCCAATGGTACTGCGTCTCAAGACGTGGGAGAGTAGGTCGCCGCCAGGTCTTCCAGGCGCACATCACACCCGGATCAACGCCGCATCGCTCTTCACACCCTCCATCCGCCCGACCGGTTCGTACGCGTTTGACGCGGGGTGGAGCAGCCCGGTAGCTCGTCAGGCTCATAACCTGAAGGTCGCAGGTTCAAATCCTGCCCCCGCAACCAAATCAGCCCGCTAAGCCATTGGCTTAGCGGGCTTTTTCATGTTCCCCAAAACGGCGCCCGCATGCGACGGTTCGTCGCAGCTATGCCCCTAAAAAAAATAGGCTTTACGCCGGATCTGCCTCATCATTGATGCGAACAATACGTCGTCCGCGCAACATTCCTTCAGCCCGGCTGAAGCGGCGTGCGGAAGGCGGATCTGGGGTTCGTTTGCTGAGGGGAGCCGCCGCTTCATGACCGTTAGGATCACGCGCCGCCGCGCCATCACGGTTCTCGCCGCTGCCGCCGGTCTGCCACTCCTGATGAGGGCTGGCGGTGCGCGCGCCACCCAATTGGCACGGTGGGAGGGCACGACGCTCGGCGCCCCTTCGACCATCCAGCTTTACCACCACGACGAACGGGCGGCCCACGCCGCCATCCAGGACGCGTTGAAGGAACTGGCGCGGCTGGAGCAGGTCTTCAGCGTCTACCGCGCCGACTCGGCCCTCTCGTCCCTCAACCGCGACGGCGTCCTGGCCAATCCCCCGGCCGAGCTGGCGGAACTGCTGAGCCACGCGCTGACGCTCTCGGCGGCCAGCGACGGCGTTTACGATCCAACGGTGCAGCCGGTCTGGCAGACCTATTTCCGCCACTTCACCGCTGCCCACCCGGACCCGGACGGCCCCGCGCGCCGCGACCTGGACGCCGCCCTGGCGCTGGTCGGCTGGCGCCATGTCGAGGTGTCGCCCGCGCGCATCGCCTTCGCCCGGCCGGGCATGGGGCTGACGCTGAACAGCGGCGCCCAGGGCTACATCACCGACCGGGTGGCCGCCGTGCTGCGCGGCCATGGTTTCGAGAAGATGCTGGTGGACATGGGTGAGCCGCGGGCGCTGTCGACCAAGCCGGACGGCTCGGCGTGGCGCATCGGCATCGCCAACCCGGCCGACCCGTCGAAGGCCGTCACCGAGATCGACGTGGTGGACCGCTGCGTCTCCACGTCCGGCGGCTACGGCACGCTGTTCGACGATGCCGGACGCTTCACCCACCTCATCGACACCCGCACCGGCACCACGGCACCCGCCATGCAGAGCGTCTCCGTAGTGGCGGAAACGGCGACGCGGGCCGACGGCCTGTCCACCGCCATGCTGATGGTCGCCCCGGAGCGCCGGCAGGCGCTGCTGCGCGCCACCGGCGCCGAGATGGCCATTTACGTGACACCGGACGGCGTCACCGCCACCGTCAGGGCGTGACGGAAATGGACGGGGCGTACGGCCTCGACAGCGATCTGGACACCGAGGCCGGCCGCGGGCTGTCCGAGGGGCTGGCCCGCGTGGTGGCGGTCGAGGGGGATCGTGTGTGGCTGGAGCCGGAAACGGCGTCCGCTTGCGGCGGCTGCGCCTCGGCCATGATCTGCGGCACCAAGTCGGGCAACAGCCGGCGGCTGATCGCCAAGCGCTTTGCCATTCCCAACGGCCACGGCCTGCGCGTCGGCGAGCGGGTGGTCGTCGGGGTGGAGGACGGGGCGGTGATGCGCGCCGCCGCCACCGCCTACGCGCTGCCGCTGCTGCTGCTGTTCGTCGGCGGGCTGACGGCCAAATGGTCGGGCGGCGGCGACGGCGCGGCGGCGCTGGCGGCGGTGTCGGGTCTGCTGCTGGGGCTCGTCCTGGCGCATCTCCGGGCGCGCCGGCTCACCCGGCGCGGCGTGCTCACGCCACGGTTCGTGCGCCGGGCGGCAGCGGCTGCCGATGCGTGCCATCAAGAGTGACGGAGGGGAACGGGGTCCATGCAAGACACATTTCTGCTGATCGTCAGTGCGGCTCTGGTCAACAACGTCATCCTGGCGCGCTTCCTCGGCCTGTGCTCGTTCATGGGCGTCACCACCAAGGTGGAGACGGCGGTGGGCATGGGCATGGCCTGCACCTTCGTCATCACCGTGTCGTCGATGGGCGACTGGGCCATCGAAGCCTTCCTGCTGAAGCCGTTCGATCTGGGCTATCTGCGCACCATCACCTTCATCCTGGTCATCGCGGCGGCGGTGCAGTTCACCGAGGCGGTGGTCCGCAAGGTGTCGCCGGCCATGTTCCAGATGCTGGGCATCTATCTGCCGCTGATCACCACCAACTGCGCCGTGCTGGGCGTCACGCTGCTGCTGGTGGAGGGCAAGTTCGGCTTCATCGACGCCACGCTGTTCGCCTTCGCCTCGTCGCTCGGCTACAGCCTCGTCATGGTGCTGTTCGCCGGCCTGCGCGAGCGGCTGACGCTGGCCGATGTGCCGCCGCTGTTCGCCGGCCCGCCTATCGGCTTCATCACCGCGAGCCTGCTGGCGCTGGCCTTCATGGGCTTTTCCGGCATCAGCGCGAACTAGGAGGGGACGACATGTTGCTTGCCGTCGGAAGCCTTGCGGCGATGGGGGTCACGCTGGGCGCGGTCCTCGGGATCGCCGCCCGCCTCCTCCACGTCGAGGGCAACCCCCTGGAGGCCGAGCTTCAGGACCTGCTGCCCGGTTCGCAGTGCGGGCAGTGCGGCTATGTCGGCTGCGCCCAGGCCGCGGCGGCGCTGGCCCGCGGCGAGGCGCCGGTGACGGTGTGCCCGCCCGGTGGCAAGGCGGTGGCGGAAAAGCTGGCGAAGAAGCTGGGCGTCACCGCCGATCTGTCCGAGCACGAGGACACCGGCCCGGAATTCGCGGTCATCGACGAGGATCTGTGCATCGGCTGCCTGCGCTGCATTGGCGAATGCTCGGCGGATGCCATCATCGGCGGGCCTAAGCAGCTCCACACCGTCGTCACCGACAACTGCCACGGCTGCAAGAAGTGCTTCAAGATCTGCCCGACCGAGGCGATCACCATGTGCAAGGTCCCGGTGACGCTGGGCACGTGGCATTGGGACAAGCCGCAGGCGGCGGCCTCCGCCCCCGCCGAACCGGTCCATTGAGGAGCGCCGCCCCATGAAGCTCTTCCCCGTCCGCGGCGGCGTCCATCCCGAGTACCGCAAGGAACGCACCAGCGAGAGCCCCATCGTCGCCCTGCCGATGCCGCGCCTGCTCTACCTGCCCCTGCAACAGCACATCGGTGCCCCGGCGGAGCCGGTGGTGGCGGTGGGCGATCTGGTGAAGAAGGGCCAGCGGCTGGCCGACCGCACCGGGCCGGTGTCGGCTCCGGTGCACGCGCCGACCTCCGGCCGCATCGCCGCCATCGCCGATTTCGCCGCTCCGCACCCCTCCGGCCTGCCGCAGCCGACCATCGTGCTGGAGCCGGACGGCGCGGACGACTGGACCGACGATTTGCCGGCCCCCATCGACGATCCCTTCAACACCGATCCCGCGGCCATCCGCGACCGCGTGGCGTGGGCCGGCATCGTCGGCATGGGCGGAGCTGCCTTCCCCTCCGCGGTCAAGCTTCAGCTCGGCAACGAGCGCACCATCGACATCCTGCTGATCAACGGCGCGGAGTGCGAACCCTACCTCACCTGCGACGACCGGGTGATGCGCGAGCACGCGGCGGAGATCATCGACGGGGCGCAGATCATGGCGCGCGCCCTGGGCGCGCTCGGCGTCGTCGTCGGCATCGAGGAGAACAAGCCGCAGGCGCTGGCGATCATGGGCAAGGCCGCCCTGGGCGCCAGCGGCGTCACCGTGGTGGCCGTGCCGGCGCAGTACCCGATGGGGTCGGAACGGCACCTGACGCAGGCCATCATCGGCAAGGAAACCCCGGCCCGCAAGCTGACCGCCGACCTGGGCGTGGTGGTGCACAACGTGGCGACGGCGCGGGCGGTGCACCACGCCGTCCGCTTCGGCCGCCCGCTGCTGGCGCGCGTCGTCACCGTGGGCGGCGGCGCCGTCAAGGAGCCGAAGAACGTCGAGGCGCCGCTGGGCGCCCTGGTGTCGGATCTGGTGTCGTTCTGCGGTGGCCTGAGCCGGCCGCCGAAGCGCGTGGTCAATGGCGGGCCGATGATGGGGGCGCCCTTGCCCTCGCTCGACGTGCCGGTGGTCAAGGGCACGTCCGGCATCCTGGCGCTGACCGCCGAGGAGACCAACGAGCAGCCCTCGCAGCCCTGCATCCGCTGCGGCACCTGCGTCACCATCTGCCCCTGCGGTCTGGTCCCGGTGGAGATGGCGGCCTTCATCCGCAAGGACCACATCGACGTGGCGGCGAAGCTCGGCGTGCGCGACTGCGTGTCGTGCGGCAGCTGCTCGTACATCTGCCCGTCACACATCCCGCTGGTGCATTACTTCAACTACGCCAAGGGCCTTCTCAACGACCTGGACCGCGAGGCGCGCAAGCGCGACCACATCAGCGTCCAGGTCGAAACCCGCCGCGCCCGCCTGGAAAAGATCGCCGAGGCCAAGCGCGCCGCCGCCGCGGCCCGCGAGGCGCAGAAGGCCGCTCCCGCCGCCGCCCCCACCGCCGCCCCCACCGCCGATAGTGAGGCCCGTGCATGACCACCGCGTTCACCGACAAGAGCGGACCGTTCACGCACGCCCCCACCAGTGTCCAGGCGACGATGACCGCGGTCCTTGTGGCGCTGGCCCCGGCCACGCTGTTCGACCTCTGGCTGTTCGGCTGGCCGGCGCTGTTCCTGTTCGCCGTCACCGTGGGCTCGTGCCTGATCCTTGAGGCGGCGTGCCTGTCCTGGGCCAAAAAGCCGTTGCAGCCGGCCATCACCGACGGCTCGGTGGTGCTGACCGGCTGGCTGCTGGCCATGAGCCTGCCGCCGTGGACGCCGTGGTGGGTGGCCTGCATCGCCGCCTTCTTCGCCGTGTGCATCGCCAAGCACGTCTTCGGCGGGTTGGGGCAGAACGTCTTCAACCCGGCCATGGTCGGCCGCGTCGCCGTGCTGGTGTCCTTCCCGGTGCAGATGACCGCCTTCGTGCCGCCGCACCCGCTGTTCAGCGCCGGGGCGCCGGGCTTCCTCGACAGCCTGCGCATCACCTTCGGCGCCGGCACCTTGGACAGCATGACGGCCGCCACCGCGCTCGGCCACGTCAAGACGGAGCTGTCGCGCGGCATTCCGGTCAGCACCTCGATCCAGCAGGTTCCCGATTTCCTCGACATGGCGCTGGGGTTCCACGGCGGCAGCTTCGGGGAAACCTCGGCGCTGCTGATCCTGGCCGGCGGTGCGTATCTGCTGTGGAAGCGGATCATCTCCTGGCACATCCCGGTGGCGATGATCGGAACCCTGCTCGTGCTGGGCACGCTGTTCCACGCGCTGTCCCCCGACCGCTTCACCAGCGGCCTGTTCCACGTCGTCTCCGGGGCCACCTTCCTCGGCGCCTTCTTCATCGCCACGGACTATGTGACCTCGCCGGTGTCCAAGCAGGGGCAACTGGTCTACGGCGTCGGCATCGGCCTGCTGACCTGGGTCATCCGCACCTTCGCCGGCTATCCCGAGGGGGTCGCCTTCGCCGTGCTGCTGATGAACGCGCTGACGCCGATCATCGACCAGCATTTCCGCCCGCGCGTCTTCGGCCGCACCCGCAAGGGCGATCCTCTGCCGATCAAGGGGGGCAAATGAGCATGCCGCAAGCGACGGCGATGCAGCCGACATGGCTCCACGCCGCCATCCTGGGCGCCTTCTGCACCGGCTTCGGCGCGCTGCTCGCCCTCACCGATCTGGTGACCGCCGACCCCATCGCCGTGCGGGCGCTGGAGGACAAGCAGAACTCCCTGGCGCAGGTGATTCCCCCCGGCCTGCACGACAACAACCCGGTCAAGGACACCATCACCCTGACCGGCGAGCACGGCAAGCCGCTGACCGTGTACCGCGCCACCAAGGCCGGCAAGGTCACCGGCGTCGCCTACGAGATCCTCGGCTCGGGCTATGGCGGCGAGATCCGGCTGATGCTGGGGGTCGATGCGGAGGGGCGGGTGCTTGGCGTGCGGGCCACCGCGCATAAGGAAACCCCCGGACTGGGCGACAAGATCGACCCGGCCAAGACCGACTGGATCACCCGCTTCTCGGGCCTGTCGCTGGGATCGCCGCCCAAGGACAAGTGGAAGGTCAAGAAGGACGGCGGCCAGTTCGACCAGTTCTCCGGCGCCACCATCACCCCGCGCGGCGTGGTGGGCGCCGTGCGTGAGGGCCTGGAATTCTTCGCGGCCCACAAGACCCAGATGGTGGAGGTGCGCTGATGAGCGTGGAATATCGGACGATCATGCGCGACGGGCTGTGGGACAACAACGGCGTCCTCGCCCAGTTGCTCGGCATGTGCCCGACCATGGCGATGACCACCAGCGCCACCAACGGGTTCGGCATGGGGCTGGCGACCGCCGCGGTGATGGCCGCTTCCAACCTGCTGGTGGCCACCTTCCGCGGCTACATCACCCAGGAGGTGCGCATCCCCGTCTACATCCTGATCGTGGCGGCGATGGTGACGCTGGTCGATCTGACGATGAACGCCTGGATGCATGAGCTGTACAAGGTGCTGGGCCTGTTCATCCCGCTGATCGTTTCCAACTGCCTGCCGCTCGGCCGGCTGGAGGTGTTCGCCGCCAAGGAGCCGGTGCTGCCCTCGCTGATGGACGGCCTGTTCATGGGCCTGGGCTTCACGCTGGCGCTGACCGCCATCGGCGCGGTGCGCGAGATCATCGGTTCGGGCACGCTGTTCGCCGACGCTTCGCTGCTGCTGGGGCCGGCGTTCAAGTTCCTGGAAATGAAGGTGTCGCCGCTCGACAGCGGCGTTCTGATGATGATCCTGCCGCCGGGCGGCTTCCTGGCGGCCGGCTTCATGGTGGTGGCCAAGCGGCTGCTCGACCTGCGCGCCGGCAAGGCCATCGCCACCGGCCCCGCCGGGCATTGCGTGTAGGCGAAGGAGATCCGTCGATGAAGGTTTCGGTCGTCTACGCCAAGCCCAAGCGCCAGTCCCTGCTGACCCTCGATGTGCCCGAGGGCAGCTGCGTGCGCGACGTGATCGAGCGTTCGGGCATTCTCCAGCAGTTCCCGGAGATCGACATCGAGGCCCAGCGCGTCGGGGTGTACGGCAAGTTTGCCGCCCTCGACGCGCCGGTCGAGGAGGGGGCGCGGGTGGAGATCTACCGCCCCATCACCGTCGACCCGTCCACGGTGCGCCGCCGCGGGCAGCCCAAGGAAGGCTAAGATACAGGGGTGCGTGAAATGTCGATTCGTCTGTCTGCGTCCGCGGTTGTTCTGGTGTCCCTGCTCGCCGCGCCGGTGAGCGCGGCCGAGCCGGCGGCGTCGTCCTGGTCCGGAACGCTGGCGTCCATCGCCATCGGCGGCGTCCTGGGGGCGGTGGCGCTACCCTACCTGTATCCAGCGGTGGCACCGACGGTCGGCAGCGCGCTCACGACGACGGGCGGTGCTCTTTACGCCGTGGCGCCGACGGTCGGCACGGCCGCCCTGGAAACCACCGCCGCCGCGGGTTCCTACGCCGCCGGGGCGACGCAGTCCGCCAGCACCTATGTGGCGGCTCAGACCCTGGAGGCTCAGACGGCCATCGGCGCTGCCATGGGAGCCTTGATCGGCTGGTTCGTCGCCCGCTGACGGACGGGACGCTCAAGAGGCGTGGCCGTCGTCGTAGCAGTACGTGGCCGAGTCCAAATGACGCGTGTAGAAATCGACCGGATCGATGTCCGGGTGCGGCAGGCGTCCCATTTCATTGGCAAGGCCGTCGCGGTCCGCGTCGAAGAAGTGGGTGTTCGCTCGGAAGTCCACGATCGGTGCGGAAAGGGAACGGACACGGCCGCGTTTAGTAGAATTCGCGACCCTGTCGAGCCGTTTCTCCCGCCTTAATGGGATCCAGCGGCGGGCGTGAGCAAAAACTGGTTACCAAGTCAGTATAGTAGCGTATCGCGCCAGTTGACGTCCGCTCGAGTCGCCCAAAGAATATCTGCAACCGTCCGCGGGGCGGCAAAGAATAGGGAGGGAAGTCATGAGGGCCGCTTTCAAGGCAGCGATCTCAGTCGCGGCAGTGTGCTTGGCGCTTCCTGCCGGAGCCCAGGACTTGCCGAAGCCTCCAGGTAACCTTGAGAAGCTTGAAAATTTCAGAACGACGGGCGAACTGACGGATATCCCGACCATCGCCCAATCAGGGCCGAAGGCCGAGGCGATCAAGAAGACGCTGTCGCAGATCAAGCTTCCGCCGGGGTTCAAGATCGCGCTTTACGCCATCGTCCCCGACGCGCGGCACATGGCGGTTGGACCGCAGGGCGTCGCTCTGTTCGTCGGGACCCGCAAGACCAAAGTCTACGCCGTGACCGACCGCGACAAGGATCGCGTCGCCGACGAGGTGAAGCAATTCGCGCCCTCGATCAACTTCTCGGTTCCCAACGGCGTCTGCTTCTCGAAAGACGGCTTCCTGTTCATCGCCGAACAGAACCGGGTGCTGATGTTCCCCGCCGCTGAATTCTTCTACGAGGGCGCCGATGTCGCCGCCTTCCAAGTGGTCAAGGGCGGTGAACTCATTCCCAAGGAAGAGGAAAGCTACAACCACACCTCCCGCGTCTGCCGGATCGGTCCCGACGACAGGCTCTACATCACCCTCGGGCAGCCCTTCAACGTCTTCGCGCCTGAAAAGATGAACCTTTACAAAAAGGTCGGAATGGCCGGCATCATCAGAATGGACCGCGACGGCAAAAACCGCGAGGTCTATGCCTGGGGTATTCGAAATTCGGTCGGCATGGACTTCAATTTGAAGGACAAGTCGCTCTGGTTCACCGACAATCAGGTGGACGGCATGGGCGACACCATTCCTCCGGGCGAGCTGAACCGGGCGGAAAAGCCGGGTCTGAACTTCGGCTTCCCGTACTATGGCGGCGGCAAGATCCGCACGACCGAGTACAAGGATCAGCAGCCGCCGGCCGACGCCGTGTTCCCCCAGGTCGAGATGGAGGCGCACGCCGCCGACCTCGGCATGACTTTCTACAACGGCGCCCAGTTCCCGGCCAAGTACCGGGGCGGCATCTTCTCGGCGCAGCATGGCTCGTGGAATCGCACGACGCCGGTCGGCGCGCGCATCATGTTCACAAGCCTGAAGCCGGACGGCACGGCCGACCGGACCGAAGTCTTCGCGGACGGTTGGCTGACGCCGAACGGCGAGTACCTGGGCCGGCCGGTCGACGTGGCCGTCCTGATCGACGGATCCCTGCTCGTCTCCGACGACTTGGCGGGCGCCATCTACCGGATCTCTTATGAGCCGTAAGGTTTCGTCTCGTTGGTTGGCCGACCGCCCCGACCGGGGCGGCCGGCCGGGAGGGACAGGGATGCCAGACGTGCGACAGGCGGCGGCGATCCTGCTTGTTCTGGCAAGCTTTCCAGCAAGCGCCCAGGCCGGCGACGCGCAGGCGGGAAAGCAGAAGGCCGCGCAATGCCAGACCTGCCATGGATTGGACGGGGTTGCGAAAATCCCGCAAGCGCCGAACCTGGCCGGACAGCAGGAACTGTACCTTACGAAAGCGCTGATGGATTACCGATCGGGCGCGCGCAAGAACGAAATGATGTCCCTGGTGGCGCCGTCGTTGAGCGACCAGGACATCGGCGATCTCGCATCCTACTACAGCTCCATCCAGGTCGAGGTGAAGCCACCTTAATCGACCGACGCGCCGGGTGACGATTGTCGCGCTTGCTCTTGCTGGTTGTTTTTTCTAGGATGGAATTCCTCGATGGCGAGGTGCGCCCGCACGGCGCCGAGCGAACGAGACGTTCGGCAAAAACGTGTCTTATAGCGTCTCTCCCCGTCTCATCCGCCGCTGAATGGATGCAACACTCCATCGAAACGCGTTTCATAGCGTTTCATAGCGTTACATCCGAACGCTGCCGGGTTCGTCTCGCACCGGCCTTTTTTGCCGCAGCCCGGCGGGCACGCGGAGCGGTAGACAGCGAAAGCCCTTTTACCGTATAGGCATTGGGGGATCAGGCACAGGCCTGCGGGCGCTTTGTTCCGGGTCGTTTTTCTAGGCCGCGCGACCGGCAAAGGAGCATCGCTTGGCGAAGCCTTCCATCTCCCGCATGAGGCTGCGCGTCGGCATCGCCGTTGTGTTCCTGATCGTCATGCTGCCGCTGACCTCCGGCATGGTCGGCATCCTGTATCGTCAGAACTCCGCACTTGCCTACGACATGGCGGAAGCCGCCATGGACCGTGCCACCGAGGACGTCGTCGCCGCCGTCCAGGCGCTGCTCGGCCCCATCGCCCGCGCCGTGGACATGACGGTGGCCTACGGCAAGTCCCAGGGCGAGGATTTGCGGGAGCCGCAGGCTATGCGTTCCCTGGTCGAGGTGCTGGATCAGGTTCCCGACCTGTACAGCATCTATTTCGGCATGGCCCGCGACGGCGCGTTCCTCCAGGCGGCCCGGCTGCCGCCGGGAATCAAGGCGTTCGGCCCGCATGGCCGGCCTCCGCCCGAAGGCGCGCGGTTCTCGCTGCGGCGGCTGGATGCCTCGTCCGGCGCGATGGCGGACAGCTACATCTACCTCGCCAAATGGAGCGACGTGGTTGGGGTCGAGCGCGGGGCCGTCCAATACGACCCGCGCAAGCGTCCGTGGTACGACGCCGCGTCGCGCACTGCCGGGATCGCCAATTCGGGCGTCTACATCTTCTCGGGCACCGGCCGGCCGGGGCTGACGCTGTCCAAGCAGTTGACCACCGACGACGGCGAGCGCCTGGGCGTGGTCGGCGCCGACCTGTCGCTCGACGCGCTGGCCCACTTCCTCGCCAGCCGGAAGGTCGGGCGCTCGGGTGTGGTCTTCATCCTCGACGAGGACGGGCGCCTGATCGGCCATCCCCGCATCGACCTGATAGCCAGGCAGAACGGCAACGCGGTCACCGTGGTCAAGGGGGAGGAGGTCGCCGACCGCGTGGTCGCCGACGCCGTCCGCCAACGGAACGCCGGCGCCGGCCAGCGCTTTCGGGCGCGCCTGGGCGAGGGCGGCGACATGCATCTGGTCTCCTTCACGCCCTTCCCGGAGACCTTCGGCAAGAACTGGGTCATCGGCGCCGTCGCCGCCGAATCCGACTTCGTCGGTCCGTTGCGGCAGGCCAGCCTGCTCATCGTCCTGATCGGCGCCGCCTTCATCGCCATGGCCACGGTCGCCATCGTCTGGCTGTCGCGGCTGCTGACACGGCCGATCCACGAGCTGATCGAAGAAACCGAGCGAATCCGGCACCTCGACCTGGAGGGGGTGGCGGGCATCCAGTCCCGCA
Source organism: Azospirillum terrae (assembly GCF_053470425.1). Lineage (NCBI taxonomy): Bacteria > Pseudomonadati > Pseudomonadota > Alphaproteobacteria > Rhodospirillales > Azospirillaceae > Azospirillum > Azospirillum terrae. Next base: position 376,209 of record NZ_JBPXMR010000006.1, on the reverse strand, counting down.
TCACCGAGATCGACGCGCTGGTCGGCGCCGCGGAGACCATGAAGACGGCGCTGCGCAGCTTCGGCGCCTATGTGCCCAAGGCCCTGGTGAAAAGCATCATCGAGTCCGGCGTGGGCACCGACGTCGGCGGCGAGCGCCGGCCGCTGACGGTGATGTTCACCGACATCGAGGGCTTCGCCTCCAGCGCCGAGGCGCTGGACCCCGAAACCCTGCTGGAGCGGCTCTCGCATTACTTCGAGGCCATGTCGGGGGTGGTGCACGCGACCGGCGGCACGACCGACAAGTTCATGGGCGACGCGATCATGGCGCTATGGAACGCCCCGGCGTTGCAGGCCGACCACGTCGCCTGCGGTTGCCTGGGCATGCTGGCCGGCCGTGCGGCGGGCGCGGCGCTCAACGCGGAGATGGCCGCCGAGGGCATCGCGCCCTTCGTCACCCGGTTCGGGCTGCACACCGGCACTGCCGTGGCCGGCAACGTCGGGTCGCGCGACCGTATGCAGTACACGGCGCTGGGCGCCACGGTGAATCTGGCGGCGCGGATCGAAAGCCTGAACAAGCAGTACGGCACGCAACTGCTGGTCAGCGGCGCCGTCGAGGAGGCGACGCGCGGACGCTTCCTGTTCCGGCCGGTCGATGTGGTCATCCCCTACGGCACGACGGCTCCGGTGTCGCTGTTCGAACTGATTGGGGCGGTCGGGTATGATAGTGCCCTCGATGCTGCCGCGTGGGAGGATGTGGAGCGTTGCCGGGTCTGGGAAGAGGCCTTCGCCGTGTTCCGCCGGCGGGAGTGGGCGTCGGCGGTCGACGGCTTCCTCGCCTTCGAGGCGCGCTGGCCGGGCGATCCGGTCTGTGCGTTGCTCCTCGCCCGTTGCCGGGGCTACATCGCCGAGCCGCCGCCGCCCGATTGGGACGGCGCGTTCCGCATCCAACGGAAATAACGCCATGACCGTTCGTCGCCGCCGCGTCCGGCACCCGCTGTTTGCGGCCCTTGTCGTGTTCGTCGCCGTGTTCGGTCTGGCCGCCCCCGAGGCTGCCATGGCCGCCGGGCGGCAGATCGTCCTGGCGCACGCCCAACGGCAAGATCCCGCCAACGATCCCGCTGCCGCCATGGCCCAGACCTTCAAGACGGCGCTGGAGGCGGCGACCGGCGGGTCCCTGTCCGTGGAAATCTTCGCCGACGGCCAACTCGGCGGCAACCGCGACATGGCCAAGCTGGTCGAGAAGGGCGTCATCCAATCCGCTATCGTCACCGTCGGCGGAATCGCCCCCTTCTATCCGCTCATCGCCGTCGCTCAGATCCCCTTCGCCATCGACACCCCCGCCGCCGCTTACGCGGTCTTCGACGGCCCGTTCGGGCAGCGCCTCGCCGAGGACATCGGCCGGCGGACCGGCTTTCACGTCCTGGGCTTCGGCGATGCCGGCGGCTTCTTCGTGCTGACCAATTCGAAGCGGCCGATCCGCTCGCCGGACGACTTGAAGGGCCTGAAGATCCGCACGATTCCCGGCTTCGCTGTGCTGGACACAATGATCACCAGCCTCGGCGCCACCCCCGTCCGCGTGTCGTCGCGCGAGGAGTTCACCTCGCTGAACGCCGGGATCATCGACGGTCAGATGAATTCCGTGCCGGTGATCCTCGCCCGGCGCTACGACGAGGTGCAGACGCACCTTACGCTGACCAACCACGCCTACGCGCCCTACGTCTGGGTCGTCGGCAAGCGCTTTTTCGAAGAGCTCGCCCCGGATGAGCGCGCGGCGGTGGAGCGAGCCGGGCGCGAGGCCATCGCCGCGGGCCGCGACCTCGCCCGGCGCATCGAGACCTCCGAGCGCGGCCTGCCGGCCCTGGAGCGGCGCATGCAGGTCCACGCGCTGACCGCGGAGCAGCGCCGCGCCTTCAAGGCGGCCGCTCAGCCGAAGGTGACCGACTACATCGCCGCTACCTTCGGCGACGAGGGGGTGCGGCTGATGGAAGCGTTCTTCGCCGCGGCGAAGGATGCGCAGTGACGATCAGCTCGCCGCTGGCGGGGACAGCGCCGGGATCACCAGCGTCACAAGGGTACCGACGCCCGGTTCGGACTCCACGGTGAGCGTCCCGCCGAGCGGGCCGGTCACCGCGTTGTAGGCGATGGTGAGCCCCAGACCCTTGTGGCCGCTGCCCCGCGCCGTGGTGAAGAACGGGTCGATGAGCTTGGAGTGGCAGCCGGGCGCGATGCCGGCTCCGCGGTCGCGGACCGACACCCGGTAGACCGGCTGGTCGTGAAGCCGGTCGGCGGTGAGCCGGATCTCCACCGGTCCACCGTCCGCCGGGTAGGCGTGCGCGGCGGCGTTCGACAGGAGTTCCACGATGACCCGCTGGAGCGGGGCGCTGTAACCGCGCCATGGCGACGGCAGGCCGTCGACCGAGACCGACAGCCGGTGTTCCTTCTGCTCCAGCGCGAAGAGGCTGCTGGTGTGCTCGATCAGCTCCCGCAGGTCGACGGTCTCCAGCGGGTCGGCGTGGTGGTCGGCCGCCAGGGCGTTGAACGCCTGCATCAGCGAAACCGCGCTGTCGAGGTTGTCGCGGATCATCGCCAGCGGCTCCTGCAACTGGGCGGCGACCTCGGCCGGCGCGCTCTCCAGCCAGCCTTCCATGAGGCTGGTCAGCGTCACGCAGACGCCGAGCGGCGTGTTCATCTCGTGCGCGAGCCCGGTCACCGTGTGGGTGATGGCTCGGTGCCGCCGCAGCTCCGCTTCGGCGGCCTGCATGCGCGCTTCCAGTTCGGCATGCGCGAGGCGCCGGGAGGTGTCGCGCATCTTCAGGCTGAGTTCGGCCAGCAGCTTGCGCAGGAGGAGCGGCGAGGGTGCCAGCAGTTCCCAGAAGTCGTCGCGGTACACCGTGAAATAGCTGCACGGCTCGGCCGTGATGATCGACGCCGAGCGCTCGCCGCCGTCCAGCAGAGCCATTTCACCGAAGCATTCTCCGGCGTTGAGCGTCGCGATGACGACGTTGCGCCCGCTGGCCTCCCGCCGGAGCACCCGCACGGAACCGCTCAGCAGGGCGAACATGGCGTCGGCCTTCGCCCCCTCGGTGATCAGCATGGTTCCGGCCGGAGCGTCCTGTATGTGCCCGCGCTCGGCAAGCATCTCGCGCTCCTTCGGTGTGAAGGTGGCGAACAGGCGCACGTTGGAGAGCAGGGAACCGAGTGACCGCATTCTCAGGTCGCAATGACAGACATGGGTAGTCACCATATCAGACTTCAGGCGTACGAACAGATCGTATTGGATTGCAATCGGTCGATTGTCCGCTGATCGGCGGCGGCCACGCTCCAGGCGGGGCCCTTTTTTTGCACCCCCGCGAACGCGCGCGAGCGCCCATGGTGCCGCCTTGGACACCGACCAAGCGCATTTCGCCATCACACCGCCGCGCCGCTCATGCCCCACAGGCCGCCGCTCGCAGCCGTATCCCGCCGCTCCCGGCAATCGCGGCCAATCCGCCCGCCGAGCCGGGTATCGTGAGGCTGGAACTGGCGGACGACACCTGCCCCGGCTTCCCAGCCAGAAGATGCAAAAGGACCAGCCACGATGAACGCCATCACCACCGTCCGTGTTTCGGAAACCTTGGACGACGCCCAGCGGCCGGCCATTCTGCCCTGGCGCGGCTTTGCATCCGGCGCGTGGCAGCGTGAGATCAATGTCCGCGACTTCATCGTCCGCAACATTCGCCCCTACGAGGGCGACGCCGCCTTCCTCGCCGGCCCGACCGGCAAGACCAAGGCGCTGTGGGACAAGGTCACCGGCCTGCTGGGCCAGGAGCGCGCGGCCAAGGGCGGCGTGCTCGACGCCGACACCGAGGTGTTCTCCTCCATCGTCGCGCACGCGCCGGGCTACATCGACAAAGACCTCGAACTGATCGTCGGCCTGCAAACCGACAAGCCGCTCAAGCGCGCCATCATGCCGACCGGCGGCTGGCGCATGGTCAAGAACGGCCTGGAGGCCTACGGCTACACCCCCTCGCCGAAGCTTGAAGAGGTGTTCCCCAAGCTGCGCAAGACCCACAACGACGGCGTCTTCGACGTCTACACCGACGAGATGCTGCGCTGCCGCAAGTCCGGCGTCATCACCGGCCTGCCGGACGCCTACGGCCGCGGCCGCATCATCGGCGACTACCGCCGCGTGGCGCTCTATGGCGTCGGCCGCCTGATCGCGGACAAGCAGGCCCAACTCACCTCCCTCGCCCTCGACGGCATGGACGAGGACACGCTGCGCCTGCGCGAGGAGATCAACGAGCAGCTCCGCGCGCTGGACGAACTCGTCCGCATGGCGGCCAGCTACGGCTTCGACGTGACGCGCCCGGCCGTCACCGCGCGCGAGGCGGTGCAGTGGACGTATCTTGCCTACCTCGCCGCGGTGAAGGAGGCCAACGGTGCCGCCATGTCGCTGGGCCGCGTCTCCAGCTTCCTCGACATCTTCATCGAGCGCGACCTGCGCGAGGGCACGCTGTGCGAGGTGGAGGCCCAGGCGCTGATCGACCAGTTCGTCATCAAGCTGCGCCTGGTGCGCTTCCTGCGCACGCCCGAGTACGACCAACTGTTCTCCGGCGATCCGACCTGGGTCACCGAGTGCATCGGCGGCATGGCGCTGGACGGCCGTCCGCTGGTCACCAAAAGCTCCTTCCGCGTGCTCAACACGCTCAACAACCTCGGCCCGGCGCCGGAGCCGAACCTGACCGTGCTGTGGTCGGAGCGACTGCCGGAGGGCTTCAAGGCGTTCTGCGCCGCGACCTCGATCAAGACCTGCTCGGTGCAGTACGAGAACGACGACCTGATGCGGCCGTACTGGGGCGACGACTACGGCATCGCGTGCTGCGTCTCGGCCATGCGGATCGGCAAGCAGATGCAGTTCTTCGGCGCCCGCGCCAACCTCGCCAAGACGCTGCTGTACGCCCTCAACGGCGGCCGCGACGAGATCTCGGGCGAGCAGATCGGCCCGGCCTACCAGCCGATCACCGCGGACACGCTCCGCTATGACGAGGTGATGGCGAGGTTCCAGCCGATGATGGAATGGCTGGCCAAGGCGTACATGAACACGCTGAACGCCATCCACTACATGCACGACAAGTACATGTACGAGCGCCTGGAGATGGCGCTGCACGACCGCGACGTGCTGCGCACCATGGCCTGCGGCATCGCCGGGCTGTCGGTGGTCGCCGACAGCCTGTCGGCCATCAAGCACGCCACCGTGACGGTGGTGCGCGACGAGCGCGGGCTGGCGACCGACTTCGTGATCGAGGGCGAGTACCCGGCGTTCGGCAACAACGACGCGCGGGTGGACCAGATCGCGGTGTGGGTGGTCGAGACCTTCATGGCGGCGCTGCGCAAGCAGAAGACCTACCGCAACGCGCTGCCCACGCAATCGGTGCTGACCATCACCTCGAACGTCGTCTACGGCAAGAAGACCGGCGCGACGCCGGACGGGCGCAAGGCCGGCCAGCCCTTCGCACCGGGCGCCAACCCGATGCACGGGCGCGACAGCAAGGGCGCCATCGCCTCGATGGCGAGCGTGGCGAAGCTGCCGTATGCCCACGCGCAGGACGGCATCTCCTACACCTTCACCGTCGTGCCCAGCGCGCTGGGGCCGACCGGGGGCGAGCGGGTGGCGAACCTGACCGGCATGCTGGACGGCTATTTCGCCCAGGGCGGCCACCACATGAACGTCAACGTCTTCGACCGCGAGACCCTGCTGCACGCCATGGATCACCCGGAACTGTACCCGCAGCTCACCATCCGCGTGTCCGGCTACGCGGTGAACTTCGTCAAGCTGACGCGCGAGCAGCAGCTCGACGTCATCTCACGGACCTTCCATGTCATGCATTAGCACATCTCCTGCGACCGCCCCTTCTGGGGCGGTCCAGGGCTGGGTTCATTCCATCGAGACCGGCGGCACGGCGGACGGCCCCGGCATCCGCTACGTGCTGTTCCTGTCCGGCTGCCCGTTGCGCTGCCAGTACTGCCACAACCCCGACACCCGGCACATGCACGACGGCACGCGGACCTCCTCGGCCGAGATCGTCGCGGAGTTGGCGGGCTACGCCGACTTCCTGCAACGGGCCAAGGGCGGGCTGACGATCAGCGGCGGCGAGCCGTTGGTGCAGCCGGAGTTCTGCGCGTCCATCTTCCGCAGCGCCAGGGAGTTGGGGCTGCACACGGCACTGGATACCTCGGGCTTTCTGGGCAGCCACGCCGACGACCATCTGCTGGCCGACATCGACTTGGTTCTGTTGGACATCAAGGCGTTCAAGGAGGCCACCTACCGCACGGTGACCAGTGTGCCGCTGCGCCCGACGCTGGAGTTCGCCGAACGCCTTTCCCTCATGGGCAAGCCGATCTGGCTGCGCTACGTGCTGGTGCCCGGCCTCACCGACGATTTGAAGGAAATCGACGGTCTGGCCGAGTTCGCCGCCGGGCTGGGCGTGGTCGAGCGGGTGGACGTGCTGCCCTTTCACCAGATGGCCGCGTTCAAGTGGCGCGAGCTTGGCTTGCCCTACCAACTGACCGACACGCAGCCCCCCTCGGCCGAGCTGACCGGGCGGGTGCGCGACCTTTTCCAGGCGCACGGCCTGCGCGCCGTGTGAGCGGAGTTCCCCGATCATGGACACACATCGCCTGCCGGGCTTCGAGGCGCCCATAACCCTCGATGCGCGGCTGCCCGACGCCATCGCCCTTGCCGCCGAGGACCTCGGCGTCAAGAAGGCGCACACCGACACGGCCACGCTGTTCGCTCTGGCGGTGCTGGCCGGCGCCTTCGTGGCGCTGGGCGGGCTGTTCGCCACCGTCGTCATGTCGGGGGCCGAGGGCATGCTGCCCTACGGCGTCACGCGCCTCTTGGGCGGGTTGGTGTTCTCGCTGGGGCTGGTGCTGGTGATCGTCGGCGGCGCGCAGCTGTTCACCGGCGACGCGCTGCTGGTGATGGCCTGGGCCAGCGGCCGGCTGACGGCGCGCGCGATGATGCGGGTGTGGACGCTGGTGTGGCTCGGCAACTTCGTCGGCGCGCTGGGCACGGCGCTGCTGGTGTTCCTGTCCGGGCAGTACACCTTTGGGCATGGAGCGGTGGGCGCGCAGGCCTTGTACTTCGCCACCGCCAAGAGCGGGCTGCCGGTGATGCAAGCGTTCTTCCTGGGCATTTTGTGCAACGTGCTGGTCTGTCTGGCGGTGTGGCTGGCGCTGGGCGCCCGCAGCGTCGGCGACAAGATCCTCGCCATCGTGCCGCCGGTCAGCGCCTTCGTCGCCGCCGGGTTCGAGCACTGCGTGGCCAACATGTACTTTGTGCCGCTCGGCCTGCTCATCCAATGGGGAGCGCCGAACAGCTTCTGGGCCGATCTGGGGCGGAGTTCCCCGCCCATCGACGCCGGCCACTTCCTGCTCAACCTAGGCGCGGTGACGCTGGGCAACTGGATCGGCGGCGCAGTGCTCGTCGGCGCGGTCTACTGGTTCATCTACCGGCGGGTGCGTCACTCCAGCGTGTAGAGATAGGCCGCGATGTGACGGGCTTCCTGCTCGTCGCTGGTGGTCTTGGGCATGACGGTCTTGGGATCGACGCCCGGCGGGTCGAGGATCCACTGCACCAGATTGTCGCCGCTGTTGGGCAGCACCCCGGCGATGTAGCCGCGCCGGGCGATCCCCTTCAGCGACGGGCCGACCGTGCCCGACGCGCCTTGCACACCGGGGATCTCGTGGCAGCCGCCGCAGCCGCGCTGCTTGATCGCCGTGCGGCCGGAGGACGGGTCGCCGCCGGTGATCTCCCGGGCGCGCGCCTCGATCTCGCCGCTGTCGACGATGCCGTGCACCTGGAAGGCGAACAAGGCGGCGACGCAGGCCGCGCTGACGGCGGCGATGAGGCCGAGGACGGCCATATGGCGGGTGGTGTCAGGCATGGCGTGCCCTCCGGTTGGTGGGGCGGCCGGACCGGGCGATCCACCGCCCGCACAGCGCCAGCCCGGCCCCGGCGTAGGCCATGCCGGCCGGCACCCACATGATGAGCCCGGCCATCTGCTGGTCGGCCAGCGGCCCGGCGTAGGCGTACAGCGGCCTTGGCGCCACCGTGAGCAAGGCGCCCAACAGCGTCCCGTGCACCGAGGTGGCGAACAGGCACAGCACCGCCAGCCCGCCGCCTTGCTCGCGCATCGCCCACCAGAAGAATAGCGCGGAGACCAGGAAGCTGGCGTGCTGGAGGCTGTGCAGCGCCTCGCCGTCCAGCGCCGCGTCGAACGCCGCCGGCAGATGCCACGCCCACAGCGCCGCCCCGTGCAGCACCGTGGCGACGACCGGATCGCACAGCGCCCGCCACGCGGCGCGGACCGGCGGGGTGCGGAAGCCACCCACCAGGCCCGGCCGGGCGCCGCGCGGGAACGCCCACAGGAACGCGCCGACCGGCCGAGACACGACCAGCAGCGGTGCGGCCACGACCATAAGCAGCTCGTGCTCCACCATGTGCGCGGTGAAGGAAGCGCCGCCGGCCTCGTGCAGCGGCGACACCAGCGCCGCGGCGAGCGTCAGCCACCCGGCTGCAAAACAAAGCGCCTGCATCGGCCGGATGCCGCGCCCGGCGCCCACCGAGCCCCACAGCCGCGCCACCCCGGCGGCGTACAGCCCGCCCGACAGCAGCAGCGGCAGCAGCACCCACGGCTCGCTCATCGCTCGCACCCCGTGAAGACGAAGGCGGCCAGGGTCTGGCCGGCGATGGCGACGAGGAACAGCACGGCGATCCACATCCCCATGCCGCCGACGAAGCGCCGGTCGTTGCTGGCGGCGCTGCCGTGCGCCCGCCACGACACGCCGGCTCCCGCCAGCGCGATCAGGGCGCACACGGCGCCCACCACCGGGATCGCCCAGCGGTACCCGGCGCACGCCCACGGCGCCAGCGCGTAGGTCACCTGCTGGTCGAGGAACCACGCGGCTGGTCCGGCGGCGATGCCCGCCCAGGCGGAGCCGACCTCCCTGCGCGGACGAACGGTTGCCATGGCACCCTCCTACATCCACCGCGGCACGACGTAGAGCACGACGTAGAGCGGCAGCCAGCCGGCCACGACGAAGTTCCAGTAGACGGAGTTCTCGGCCACGTCGCTGAAGCGCCGGCCGTGCGCGTGCCGGGTGAACATCAGCGCGGTCAGCACCGCCGTATCGCCGACGTCGGTGACCAGATGCAGCGTGTGCAGCCCCAAGAGCGTCCAGACGATGGAGCCGTAGGCGCTGTCGTCCCAGCGGCAGTTCAGCGTGCCCCACTCCAGGACGCGCACGCCGATCAGCACCAGCCCGGCCACCAGCATGATCACCAGCCCGATGCGCGAGCCGCGGAGGTCCTGGTCCTCGCCCTTCGTCTTGGTCCACAGGTTGGGCCACAGGCTGGCCAGCAGCAGCATCGTGAACAGGCTCGAAGCCCATAGGGCCGGCGGATTCTGCCCTGGCGGCCAGCGTGATTCTCCACCGGCCACAGCCAGATAGAAGTAGGTGGCGACCGCCAGCACGAAGCCCATGCCCTCGATGGCGATGAAGCCCAGCGTGCCCCACCAGGGGATGCTGCGGGTGCCGAATCCGTTGGTCGGCAGGTCGGAGACGTCCTCGACGAAGCGTGGGGTCATCATTCCTCCAGCGGGTCGCGGTGTCCGACGCTGCCCTTGGGCCAGAACCAGCCGATCAGCGCCAGGGTCAGCGGAATCGCCCCCCACACCACCGCCCACGGCGTGAACACCGAGCCGATGAACAGCCCGGTCAACGCGATGGCGGACACCAGCGGCCAGATGGACGGGGAGGGCGAGGGCTCGCGCACCTCCGGTTCGGCGTCGACGACGCTGGTGGTCAGCAGCTCGCGCGTGTCTACCCGCAGGCCGGTGACGACGGGCAGCGTCGAACGCTCCTCCCACAGCGGCTCGCGGCCGGTCACCACGGGGATGTGGCGGAAGTTGTAGGGCGGCGGCGGCGATCCCGTCGCCCACTCAAGCGTCGAGGCGTCCCAGGGGTTCTCATCCGCGACGGCGCCGCGCCTCAGGCTGACCGCGATGTTCGCCAGGAACACCAGCACGCTCAGCACGATCAGCGCGGTGCCGGCGCTGGCGATCAGGTTGCCGAGGTCCCAGCCCAAGCCGCCGGGATAGGTGTAGACACGCCGCGGCATGCCCCACAGGCCCAAGAGGTGCATGGGGAAGAAGGCGACGTTGAAGCCGACGAAGAACAGCCAGAAGTTCCACCGCCCGAGCCGCTCGCTGAGCAGCCGCCCGGTGAACTTCGGAAACCAGTAGTAGACGCCGCCGAACAGCGGGAACACCGCGCCGCCGATCAGCACATAGTGGAAGTGCGCCACCACGAAGTAGCTGTCGGTAACTTGCAGGTCCAACGGCACGGCGGCCAGCATCACCCCGGTCAGCCCACCGATGACGAAGATGACGACGAAGCCCGCCACGAACAGCAGCGGCGTGCGCCACACCGGCCGCCCATCCCACAGCGTGGCGATCCAGCAGAAGATCTGCACACCCGATGGGATGGCGATGGTCATGCTGGCGGCGGTGAACAGGCTGTCGCCGAGCCGTGGCAGGCCTGTGGCGAACATGTGGTGGACCCACAGCCCGAAGCCGAGGAACCCCGTCGCCACCAGCGACAGCACCATGGGCAGATGCCCGAACACCGGCCGGCGGGCGAAGGTGGCGACGATGCTCGACACCATGCCCAGCGCCGGCAGGAAGATGATGTAGACCTCCGGGTGGCCGAAGAACCAGAACAGGTGCTGCCACAACAGCGGCGAGCCGCCCTCGGCCGGGTTGTAGAACTGCGTGCTGACCAGCCGGTCCATGATGAGATACGTGGACGCCAGCATCACCGCCGGCATGGCGAACAGCACCATGAAGGAGGTCACCAGCATCGACCAGCAGAACAGCGGGATGCGGTTCAGCGACATGCCCGGTGCGCGCATCTTCAGGATGGTGACGATCAGCTCGACTGACACGGCCAGCGCCGCGACCTCGGTGAAGGTGATCATCTGCGCCCACAGATCGACGCGCTTGCCCGGCGAGTACCCCGGCCCCGACAGCGGCACATAGCTGAACCAGCCGGTGTCGGCGCCGACGTTCAGCATGAAGGCGATCCAGATCATCGCCCCGCCGAACAGGTACACCCAGTAACTGAAGGCGTTCAGGCGCGGGAAGGCGATGTTGCGCGTCCCGACCATCAGCGGGACCAGATAGACCGCCATCGCCTCCATCACCGGCACGGCGAAGAGGAACATCATCGTCGTGCCGTGCATGGTGAAGAGCTGGTTGTACTTGTCCGGCCCGATCAGATCGCTGTCCGGCCGCGCCAACTGCACCCGCATCGCCACGGCGCTCAGGCCCGCCAGCAGGAAGAAGACGAAGGCGGTCACGACGTAGCGCCGGCCGACCATCTTGTGGTCCACCGTGGTGAACCAGCCCCACAGGCCCGGCGGTGTCGCCCAGGCGCGCTCCAGCGCCCGCTCGGTCGCCAGCTGGTCCATCTGGCCATCGCGCGGGCCATCGTCACGCGGGCTCATTTCAGGCTCTCCAGATAGCTCACCACGGCCTGGAGATCCTGCGGCTCCAGGCCCGTCGCGGGCATGTGGTTGCCGGGCTTGATGCCTTGCGGATCGGCGATCCAGGCGGCGAGGAAGCCGCGCTCGTTGGGCAGCATGCCGGCCGCCAGCGTGCGGCGGCTGCCGACGTGCGTCAGGTCGGGGGCGGTGCGCCCGCCCGCGTCGGTGCCGCCGATGCGGTGGCACATGATGCAGGGGCCGGCGAGGAACACCGCGAGCCCGCGGACCTGCGCCTCGTCGGCGGGCTGGGCGGCCGGGGCGAGTTGGGCGTCCCACCAGTGGGTGAAATCCTCCCGGTCCTCGGCCACCACCTCGAAAGCCATCTTGGCGTGCTGGGCGCCGCAGAATTCCGCGCACTGGCCGCGGAAGATGCCCGGCTTGTCGGCGCGCAGGTAGAGCACGTTGTCCTGGCCGGGGATCAAGTCCTGCTTGCCGTGCAGCGACGGCGCCCAGAAGCTGTGGATCACGTCGGTGGATTTCAGTGTCAGTTTGACAGTGGCGCCCACGGGGATATGGATCTCGTTGGCGGTGTCGAAGCCGCGGCTCTCCGGCTGGCCGTGATAGCGCACCTGCCACCACCACTGGTGCCCGGTCACCTCGATGGAGACCTCCTCGTCGTGCGCCAGCGCGTCCAGGCCCTTGTCGGTGACGTAGCTGGCGGCGATCAGCAGGAACAGCGTCAGCGCGGTCACCCCCACGGCACCGCCGACCACGCGGCCGATGCCGCGCTCGCGCTCCGGCTCGGGCCGCGGCATCGGCTCTGCGATGGGCCGGCGGCGACGGAGAATGGCGATCAGCAGCGCGACCATCACCAGCGCGAACACCGCGGCGCTGACGCCGAGCATCAGCCACCACAGCGCCTCGATGCGGGCCGCCTGCGGGCCGGCGACGTGCAGCGCGGATTGCGCGAAGGGGATGGTCGGCTCGTTCATTCCCGGCGTTCCGAAGCGGTCGGCAGGCCCGAGTTCTGCGGCGTCTGTCCCGGAGTCTGCTGTTCGGACGGCTTGGCGTTCATGTGGTCGTCACGCGACGGAGCCGCGTCCTTCGGCGCCTGCCCCGACAGCGAGCGGACATAGGCCACCAACTGCCAGACCTGCTGGTCGGGGATGCGGCCGCGGAACGACGGCATGCCGTTGGGACGGCCCTCGACGATGGTGGCGTAGATGTTTTCCGGCTCGGACCCGTAGATCCACTTTTCGTCCATCAGCGGCGGACCGATGCCGCCGCCGCCCTGCGCGTGGCAGCCGTTGCAGTTGAACCAGCTGAACAGCCGCTTGCCCTCGTTCATGTGGTAGGCGTTCTCCTCGTACCGCCGGTGGCTGCCGTTGGGCGGCGGAGCCCCGCCGGGGTACAGGTCGCTCAGCACCACCTTGCCCGGACCCTGCTCGCCGGCCGGGCGCGGAGTGGTCTCGCGCTCCTCGCGCCGGCAGCCGGCCACCGCCAGCGCCATCAGGCCGCACAGGATCAGCACGCGGGCGGACATCGCGGGTCTCCTCCCTATGGGCCGTCGAGGCGGGGGACGCCGTACTCCGCCAGGATGGCGTCCACGGCGGCGCGGTTGCGCTCCAGCGCCTCGTTCAGCCGATGCTTCATGTCCTCGTCGCCGCGCCGGACACCCATGGCGATGTCGAACACCATGGGCAGCGGCGGCTCGAACTGCGGGCTCACCGGCGTGATGGTCAGCGGCACCGGCTGGCGCTTGGCGAAGTAGCCGGCCAGGGGCCCCCACACCACCGCCACGTCCACCTCGCCCGACGCCACCGCGGCGACGATGCGGGCCGGCGGGTTGGGCTGGGCGTAGTCGCCGTAGACCGTGTAGCCGGCGACGTTGTCGACGATGCCCCGGCGGCTCAGCGCGTGGGCGGGGGGCGTGTTGGTGGCGTCGTTGCCGATCATCTGCACGCCGACGCGCACCTCGCGCAGCCGCGGGTCGTTGAATGACGCCACGTCCAGCCCGCGGTCGGCGCGGCTGACGAAGACGTAGCTGGAGCGGTAGTAGGGCCGGGTGGCGGACACCATCTCGAAGCCCGAGGGCACCCCGGCGAGAACGTCGCACAGCCCCGCCTTCAGCGTGTTGCGCACGAAGCCCCGGCGCTGCGCCCACCACGTGTAGCGCACGGGCACGTGCAGGTCGGCGGCCAGCAACTCGACGATGCGGTTCTCGAATCCCTCGCCGCGGTCGTTGGAGAAGGGCAAATTGTTGGGGTCGGCGCAGACGCGCAGTTCGTCGGCGTGCGCCGGGGCGGCCAGCGTCAGCAGTGCGGCGGCCAGCCTAATGGGACGGCAGCGCGAAGACATAGAGCGTGCCTCCCTTGGTGGTCTTCTCCTTCAAGTCGCGCATGGCGTTGACCATGCCCAGCGCCCCGGTGCCGTCGCGCGGGTCGAGGCCGCCGGCCACGATGGCCCCGGCCCAGCCCCCCACGCCGGACAGGATCGCCACGTACTGCCGCCCGTCCGGCCCCTTGAAGCTCGTGGGCTGGCCGATGATCCCGGAGCCGGTCTTGAACTGCCACAGCAACTCGCCGGTCCTGGCGTCCACCGCCTTGAACCAGCCCTCCAGCGTCCCGTAGAACACCACGCCCCCGGCGGTGGAGAGCGCACCGCTCCACACCGGGAAGTCCTCCTTGATCTGCCACGCGGGCTTGCGGGCGATGGGATCCCAGGCGGTGAACAGGCCGCGGTTGCCGCCGGGGCCGGCCTTCTGCCGCACGTTGGCGCCGACGTAGGGCGTGCCGGCGATGTAGTTCACCTCCACCGCCTCCCAGTCCATGCACATGTTCTGGTGCGGGATGTACAAAAGCCCGGTGAGCGGCGAGAAGGACGAGGGTTGCCAATCCTTGGCACCGGGTGCGGTCGGGCAGACGTCGCGGATCACCTTGCCCATGACCGGGTGCTTTTCCGGGTTGTAGGCGATGCGCCCGGTCGTCAGATCGACGCCGGTGCTGGAGTTGACGTGCACGAAGGCATCGGCGGCCAGCACCTCGCCGGTCGCGCGGTCGATGGTGTAGAGATAGCCGTTGCGGTCCGGGTGCATAAGCACTTTGCGGACCTGCCCATTCCACGGCAGGTCGAGCAGGATGTGCTCGTTGACGCCGTCGTAGTCGGACACATCGTGCGGGCTGTACTGATAGGCCCAGTGGGCTTGGCCGGTCTCGGGATCGCGGGCGAAGACGGTGGCCGTCCACTTGTTGTCGCCGGGCCGCTGCTCGGCGTTCCACGGGCCGGGGTTGGCGCTGCCGTAGTAGACGAGGTTCAACTCGGGATCGTAGCTGATCCAGCCCCACACCGTGCCGCCGCCGATCTTCCAGGCGTCGGGCGGCCACGTGCTGACGCCCAGATCCTTGCCCTTGTCCTTCTCGTAGAAGGGCTTAAAGTCGGCGCCGATCAGCACGTCCGAATCCGGCCCGGTCGAGTAGGCGCGCCAGACGGTGCTCCCGCTGTTCAGGTCCACCGCGGTCAGCCAGCCGCGCACGCCGAACTCGCCGCCTGAGTTGCCGACCAGCACCTTCCCCTTCACCACCAGGGGCGCCATGGTCATGGTCTCGCCCTTGTTGATGTCGGCGAGCTTGACCTTCCACAGCTCCTTGCCGGTCCCGGCATCGAGGGCGATGGTGTGGCCGTCCAGCGTGTTGAAGACGATCTTGCCCTCGGCGAAGGCCACCCCGCGGTTCACCGTGTCGCAGCACGCCACCCCCTGCGCCGAGGACGACGGGTGCGGATCGTACTGCCACTTCACCGGCGCGCCGGGCTTGGTCATGTCCAGCGCGTAGACGACGTTGGGGAAAGGCGAGACGACGTACAGCGTGCCGTCCACGTAGACCGGCGCCGCCTCCTGCCCGCGCAGCACGCCCATGGAGAAGGTGAAGGCGACCTGAAGGTCTTTCACCGTGCCGGCGTTGATCTGGTCGAGCCCGGAGAATCGCGTCGCGGCGGTGTTCTTGGCCGGCATGGGCCAGGACCCGTCCTCCTCCTGCGGCACGAACGCGGGGACCGTCGCCTTGTCCTGCGCGGCGAGCGGCGCCGTCAGGCAGCCGAGCCAGATCCCGATCAGTCCGGCGACGACGAAGGCGGGGCGGCGCTCCATGCGGCAAACCTTCGTGGCAGAGAGGTTTTCCGCACTAACGGTGCCTTGGCTGGGGAGGTTCCTACCTCTGACGACGCATGAACCCGTCGAGGCTGAAGCGCCCCGGTCCGGCCGCGACCAGCGCCAGCAGGCCGCCGACGATGGCGACGTTCTTCATGAACTGGATGTTCTGCATCATCCGTTGGTCGGCCGGCGCGTCCCAGAAGCGGTGGGCGATGAAGCTCGCCACCACCGTGAAGCCGGCCACCAGGATGGCCGCCAGCCACGTCCATGCCCCCAGCACGATGGCGAGGCCGCCGAAGAACTCGACACAGGCGCCGACCGGCGCCGTCACCGAGGCCATGGGCACCCCCATGCCTTCCATCGACGCGGTGAACGCGGCGAGCCCGGTGAGCTTGCCGAAGCCGCTTTGAACGAAGATCGCGCCGATCAGCAAGCGGGCGAGGAGGAGGACGGAGTCCTGCCACCCCGTGCCGGCCCGGTGGTCCCAGGATGCCGTGTCGGAGGACCGGCTGCCGTACGTTGCCATGAGCCCCTCGCAAGGATTTTTTCGATGCAAAACGTCAACATTCACCATCGGGCGGGGTTCCGCGTTGCTTTTCGGCCCACGCCGCAACGCAACGCGTGACATTCTGCCGCACTGGGGTAACTCTCTGCGTCATCGGCAATCCGCCCCAGGCCAGAGTGACCACGCCCATGTCTTCCAACGCCGCCCTCCGTGACCCGCAGCAGGCCAACCCGTCCCCGACCGATAAGGACAGCCCGCTGCGCGACGACATCCGCCTGCTCGGCCGCCTGCTCGGCGACACCGTGCGCGAGCAGGAGGGCGACGACTGCTTCGCCGTGGTCGAGCGGGTGCGTCAGGCCTCGGTGCAGTTCAACCGCCACGACGACGCCTCCGCCGGCCGCGAGATGGCGGAGATCCTCAACGGCCTGCCGCGCGACACCGTCATGTCGGTGGTGCGCGCCTTCTCCTACTTCCTGCACCTCGCCAACATCGCCGAGGACCAGCACCACATCCGCCGCAACCGCGACCACGCCATCGCCGGCTCGCCGCCGCGCGACGGCACGCTGCCGCACGCGCTGGACCGGCTGGAGGAGGCCGGAATCGGCACCGACCGCCTCGCCGAGTTCGTGCGCACCGCCCTGGTCAGCCCGGTTCTGACCGCCCACCCCACCGAGGTGCAGCGCAAGAGCATCCTGTCGCTGGAGCGCAAGGTCGCCTGCCTGCTCGACGAGCGCGACCGCAGCCGCCTCACCCCCGACGAGGCCGCCGAGAACGACGACGCCCTCCAGGCCGCCATCCTGACGCTGTGGCGCACGCGCATGCTGCGCCCGCAGCGCCTCGCGGTGATCGACGAGGTGAAGAACGGCATCTCCTATTACACGGATACCTTCTTCGCCGAACTGCCCAAGCTGTACTGCCGGTTCGAGGATCTGCTGGCGCATCGCTATCCCGAGCGGGAGTGGCAGGTGCCGCCGTTCTTCCGCATCGGTTCGTGGATCGGCGGCGACCGCGACGGCAACCCCTTCGTCACCGCGCCCATCCTGTGCGAGACCATCCGCCTGCAATCGGCGGCCGTCTTCGAACATTATCTGGCGGAAATCCACGAACTGGGCGCCGAGCTGGCGCTGTCCAGCATGCTCATGGGCATCCTGCCGGAGATGGAGGCGCTGGTCGCACGCTCGCCCGACACATCGGCGCACCGCCAGGACGAGCCGTTCCGCCGTGCGCTGACCGGCATCTACGCGCGGCTCGCGGCGACGGTGGAGGCGCTGGACCGCCACGAGGCGTTGCGCCACGCCGTCGGCAAGGCCGAGCCCTACGCCACCAGCGGCGAGCTGATGGCCGACCTTGAGGTGCTGGCTGCGTCGCTGAAGGCGCACGGCGCCGCCAAGCTGGCGGCCGGGCGGCTGCGCCGGCTGATCGTCGCGGTGCAGGTGTTCGGCTTCCATCTGGCGCCCATCGATTTGCGTCAGAACTCCGACGTGCACGAGCGCACGGTGGCCGAACTGCTGGCCGTCGCCGGCCGCTGCGCCGACTATAAGGCGCTGTCCGAGGACGAGCGCATCGCGCTGCTGGCCGAGGAAATCGCCTCGCCGCGCCCGCTGCACGCGCCCTACCACACCTATTCCGAGGAGACGACCGGCGAACTGGCGATCCTCTTCGCCGCCCGCGAGATCCGGCGGACCTACGGCGAGGCGGCGCTGCCCAACTGCATCATCTCCAAGACCGACGGCGCGTCCGATCTGCTGGAGGTGGCGCTGCTGCTCAAGGAAGCCGGGCTGCTGACGCCCGGCGCCGAGCCGCGGCTCGCCATGAACATCATCCCACTGTTCGAGACCATTGGGGACCTGCGCCAAGCCCCCGCCACCATGGAGCGGCTGTTCGCGCTGCCGGTCTACCGCGCCCTGGTCGCGTCGCGCGGCGACGAGCAGGAGGTGATGCTCGGCTACTCGGACTCCAACAAGGACGGCGGTTTCCTCACCTCCGGCTGGGAGCTGTACAAGGCGGAGATCGAGCTGGCCAAGCTGTTCGACCGCCACCAAGTGCGCCTGCGCCTGTTCCACGGCCGCGGCGGTTCGGTCGGCCGCGGCGGTGGGCCCAGCTATCAGGCGATCCTGGCGCAACCGGTGGGCGCCGTCTCCGGCCAGATCCGCATCACCGAGCAGGGCGAGGTCATCGCCTCCAAGTACGGCAACCCGGAGGTCGGCCGCCGCAACCTGGAGGTCCTGACCGCCGCCACGATGGAAGCGACGCTGCTCGACCTGGAGAACGACGTCGAGCCGGCCGAGGCGTTCTACGACGCCATGGAACAGCTCTCGGGGCTCGCCTTCGGCGCTTACCGCGGGCTGGTCTACGAGACGCCGGGCTTCACGACATACTTCCGGCAGGCGACGCCGATCTCGGAAATTTCGACGCTGAACATCGGCAGCCGCCCGGCATCCCGCACCAAGTCCGATCGCATCGAGGATCTGCGCGCCATCCCCTGGGTGTTCTCGTGGGCGCAGTGCCGGCTGATGCTGCCGGGCTGGTACGGCTTCGGCAGCGCCGTCGAGGCGTGGCTGAAGGACCGGCCGGACGGCTTGGACCTTCTCCAGCGCATGCACCGGGCGTGGCCGTTCTTCCGCATGCTGCTGTCCAACATGGACATGGTGCTGGCCAAGAGCGACCTCGCCATCGCGTCCCGCTACGCCGAGCTGGTGGGCGACACCGAACTGCGCGAGCAGATCTTCGGGCGCATCAGCGCGGAGTGGGAACTGACGCGGCGCCATTTGCTGGCGATCTCCGGCCAAGCCGACGTGCTGGCGGACAACCCGTTGCTGGCGCGCTCGATCCGCAACCGCTTCCCCTACATGGACCCGCTCAACCACGTGCAGATCGAACTGCTGCGCCGGCACCGCGCCGGAGCCGACGACGAGCGGGTGCGGCGTGGCATCCTCATGTCGATCAACGGCGTGGCGGCGGGTCTGCGCAACAGCGGTTGAGGATGCAACACTACAGTCGCGCTACCGTCATCAGGGCGTCTTGGAACTCAGGCATGTAGGAGGCACCAGACAACCGACGGGAAGCGACATGGCCCTGTGGAATTCGAGCGCCGCCGCCGCGGCGCCCTCCGATGCCGGTCTTGAAGCAAGCGGTCTCGAGGTGCGGCTGGCCACCAGCGCGCACGAGATCGATGCGGCGCAGGCCCTGCGCTACCGGGTCTTCCATGACGAGCTGGGGGCGACCGCCGCCGGGGACGTTCCCGGCCGCGACGTGGACGGTTTCGACGCGGTCTGCGACCATTTGATCATCCTCGATCACGACGCGCGCCCCGGTGGCGCCGTAGTCGGCACCTACCGGCTGCTGCGCCGCTCGGTGGCCGAGCGCTGCGGCGGCTTCTACACCGCGACCGAGTTCGACATCGCCCCGCTGCTCGCCCAGCCCGGCGAGCTGCTGGAACTCGGGCGCTCCTGCGTCGATCCGGACTACCGCAACCGCGCCACCATGCAACTGCTGTGGCGCGGCATCTCGGCGTATATCCTGCGGCACGGCGTCTCGCTGATGTTCGGCTGCGCCAGCCTGCCGGGCACCGACGTGGACGCGCTGGCCCCAGCGCTGACCTACCTGCACCGCCACCATCTGGCGCCGCCGGACCTGCGGGCGCGGGCGCTGCCGGACCGCTACGTCGCCATGGACCGCGTGCCGGTGGCGTCCGAACACGCCGCGGTGGCGCAGCTGGAGGCGCGCGCGGCGGTCGCCGGCCTGCCGCCGCTGCTCAAGGGCTATCTGCGCGTCGGCGGCTTCATCGGCGACGGGGCGGTGGTGGACCACGCGTTCAACACCACCGACGTCTGCCTGATCGTCGCGGTGGACGATGTGTCGGGCAAATACGCCAAGCACTTCCTGCATCGCTTGGGCTGAGCGGCGGGATCTTTCCGGCACGACACCGCCGTACTGGAAGACGCCGAGCCTGTGACGGTCGTCACTGCGTTGTCCGGCTTTTCCGGCGATGCTCCTTTGGCAAGGCGCAGAAGGCGCAGAGGTGAGACGGACAAAATATCCGTCGCGTGATCGGCAAAGGGGATCGTCATGGTTGGGCAGTCCGGCGTCGCTTCCGCGTCGGCGGCCTCCGCTGGGGCTCAGCGGTACCGCGAGGCGGACTCCATCCGAGCCCAACGAGTCCCCGCGAAGACCCAGACGTTCGCAGCGTCGCTTCCCGCCGAGCCGAGCGTCATATCGACCATCGGCAAGGCTTTCAGCCCTTCACCGCCGCCGGCCAGACTGGCTCTGGAAGCTCCTGTCCCGGCGAGGCCGGTGAATCGCTCCGTTCTTTCGTCGCCGGCCTTGGCGAAGCGAGGCGCCGCCGCCTATGGGGCTGCCGCCTCCATCGACTGCTCCGAAGCCGGTGCGGAACCCCAATCCTCCGCCCCCGCCAGCGTGAACATCGACTGTTAGAGCCTGTGGCCTCGAAAAGCTGACCACCCCGGATTACCTCACCGGCTTCGATACCGAAGCCGAGGCCCGTTCCCACATGAAGCTTTACGACACGCGGGCGGCCGGCGACCAACCCCGGAGGTGAGGTGGCGACCGCTGTCGATGGGAATTACAGGGAGCCGAGGCGCGCATGACCGCCATTCCGCACCACACCAGCCCGTCCACGGACGAATGGATGAAAGACGCCGATTATGATGGCCCGCGGCCCGAGCGCACGCTGACGCCGGAAGTGGCCTTCGCCGAGGGCCGGGCGTGCCTGTGGTTCTGGGTGCTGCTGACGGCGATGATCGCGGCGCCTGCCGGTTTCGTTCTGCGCGGTTTGGTGGCGTGAACGGTTTCCGCCTTGACTGACGGCAGCCCGTACCGGAGGGTGCGGCCATGAAACCCGCCGCTGCCACCGTCCAGGTCGACGAAACCGGCCCGCAAACCTTCACGCTGGTGGTGACGTTCGACGGCCAGCGATTCGAGTGCGGCACCTACATCAGCCGCCCTGCGGCCTTGCAGGCGGGGCGGCTGTTCGTCCAGCGCAAGGAGGGTGAAGCGGGTGGGCAACGCGCGCGCGGCCGGCGGAAGCCGGGATAAGGGAAGCGGCGCCTAGAATTCGCGGGGCTCTCGTTTGCAACGGCCCTTCGCCTGGCTCATCTCGTCGAGGTCGAGCGTGGCGGGACCCCATTTTTTCGGATCATCCTGGTTGATGAGCCTGTAGGGGCCGGCCTTCAGGGCCATTTCACCGTCGGCGCGGTTGATGGACAGGATCAGTGCGAAAAATGTGTTGTCCGGGTAATCACCCACCCGATTCCAAGGCCCTTTGTAGGCAACGAACACACTGGCGTCGTTCACGGACGACACCGCCCGCTCGACGCCGCTTGGCACGCCTTGCATGAACGTTGAGAAACTGGGCACGCTCACGGATTTCTTCGCCTCATCGACGCCGATCTGAAAGTGTCCACTTTTGAGAACGCCAGCCAAGCCCGCCCGCCTGATTTCCGAAACCGAACAATTGAACCAGATCGGATCGGCTTGTGCGCTGATGGACCACAGGGACGCCACGGCCAAAGCTCCGCAGATTGTCTTGTTCATCGCGCCCCTCAGGTGAGCGGCCCCGTATCGCCGCTCCGAGGCGAATGTTAGTGCATTTATCGCCACGGCGCAGCGAGGTTCGGTCATGGCATCCAAAACCCTGCTCATCGTCGCCCACGCCCCTTCGGCCAACACGCTTCGGTTGCGCGACGCCGTGCTGCGCGGGGCCTGTTCGCCCGAGGTGGAGGGGGTGGCGGCGCGCGTGCTTCCTCCACTGGAGGCCGGGCCGGACGACGTGCTGGCGGCGCAGGCCGTCATTCTCGGCACGCCGGAGAACCTCGGTTACATGAGCGGAGCGCTGAAGGACTTCTTCGACCGCATCTACACCCCCTGCCTGGAGCGCACGCAGGGCATGCCCTATGCCCTCTACGTCCGCGCCGGCCACGACGGCACCGGTACACGGCGCGCGGTGGAGACCATCACGACCGGCCTGCGCTGGCGGGCGGTGCAGGAACCGCTGATCTGCCGCGGCCCTTACCGCGACGACTTCGCGGTCCAGTGCGAGGACCTCGGCACGCTGATGGCCGCCGGCCTGGAGGCGGGGATCTTCTAGCCGGTCATCGGCGGGAATCGTTGTTGGTCATACAAATACGCCTATCGTGCTCGGCCGTTGCAGCCGAAAGTTGGACTTCCGCTCACGCGGCGGTGTGCGATCATCCCTGGAACCGCGGGGCGCGGGATTACGATCAAGAAGTGTTGCGTGATGGACCTTCCCGACTACCAGAAATTGGCCTGCGAGCTGGCGGAAGCGGCCTGGAAGCTGGAGGCCGAAGCCGCCCTGGGCGGCGACGAGGCGCGCGCCGCGATGGCCAACGAAATCGCCCGCCGCGCCATTGCGATGTGCAGCGACCTCGGCCTGGCTCCCCCGTGTCCGCCGAATCATCTCTGGTGTGCCTCCGGGTGCGGGAAGCGGGCCATGGCCGGCCGCTGCGCCTCCGTCGTCCCGGAGCCGGGCAGATCCGTGATCAGTCCGGCACTGCATGGCTGAATCGCCGGTCCGGCGCCGCAGGTCGGTTGACCCGGCGCGCGGGGTGGCTAGAGTGCGCCGGTCGACAACGGCCACATCGGACTGACCGGTATGCTGCGCACCTTCATCGGCCTCTTCCATCGTCTCATGCCGAAGGAGGAGCCCTTCATCGAGAAGTTCTGCGCGCACGCCGAGCGCGTCGCCGAGGCGGCGCGGGCGTTCCGCTCCATCGTCCACGGTGAGGGCTCGCGCGAGGATCTCGTCGCCATCATCCGCAAGATGGAGCGCGAGGCCGACCGCATCACCGAAGAGACCATCGAGGCGACGCACCGCACCTTCATCACGCCGTTCGACCGCTCGCAGATCCAGGAGCTGATCGACGGGCTGGACGATACCGTGGACACCATGAAGGACGCCTCGCGCCGCATCCTGCTGCGCGGCATCCACGACTTCACGCCGCAGATGAAGGAGATGGCCGACCACGTCGTGCGCTGCGCCGAGATCGTGCAGCGGAGCATGCCCCTGCTCGACGCCGTCAGCCGCCAGTCGGAGCCGCTGCTGGAGAACTTCAAGGCGGTCAAGCGCGCCAAGAAGGCGGTCAACGAGCTGCGCGACTCCGGTCTGGCGCAGCTGTGGAGCGCCGACAATCCCCTCGACCCCGGCCAGAAGCTGCTGATCGAGGAGACCTACGATCTGGTGACGCTGGTCGCCGACCGGCTGAAGGACGTGGCGAAGACCGTCACCGGGATCGTCAGCGAGCATGTGTAGAGGGGGCGTTTTGCCCCCTCAGATCTCGTAATCCCCGGCCAGCCCGGCGCGGATGCGCTCCACGTTCTCGGCGCTGGTGCCGTTCCGGGTGTCCAGATCCTGCGCGACCCGCGCCGGGGTGCCGGCCAGCAGCAGCACGCGGTCGGCGAGGAACACCGCTTCCTCGATGTCGTGCGTGACGAACAGCGTCGTCTTGCCGGTTTCGCGGTGGATGCGTTTCAGCTCGTCCTGCAAGCCGCGCCGCGTGATGGCGTCCAGCGCGCCGAACGGCTCGTCCATCAACAGGATGTCCGGGTCCACGGCCAGCGCGCGGGCGATGCCGACTCGCTGGCGCTGGCCGCCGGACAGCTCGTAGGGCCAGCGTTTCGCGTAGTCCTCAAGCCGCACCAGCGTGAGCGCGGCGTGCGCCCGCTCGGCCCGCTCGGCGCGGCTGACGGGGAGGCCCTCCAGGCCGAACTGAACGTTGCGGTCGACCCGGCGCCAGGGCAGCAGTCGCGGGTCTTGGAAGACCAGACCGAAGGGCCGGTGCTGCGGGCGATCCGACGCGTTCAGCACGACGGTGCCCGCGGTCTGGCGGTGCAGCCCGGCGACCACGCGCAGCAGCGTGGACTTGCCGACGCCGGACGGGCCGACGATGGCGACGAAACTGCCGCGCTCCACCTCCAGGTCGAGGCCGGCCAGCACCGGCGGCGCCCCCCGGCCATAGCCGATGGTGACGCCCTTCAGCGAAATCACCGGCGCGCCGCTTGCCGCCACCATCACCGCTGCCATGCCAGCACCTTGCTCTGCACGCGCACGAACACGAAGTCGGAGATGCCGTACAGCACGGCGATGGTGATCATGTAGAGAACCACGATGTGGGTGGCGAGCAGGCCCGAGGCCTCCATCATCCGCATGCCGACGCCGGGGATGCCGAACAGCTCGGCCGCAACCACGGTCATCCAGCCCTGGCCCAGGCCGGCGCGCAGCCCGGCGAAGATGCCGGGCAGGGCGCCGGGCAGGATGATCTTGAACAGGCGCGGGATCAGCCCGCCCTGGCCGAAGGCGTGGCCCAGCTCGATCAGGTCCTTGTCCACCGACGACACCGCGGCGTAGGCGGCGAAGTAGTTGATCCAGAACACCGTCAGCGCGATCAGGAAGGCGGCCGAGCCCTCCGACACGCCGAACCAGATGATGGCGAAGGGAATCCAGGCGATGGCCGGGATCGGCCGCAGCATGCGCACGATGCCGGCCTGGAACGCGTTGAACGTCGGCCACAGCGCCGCTGCGGTGCCCACCGAGATGCCGAGGAACGAGCCCAGCGTCAGCCCGGCCAGATAGTGCGACAGGCTGGCCAGCACCATTGCCTGCCACTGGCCGTTCTTCAACTCGGCGATCAGGGTGGCGGGGACGGCGCTGGGGGCGGGCAGCAGGAGCGGCGGCACGAAGCCGCTGCGCGTCACCCCCTCCCACGCCAGCAGGAAGACGATGACTCCGACGGCGGAGAGCAGGGCGTCGTTGCGACCGTTCATTTGGCGGCGTCGTAGAAGCGGAAGTCGAAGGCCTCCTCGACCGCGGCGCTGTTGCCCTGGGCGGAGCCGGTCTCCTGCTGGAACGCTTGCATGCGCTTGACCGCCTCGACGATGGTGTGCGGGTCGGCGGTGAACTTGCTGGCCGGCGAGGTGAGTGCCGCCTCCAGCACCGCCGGCTCGACGAGGCCCTTGCCGAGGTGCTCGTTGGACAGCGCGGCGGCGCGCTTCGGGTCCTTGGTCACCACGTCCACGGCGCGCTTGTGGATCGCCACGAAGCGGCCGACCGCGTCGGTGTGTTGGCGCAGCACCTCGCCGCGGGCGGCGACCACGGTGCCGGGCTGGCCGGGGAACATCTCGCCGCCCAGCGCCAGGATGGCGGCGGCCGGGTCGGTGTTCTTGACGATGGTGATGGTCGGCTCGCGGATGTCGGCGGCGTCGAGCGCGCCAGCCATCAGCGCCTGCTGCGTCTTCTCGATGCCCATGGGCACGATCTCGACGATGGCCGGGTCGAGCTTGGCGACCTTGAACAGCCAGTGGCGCAGCACGGTGTCGGGCACCGAGCCGGCCGGCTGTGTGCCGAATTTCACCTTGCGGCCGGCCGTCGCCGCCAGTTCCTTGACCGCCTCGGCGGCGGGCTTGTCCTTGGCGAGCTTGGCCAGCGGCCCGCGGGCGACCAGCACCAGTTCCTCGATGCCGGAATTGGCGATGACCGAGACGTCCACGCCCTTGGACCGGGCGACGATCACCGGTGCCACGCCGGCATAGATCATCTCCACCTGTCCGGCGGCCAGCGCCTGGATGGCGGCCGGGCCGTCCACGAAGCGGGTGAGCTTGACGTCCAGCCCCTCCTGCGTGGCCCAGCCCTCGCCGGTCAGCACGAACAGCGGTGCGGCGGCGAGGATCGGGATGTAGCCGATCCGCAGCGTCACCGGGTCGGCGGCGCGGGCCGGAGTGGTAAACGCGGCCACGGCGGCGAAGGCGAGCGCCAAGGCGCGGGTCTTGAAGGACATGGGAGTTCCTCTCGGTGCAAGCGTCCCGCTGACGGCAGTCAGATCGTCCACGCGTCGCTGTAGTTCGAATTGGTGGTGTGGATGCCGCACTCGGTCTTGCCCAGGCCGGCCCAGCGGCCGGAACGCGGATCGGCGCCGGGCGCCACGCGCTCTGTGCAGGTGTAGCAGCCGATGGACAGGAAGCCGTCCTCCTCCAGCGGGTGGTGCGGCAGCTTGCGCCACGCGAACTCCTCGTCCAGGCGTTCACGGTCCCACGGCGCCAGCGGGTTGACCTTGACCCGGCCGTCCTGCGCCTCGAACACAGGCAGTGCGGCGCGGGTGGAGGCCTGGAAGCGCTTGCGCCCGGTGATCCAGGCGCCGAACCCGTTCAGCGCGTCGCGCAACGGCAGCGTCTTGCGCAGATGGCAGCAGGCGTCCGGCGCCTTCTGCCACAGCAGCCCGTCGCGGTCCGCCGCCGCCATGTCGCCCTTGCCCGGCCCCACTGTGCGCACGTCCGTCAGCCCGAGCAGTTTCACAAGCTGGTCGCGGTAGCGCAGCGTCTCGCCGAACAGCTTGCCGGTGTCCACGAAGATCACCGGGATCGTCGGATCGACCTCGGCGGCCAGCGCCAGCAGCACGGCGGACTCGGTCCCGAAGGATGAAACCAGCGCGATGCGGCCGGGGAACGCCTGCTTGATGACCGCTTCCATCAGCGCGGTGCCTTCAAGAGCGCCGAACCGCTCCACCATTTCGGCCGCGCGGAGAACTTCGGGGGGAGAGCTGGTTCCTTCGGGCATGGCGATCTATTCTACATATCTGAAGGGTTGATTGCATCTGTTGGCACACTACCACCGGCAAGATACTGTTGCAATGCATTTACACTTATCTACTTGTAGAATAGGGAATTGAGCGGTGAATTTGGTGTTGAAATAGTCGAGCGCGGCGGGTTAAATACCCTCACACAGCGTGTTAATACCACTTTCGGCTTGTGGAATGTGGTTCAGGAGACGGCACCAATGGCGTTGAAGGCGATCACCGCAAACCGGCTGCGCGACGGCGCCGTCGTTTGGCTTGGGCCACAGAACGACTGGGTGGAGCGGATCGAGGCCGCCGCCGCGTACGAGGACGCGCGCGCCGCGCAGGCGCTCGTCATCGCGCAGGAGGACGAGGCGCGCAACATCGTGGTGGCGATCTACACGCTGGAGGTGGAATTGGCGGACGGCGCACCGGTGCCGCTGCGCACCAAGGAGCGCATCCGCGCGCTGGGCCCCAGCGTGCGCGCCGACCTCGGCAAGCAAGCCGACACCCTCGCCCGCGCCGCCTGAGGATTCACACGATGAACTATGTGCAACCGCGCAACCACGCCGGCATCTACCACTACGACGAGCTGGACCGCCGGTTCGTCCAGGAGCGGGTGGAGCAGTTCCGCTTCCAGGTTGAGCGCCGCCTGAGGGGCGAGCTGAGCGAGGATGAGTTCAAGCCGTTGCGGCTGATGAACGGTCTGTACCTCCAACTGCACGCCTACATGCTGCGCATCGCCATCCCGTACGGCACGCTGACCGCGCACCAACTGCGCGGGCTGTCGGCGATCGCGCGGACCTACGACAAGGGCTACGGCCACTTCACCACGCGCCAGAACCTTCAGCTCAACTGGATCAAGATGGAGGACACGCCGGACATCCTGGGCAAGCTGGCCGAGATCGACATGCACGCGATCCAGACCAGCGGCAACTGCGTGCGCAACGTCACCACGGATCAATTTGCCGGCGCCACGCCGGACGAGGTGGTGGACCCGCGCGTCTATGCCGAGATCCTGCGCCAGTGGACGAGCATCCACCCCGAATTCACCTTCCTGCCGCGCAAGTTCAAGATCGCCATCAGCGCCACGACCAACGACCGCGCCGCCGTGCGCATCCACGATGTCGGGCTGGTGGTGAAGAAGAACGCCGAGGGCAAGGTCGGCTTCGAGGTGTACGTCGGCGGCGGTTTGGGCCGCACGCCGTTCATCGGGCCGAAGACCCGCGACTGGCTGGACGAGGAGGATCTGATCGCCTACCTCGAGGCGGTCCTGCGCGTCTACAACCAGGCCGGCCGCCGCGACAACGCCTTCAAGGCGCGCATCAAGATCCTGGTGCACGAGACCAAGCTCGACAAGTTCATCGCCCTGGTCGAGGACGAGTTCGCGCGCATCCGCGGACCGAAGTTCCGCCTCGACCCCGCCATCGTCGAGTCCATCCGCAGCCACTTCGCGCCTCCCCCGTTCGAGGAGCGGGCGCCGGTGTCGGAGGCTTACGCGCGACGCCGTTGCGAGGACGCCGCCTTCGGCGCCTGGACGAAGACCAGCGTGCACGCCCACAAGGCGCCGGGCTACGCCAGCGTCACCATTTCGCTGAAGCCCGCCGGCGGCGTGCCTGGCGACATCTCGTCCGACCAGATGGACGTGGTGGCCGACCTCGCCGACCGCTTCAGCTTCGGCGAGATCCGCGTGACGCACGAGCAGAACCTCGTGTTCGCCCATGTCAAACAGGACGATGTGTTCGCGCTGTGGCAGGCGCTGGCGGCGGTCGGGCTGGCGACGGCCAATGTCGGACTGATCGGCGATATCATCGCCTGTCCGGGGCTGGACTATTGCTCGCTCGCCAACGCCCGTTCGATCCCCATCGCGCAGTCGCTGTCCGACCGCTTCGCCGACCCCGAGCGGCAGGCGGAGATCGGCGACCTCAAGATCAAGATCAGCGGCTGCATCAACGCCTGCGGCCACCACCACGTGGGCGCCATCGGCATCCTGGGCGTGGATAAGAAGGGCGAGGAGTTCTACCAGATCACGCTGGGCGGCAACGCCGAGCTGAACGCCTCCATCGGCGACATCCTCGGCCCGGCGCTGAAGGCCGACGAGGCGGTGGATGCGGTGGAACGCATCGTCGAGCGCTACCTGGAGCGCCGCCAGCCCGGCGAACGCTTCCTCGCCACCCTGGCCCGCATCGGGCAGGCACCTTTCAAGGAGACGGCCTATGCCGCTGATTGAGCAGGGGCGCGCCGTCGCCGACACCTGGGTTTCGCTGGCCGATGACGCGGCGGCGCCCGCTGGGGATTCCGTCGTGGTCAGCTTCGAGCGCTGGCAGGCCGAGCGCGACACGCTGTCGGCGCGCAACGCGCCGCTGGGCGTGCGGTTGCCGAGCAACCTCCCGGCCGGCGCTATCGCAGCGGACCTCGAGCGCTTCGCCTTGGTGGCGGTGGAGTTCCCGAAGTTCCGCGACGGCCGGGGCTTCTCGACGGCGCGCGAGCTGCGCGAACGCTATGGCTACACGGGTGAGATCCGCGCGGTGGGCGACATCATCGCAGACCAGTACCCGCTGCTGGTCCGCTGCGGGGTGAACACGGTGGAGGTGCCGGAGGGCACCGATGTGGAGACCTGGGCGCGGACGCTGAACACGGTGACCATCGCCTATCAGGCGAGCATCGGCGCGGACGAGCCGCTGGGGCTGCTGCGGCGTCGGGTGGTGGCGGCTTAAGTTTCGTCGCCTCTCCCCTCTGGGGAGAGGTCGGCCGGCCCAGCCGGCCGGGTGAGGGGGTTTTCGGGGGACCGGATACGTGCGCTGTGCAAAAACCCCCTCACCCTAACCCTCTCCCCAGAGGGGAGAGGGGATTCGTGCTAATGCACATGCCCGCCCAGATACGCTTCGGCAATCCGCGAATCGTCGCGCAGTTGCTCGGTTGGGCCGGCGAGCACGATGCGGCCGTCCTCCATCACCGCGGCGAAGTCGGCGATGCGCAGCGCCGCGCGGGCGTTCTGCTCGACGATCAGGATCGACACGCCCTCGGCACGGATGCGCTGCACCAGATCGAAGATCAGCGCCACCAGCTTGGGCGCCAAGCCGAGTGACGGCTCATCCAGCAGCAGCAGCTTCGGCCGGCGCATCATGGCGCGGGCGATGCACAGCATCTGCTGCTCACCGCCCGACAGTGAACCGGCGTTCTGCTTCAACCGCTCACCGAGCACCGGGAACAGCGTCAGGATGCGCTCCAACTCGCCCAACCCGACATCGCCGCCGCCCAGCACGAGGTTCTCGCGCACGCTCATGTTGGAGAAGATCTGCCGCCCCTCCGGCGCCTGGAGCAGGCCCATGTCGACGATGCGGTGCGCCGGCAGGTTTTCAATCGGCTGGCCCTGGAAGGTGATGCTCCCCTGGCGCGCGCGGTAGATGCCCGAGATGGCGCGCATCAGCGTCGTCTTGCCGACCCCGTTGGAGCCGAGCACGGCGACGATGGACCCCTCCGGTACCGCGAGGCTGACGCCGTGCAGGATTTCCTGCGGCCCCATGGCGACGTGCAGATCGGCAATCTCAAGCAACGGGGCGGCAAGCAGCGGCGTGCTCATGCGTCCACTCCCAGATAGGCTTCCAACACCGCGGGGTCCTTGCGGATGACCTCCGGCGGGCCGTCGGCGATCTTGCGGCCGGTCGCCAGCACCAGCACGCGCTGGCAGATGCCCATAACCAGGGTCATGTCGTGCTCGACCAGCATGATGGTGAGGCCGCCGCCGTGCAGGCGCTGGATGAAGGATGCCAGCTCGCGCGTCTCGGTGTCGTTGAGGCCGGCGGCCGGCTCGTCGAGGATCAGGAAGCGCGGCTGCATGGCGAGCGCCCGCGCGATCTCCAGGTACTTGCGCCGGCCGTAGGGCAGGTTGGCGGCCAGCTCGTCGGCCACGCTGGTCAGGCCGACCGCTTCCAGCGCCTGCCATGTGCGCTCGCTGATCTCGTCGGCCCGCCGTCCGCCGCCGAACAGCGCGCCGAGCGGCCCCTGCGGCAGGGTGCCGACCGCGCCCACCGACACGTTGTCGAACACCGACATGTTCGGGAAGACGCGCAGGTTCTGGAACGTCCGGCTGATGCCGAGCCGCGCCACTTGGTTGGTGCGCAGGCCGTTGATGGTGTGCCCGGCGAAGCGCACGGTGCCCGACGACAGCGGCGTGAAGCCGGAGATCAGGTTGAACAGCGTCGTCTTGCCGGCCCCGTTCGGGCCGATCAGGCCGACCAGCTCGCCCTCGTCCACGTGCGCGGTCACGTCGTTGACGGCGACCACGCCGCCGAACCGGCGGGTGGCCTTGTCGATGTCCAGGAGGTGCGTCATCGCCAGCCGATCCCGATGCCGTTGTCGGTGCGCCGCCACGCGGCCCCCAGTTGCTGGCGCACGAGCTTGAGCGCCGAGACCTCGCCCAGCAGGCCCCTGGGCAGGAAGAGGATGGACAGGAACATCACCATGCCGACCATGAGATTGCGGAAGTCGCCCATGCCGCGCAGCCCCTCGGGCAGCAGGATCAGCAACAGGGCGCCGATGATGGCGCCTGGCAGGCTGCCGAGCCCGCCCACCACCACCATCGCCAGGATGAGGATGGATTCGGAGAACTTGAAGTCGCCCGGCGAGATGTAGCCGGTCATGTGCGCCCACAGGCTGCCCGCCACGCCGGCGAAGAAGGCCGACAGGGTGAACACCTCCATCTTCAGGCGCACGGTGCGCACGCCCATGGCGTCGGCGCACTGGTCGTCCTCGCGGATCGAGCGCAGCGCGTTGCCGTAGTAGGAATGGCTGAGCCGCGAGATGGCGACCACGCACAGCACCACCACCGCCGCCACCGTGTAGTAGCTGGCGAGCCGGCCCGACAGGCTGATGCCGAACAGCTCCAGCCCCTTGGTGACGATGATGCCGTTGGGGCCTTTGGTGAACTCGACCCAGTTGAGCATCACCAGATAAAGCATCTGCCCGATGGCGAGCGTCGCCACGGCGAAGTAGATGCTGACCAGTCGCATGGTCGGCAGCGCCACCAGGAACGCCACGCCAGCCGCCACCAGCCCGGACAGCGGCAGCGTCCAGGTGAAGCCGAGGCCGAGCTTGCTGGTCAGCAGCGCCGTGGTGTAGGCGCCCACCCCGTAGAACGCCGCGTGGCCCAAATGCAGCAACCCGGCAACGCCGGTCACCAGATGCATGGAGGCGGACAGCAGCACGAAGATCAGCGCCAGATTGGCGATCTGGTAGAAGTACCCGCGGTCAAACGCCGCCAGCACCATCGGCAGCGCGGCGAAGACGATGAGCCCGATCAGCGCCGGGACGAGCCACTCCGGGCGGCGGGGCTTAGACACGCTCACGGCCGGCTCCGAACAGTCCGTTGGGGAAGAAGATCAGCGTCAGGATCAGGAAGCCGTAGGCCACCATGTCCGACCAGCCGGACGAGACGAAGGTGGTCGCCATGCTCTCCGAGACACCGAGGATGAGGGCGCAGATGACGGCACCGGGGATCGACGACAGCCCGCCCATGACCATGGCGACGAACGCCTTGATACCGGGCACGAAGCCCATGGCCGGGAAGATCGCACCATAATACAGCCCGACCAGGATGCCGGCGGCGGCGCCCATCATGGAGCCGACCACGAAGGTCATGATGATGGTGCGGTCGGTGTCGATGCCCACGTACTTCGCACCCAGCGGGTTGTTGGAGACGGCGCGGATGCTCAGGCCGATGCGGGTGCGGGTCAGCAGGTATTGCAGGCCGATCAGCATGGCGGCGGAGACGCCGAAGATGATGAAATCGCCGGTCACCAGGATGACCGGGCCGACGCGCACCGGCGTGTTGATCAGATATTCGAACGGCACCGAGCGCATCTGCGAGCCGAAGACGATCTCCAGCGCCTCGCGCACGACGATGGACACGGCGAGCGAGGAGAGCAGGGTGGACTCGCGCATCGCCCGCGACTTCAGCGACGCTTCGTCGGTGAAGCGGCGGAACGGCTTGAACGCCAACCGCTCCAGCGAGAAACCGGCGAAGGCACCGATGGCGAGGGCGGCGAAGACCACCGCGGCGATGGGCGGCGCGGTTGCGGTGATCAGCACCAGCCCGGCGAAGGCGCCCAGCGTATAGACCTCGCCATGGGCGAAGTTGACGACGTTCAGCACGCCGAAGATCAGCGTGAAGCCGATCGCCATCAGCGCGTACGTCATGCCCAGCGACAGGCCGATGGCGAGCTGCTGGAGGTAGTAGGGGTCGATCATGGGGCTCCACATCAAAGCCCTCCCCCGGCTCCGCCGGGGGAGGGAGGGGACCCAGGCGAAGCCTGGGGAGGGTGGGGGCAGCGGCCTGCCCGAGAATCAACGCCTGCCACTCAGGCCGCTGCCCCCACCCAACCCTCCCCCGCCGGGGGCGGGGGAGGGCACCGAAACACCTTACTCCGTCACCGGCACAAATTGCCCGCCCTTGACTTCGACCTTGGTCAACTCCTTGTTGGCCTCGCGGTCGGCGTCGAAGCTGGTCTTGCCGGTGATGCCGGGGAAGTCCTTGGTCTGCGCCAGCGCGTCGCGCACGCTCTCGCGCGTCACGTTCGGCTGGGCCTTCTCGACCGCCGCCAGCATGATGCGCACCGCATCATAGGCCTGCGCCGGGAACTGGCCGGGCTCGGCGCCGTTCGAGCGCTTCTTCCACTCGGCCACGAACTTCTGCACCGCCGGGTCCGGGTTGGTCGGCAGGAAGTTGGACGTCAGGTGCAGCCCCTCCGCCGCGTCGCCGGCCAGTTCCAGCAGCTTCGGGCTGTAGGCGGCCGAGGTGGAGTAGACCGGCGTCTTGACGCCGAGCTGCTGGAGCTGCTTGAGGAACTGCGCGCCGTCCTCGTAGAAGAAGCCGGTGTAGATGGCGTCGGGCTTGGTGCGCTCGATCTTGCTGATCAGCGAGCGGTAGTCCTTGAGGCCGCGGTTGAAGAACTCGCTGAACGCCACCTTGCCGCCATTGGCCTTCACCGCGTCGGTGTAGCCGCCGACCACCGACTGACCCCAGTCGGTCTGCTCGGCGATCACCGCCACGTTCTTATAGCCCTTGGACGCCATCCACTTGGCGTTGTAGGGGCCTTCTTGCGCCTGGGTGGCGATGTTGCGGAACTGGTACTTGGAGATCTTGGTGTAGTCGGGGTGCGACGCGGTCTGCGACAGCTGCGGCATGCCGGCGTCCTTGTAGACCTGCGCGGCGGCCATCGACACGCCCGAGGTGAAGTCGCCGAGCACGCCGACGATGTCCTTGTCGTCGACGAACTTGCGGGCGATGTTCACGCCTTCCTTGGCGTCGGAGCGGCTGTCTTCGAAGGCGATCTCCACCTTGAACGGCTTGCCGGCGGCCTTGAACTCGTCCAGCGCGATCTCCGCGGCCTTGCGGAAGTCCTGGCCGTACTGGGCGGTGTCGCCGGTCAGCGGCAACTGGTAGCCGAGCTTGACGCTGTCGGCGGCGAAGGCCGAACCGGCCAGACCGATGGCGGCGACGGTGGTGAGGGCGGCAAGGCGAAGGGTCATCGTTGCGGTTCCCTGAGGTCGTTGGCGTTTATTCGGTGGTTTATTTCTCGGAAGCGGGGCCGGGCACCACCTTGAGGCGGCAACACCCCTCGTCGCCGGGCTTCCAGGTCTCGCCCTGGAAGATGAAGCCGGCGGACTCGAACAGGCCGCCGTCGATGGCGCCGGCCATCCGGCACAGCAGCTCCACGTCGGTGTCGTTGCGCCCCTGCGCCTGCCAGGCTTCCTTCAGCGGGCAGCGGTGGAAGTGGATCTCCAGGGCATCGCCGTCGCAGCGCTTGATCTCCGGCGCGAACATCTCGTCGCGGTTCGGAATGCCGTCGAGGAAGGCGTTGCACAGCCCCTCCAGGTCGGCCGGGCCGTGGACGGCGTACTTGACGCCCATCTGTTCACCGAGACGGCGGGTCGACTCGCGGCCGACCTCCAGCGCCGTCTCGACGCCGAAGCGCTCGCGCAGCACGTCGAACATGTGCGCGTAGGCCGCGGCACGCATGGCGAAGGAATTGCGCAGCAGGGTGGGGTAGTCGGGGGCGTCGGTCATCATGCTCTCTCAGATCTCGCGGGAATCGTTCCAGCGGTATTGCAGCAGTTTCAACGGCCCGATGCGTTGCAGCAGGCTGTTGAAGGGCAGCGGCGTCGGTTCGGTGAAGGGCAGCGCCAGTTCGTTCGGATCGCGGCCCGCCGCGGCGGCGGCCAGTTCACGGCCCAGCGAGATCGACAGCGCCACGCCGCGTCCGTTGCAGCCCGCCCAGCCGAAGCCGTTCGGCCCCAGCCGGTGGACGCGCGGGAAATAGTCGGTGGTCATGGCGATGCGGCCGTTCCACACATAGTCGAACGTCAGGCCGTCGAGCTGCGGGAACAACTCCGCCAGCCGCGCGCCGACGATGCGCTTCAGCCGCTCCGGCCCGTTCACCGGGATCAGCAGGGCGCCGCCGGTCACCAGCCGGTTGTCGGCGGTCCAGCGCATGAAGCGCAGATCGCCGTGCGTGTCGGACATCGCCTGCCGGCCGGGAATCACGGTCTTGCGGACGTTGTCGCCCTGCGGTGCCGTCGCCATCTGCCAGGACAGGATCGGCACCACCTCGGTGCGAATCCTCGGGAAGACGCTGGCGGCGTAGCCGTTGGTGCCGAGAATCAGCGCGTCAGCCGTCACCTCGCCGTCCGGCGTGCGCGCTACCCAACGGTCGCCACGACGCTCGACTGACAGGGCGGGGGAGTTGACGAAGATCCGCGCGCCGGCCTCCACCGCCTTGGCGGCCAGCCCGCGCACGAGCGCCAGCGGGTTGATGTGCCCGCCGGTGCGGTTGATCCAGCCGCCGTAATAGGCGTCGGTGCCCAGCAACGCGCTGACCTGCGCGCGGTCCAGCAGTTCCACCGGGGCGCCGCGGCGGCCCCATTGCTCGACGCGGCGTTCGGCGATCTTGATGCGTCCGGGCGAGTGCGCCGGCTGCATCCAGCCGGTCTGCTCGGCCGCGCAGTCGATGCCCAGCCGGCGGACGGTGTCGAACAGGTACGCCGCGCTGTCGCGCACCAGCGCCACGAATCGCTCCCCGGCTTCCGGCCCGAAGCGGGCGACGAGGTCGTCGGGGTCCGGGCGGGTCAGCGTCGGGATCACCTGCCCGTTGTTGCGGCCCGAGGCGCCACGGCCGAGTTCGGACGCCTCCAGCACCACGGCGCGCTTGCCGGCCTCGGCGAGGTGCAGCGCCGCCGACAGGCCGGTGAAGCCGCCGCCGATCACCAGCGCGTCGGCTTCGACCTTATCCTTGAGCGTGGGCAGGGCCGGCGGCGGCGGAGCCGTCGCCTCCCACAGCGAGTTGGGGCGTTCCCAGATGCCGCCGCGTCCGGGGATGTTCTGCGATGTCTCTGCCACGCGCGCCGTCCGATTGGTCCGACCAATTTCCTTCAAGGTCGAACTATGGGACAGAATTGTAGCCTATGCAATTCCCCGGTTCATCATGCACAAACAAGGGCGGTATTCACTGAATTGATTTGTTAAACTGCTCTCGGCAGCACCGTCTCGGCCAGCCGCACCCAATAGCTGGCGCCGATGGGCAGCACCGCGTCGTTGAAGTCGTAATGCGGGCTGTGCAGGTTGCGCCCGCCATCGGACGGCCCGGCGCCGAGCCAGACATAGCACCCCGGCCGCTTTTGCAGCATGAACGCG
This sequence comes from Azospirillum terrae, assembly GCF_053470425.1. Classification (NCBI taxonomy): domain Bacteria; kingdom Pseudomonadati; phylum Pseudomonadota; class Alphaproteobacteria; order Rhodospirillales; family Azospirillaceae; genus Azospirillum; species Azospirillum terrae. The sequence goes on along the minus strand of NZ_JBPXMR010000006.1, from coordinate 339,775 downwards.
AAATCCTCCGCCCCCATGCTGGGCATCGGATCGAGGTCGAGCGCCGACTCGCCGACCACGCGGGCCGCCGCTTGGCGGGCCTTTTCCGCGGCGTCGGCGCTGTTGATGGTGGATGGGTAGCGGCGCTCGTAGCGGAACGAGGCCTCCACGCCCATCATGCCGGCAATGGCCGAGGCGACCTCGCGCATGCGGCGCTCGATCATGTCCTGCACCTCGGCACGGAAGCTGCGGGTGGTGCCGCGCAAGGTCGCGCTGGCCGGGATGACGTTCCAGGTGTCGCCGGCATGGAACTGCGTGACGCTGACCACCGCCGCGTCCACCGGGTGGACGTTGCGGCTGGGGATGGTCTGCCACGCGTTGATGATCTGGGTGCCGGCAACGATCACGTCGGTGCCCAGGTGCGGCATGGCGGCGTGCGTTCCCTTGCCGGTCAGGGTCAACTCGAAGATGTCGTAGGACGCCATCATCGGGCCCGAGCGCAGCGCCATACGGCCGACCTCCAGGCCCGGCCAGTTGTGCATGCCGTAGACCTCCTCGACCGGGAACCGTTCGAACAGGCCTTCCTCGACCATGACGCGGCCACCGCCTTCGTTCTCCTCGGCGGGCTGGAAGATGAAGGCGATGGAGCCTTGGAACGTGGGGTTCTCGGCGAGGTGGCGCGCGGCGCCCAGCAGCATCGTGGTGTGGCCGTCGTGCCCGCAGGCGTGCATGCGGCCGGGATTGCGCGAGGCGTGCGGCAGGTTGGTCTGCTCGTCCATGTGCAGCGCGTCCATGTCGGCGCGGAACGCCACCGACGGCCCCTCGCCGTTGCGCAGGATGCCGACCACGCCGGTCTTGGCGAGGCCGCGATGCACCTCCAGCCCGAAGGAGGCCAGCTTCTCGGCGACGACGTCGCTGGTGCGCTGCTCCTCGAAGGCGGCTTCCGGGTGGGCGTGCAGATCGTGCCGCCACGCCGTCATGTCGCCGGTCAGCTTGTCCATGCCCGGCACCGTCTCGACCATTCCCCGCTCTCCCTGGTTTGCGTCAGCCCAGTCAAATATGGGGGCCAATATGGGGCATGATACTTTGGTCGACCACCGCCGCCCAAGCGGGGCAGCCTTGATTGCGGTCAAGGTTCGGGGGGCCGGGCACGGCAATCGTTCGCGCGGGTGATCAAGGCGGAGGGTGACGTGCACGACCTCGTTCAGGACCGTTCCATCGGCGACAATTCCGGGGCGATCCAGATCATGGTGGAGGTGCGGCTGTTCAACAGCCTCGTGCCGCATGGCGGCGGGCATCCCTTCCAGCATCTGAAGCTCCCGGCCGGCAGCACGGTGGGCGACGTGATCCGCCACTTCGGCATCCCGCCCAAGGACGTCTATCTGGTGCTGATCAACGGCCGCGACCCGAGCCCGCGGCTCGGCGACATGGTCAACCAGGACCGCACGCTGGAGGACGGCGACGTGGTGGCGCTGTCCGGCCCGGTGCCGTTTTCCTGGGGGTACGGCGCGCCGGTGGTGTGAGGGTTCAGCCGCCGAAGCGCTCCACCAGGGCGTTCCACAGCACCGGCAGTTCGCGGGCGGACGGATCGTTGGACGGCAGCCGGCGCGCTGCGGTGTGGACCAGCACCAGCTTCGACGCGGGGTCCACAAAAATCACCTGTCCGTACACGCCGCGCAGCGCGAACATCCGCCGTTTGCCCGGCAGCAGCCAGACCTGATAGCCGTAGCCGCTGAAGGGTGTCGCCGTGCCGGGCGCCAAATATTCCTCGCCCGCGTGCACGGTGGTGGCGTCGAGCAGCCAGGAACGAGGGATGATCTGCCGGCCTTGCCACGCCCCGTCGTGCGCCAGCAGCAGGGCGAAGCGGGCATAGTCGCGCAGCACCGCGTTGAAGCAGCAGTAGGCCGCTTCCTGCCCGGTGGAATCGACCACCCAGCTGGCGTCGGCCTCCGCCCCCATGGGCTGCCAGATGCGGGTGCGCAGATAGTCGGCGACCGGCATGCCCACCGCGTTGCGCAGCACGAGGCCGAGGATTTCCGTCTCGATGCTGGCGTAGCGGAAGCGGGTGCCGGGCGGCGCTTCGCGCGTGTTGAACTGCGCCACCGCGGCGGCCGGATCCATCGGCTTCTTGCCGAACAGGGCGCGGCCCATGCGGGCGATGTCGTCGGAGCCGCTGTACTCCTCGCGGAACGCCACGCCGGAGGCCATGTGCAGCAGCGCGCGGATCGGCGTGGCGCCGTACTCCGTGCCGGCAAGGCCGGGCACGTAGGCCGACGCCGGCTCGTCGATGGAGCGGATGGCGCCCTCGGACACGGCGATGCCCATCAGCATGCCGGTGATGGTCTTCGCCATGGACTGCGAGACGAAGCGGTCGCGGTCGGTGCGGCCGTACTGGTAGCGCTCGTCCAGAATGGTGTCGCCCTTGGCGATCAGGAAGCCGGTGACGGGGTGCTCGGCCAGATAGTCCTCGATGCTGCGGTCGCGGTGCTCGTAGCGGTATGTCAGCGTGACGCCGTGCTCCACTCGCTTGAGCGGTGCCGCGACCGGAGCACGCGCCACCGGGTGGCTGTCATAGAGTTGGTCGTAATGGCTGAAGGTGCCCACCAGCACCCGCTGTTCGCGCGAGCCACGGCGCCCGACCGGATAGCCGTCCGTCGCGCCGTAGGCTTCGGCGTCCGGGCCGGTGGGCGAGAAGCTGGGGATGTCCACCGCCGCGGCGCCGAATGCCGCCAAAGACAGAGACGCTGCAACGGAGGCCGCCAGGAGGAACACGCGCATGGCTGGAGCCGCCTCTTCGGACATTCGCGGGTACCAGCGCAGTTTCGGCCATTCGCCGCGGTTTGCAAAGGGCTCAGCCGCCGCCCTTCTGGAACGCCCGGTCGAAGCGCTGCACGAAGGCGCGCACCTCCTCGTCGCCCCAGTCACAAAAGCTCAGCGTCACCCGCATCACCGGAATTTCGAACAGCCCCAACCGGCGCGGCGGCAGGGGTTCCAGCGTGATGGCGACCGTCTCGCCGACGCGCACCACCGCCCCCTCGTCCCGCCACGGCACACCGTCCAGCGCGCCGGGCAGCAGGCGCAGGAACTCCGCGCGGGTCAGCGCCATCTCCTTCACCAGCGGAGCGGTCCTATTGACGAGCGGGCCGGTCATCCCCCGGCGACGGGCGGCCACATCGCCAGCGTGTCGCCGGGCTTGAGCGTCTGCTGCTCCAGCAGGCTCGGCACCACGTAGACGCCGTTGATCAGCACCAAGTGGCACTTCTCGCGCGGCAGGTTCAGCCGCTCGATGATCGACGCCGGGGTGGCGTCGTCGGGCACCTCCAACGCGGCGGCGTTGGCCTTTGCCCCGGCCGGCAGATAGCCGGCCAGGGTGGCGAACAGCTTGACCGTGATGTCCATCGGCCTCCTCGTGTCCAGGTCTCTCATCTTACCTGGGAGTGCGCGACGTAGGCTTCCATGAGCCGGTGCGGGTCTTTCTTCAGCCGCTCCTTCCAGGGGCCGAGCCGGGTCTCGGCCTGGATCAGGCCGCGCAGCACGCCGACGTGCTGCGTCAGGCCGATGGCGGTGCCGCCGACCAGCACGTCGTCCTGGAATTGCAGGCTGAGGTACTTGTAGGCCGCGTGGTCCACCACCTCGACGCTGTCGCCGCCGTCCACCCCGGCCCACAGGCCGAAGGAGCTGGAGATCAGACCCACCGTGTCCAGCACGTTCATCTGCAGGCTGCCGTTGTACTGCACGTTCTGCCCGGCCATGTTCATGGCGGCGATGCGGCCGTGCTCCGACGCGGTCGGCTGGATGGCGTGCACGTCGTGCTCGCGGGTCGAGAAGTCGTAGCCCTGCGCCACGTCGCCGGCGGCGTAGACGTCGTTGACGCTGGTGCGCATGTAGCGGTCCACCAGGATGCCGCGCCCGACCTTGATGTCGCTGTCCTTGAGGAAGTCGGTGTTGGGCGCGACGCCGGCCGCGACCACGACGAGGTGCGCGCCGATGCGCTCGCCGCTGTCCAGTTCGACGTCGATGGTGTCGGACGAGGCCACCGGCTCCTTGCGCTTGAGGAAGCCGAAGATGCCGCGGCTCTTCTCGGCGGTCACCGATTGCAGGCTCTTGATCTTCGTCGAGGTAAGGACGCGGATGCCCTTCGTCTCGCACCATGTGCGAATCATGGTGCCGGCCGTGGAGTTCATCATGCGCGGCACCATGCGGTCGCCCATCTCGACCACCGTCAACTGCACGCCGCGCGCCGCCAGCGCCTCCAGCACGATGCAGCCGATGAAGCCGGCGCCCATCAGCACCACGTGCGCACCCGGCTCGGCCAGACGGGCGATGTTGCGCGAATCCTCCAGCGTCCAGCAATGATGGACGTTCTTCAACTCCAGGCCTGGGATCGGCGGGCGCACGGGGCGGGCGCCGGTGGCGATCAGCAGCCGGTCGTAGCCAATGTGGCCGCCGTCGCGGAACTCGATGCGCTTGTGGTCGGGGTCGAGGCGGGTGGCGACTCCGTGCCGCACCTCGATGCCCAGCGCCGCGTAGTGGCCGGGGGCCTTGCGCAGATAGGTGCCGTCCTCGCCGACCTTGCCGGTCAGCACATAGGGGATGGCCATGCGCGAGTAGGGCGGCTCGTTCTCGCCGCTGATCAGCGTGATGGAGCCGTTGGGATCGGCCTTGCGCAGGGTCTCGGCGGCGACGACGCCCGACGGCCCCGCACCCAGAACGACGTAGTGCATGGAAGTCTCCAAGCTTTGAAAAACCCCTCCCCCGCGAGGGGGGAGGGGCTTCAGGTCACAGCGCCAGACGTTCCAGCGTCTCGTTGGACGGCACGCCGTCCGCCGTCCAGCCGCGGAGCGCGTAGTACTCCGGCAGCATCTTCGGCAGGCCGTTGACCAGACCCTTGGCCGGGCCGGTCTTGGCCGCCTCGGTCAGCAGGCGCTTGGGCAGCGTGTCGTCCTTGGCGGTGAAGCCGGCCGCCAGATTGAACTGGCGCTCCAGCGTCCAGATGCGCTCGCCGGTCTCGACCATGCGCTCCACCGACCAGCCGCCCTCGATGGCCGCGTCCACCTGCGGGGCCACGTCCTGCAAGGTCCAGGCGAAGGAGGTGAAGATGCAGATGCCCGCCGCGTCGAACGCCGCGGTGGCGTCCTGGAAGGCCTTCACCAGACCCGCCTTGCCGTCGGTGGCGAGCGGATCGGTCTTCTCCGGGATGCCCAGGATCTCCGAGGCCACGGTGTAGCTGCGCAGATGGCAGGCGCCGCGGTTGGAGGTGGCGTAGGTGAGGCCCATGCCCTGAATGCCGCGGCTGTCATAGGCCGGGAACTCCTGGCCCTTGACCGACATGGAGAACTCCGGATGGCCGTACTTCTCGCACAAGCGCTTGGAGCCCAGGCCCAGTTCGGCGCCGAAGCCCTCGGCCTTGCCGGTCAGCTCGACCGCCTTGACCAGCGCCTCCGCCGAGCCGAAGCGCAGTTCGAGGCCGCCGGTCTCCTTGGTGGTGATGGCGCCGATCTCGAACAACTCCATCGCCGCCGAGACGGTGGCGCCGAACGAGATCGGGTCCATGCCCTGCTCGTTGCAGATGTAGTTGACGTAGGTCAGCGCCTCGAGGTCGTCGATGCCGGTGTTGGAGCCCAACGCCCACGCCGCCTCGTACTCCAGGCCGCCCGACGCGCCCCAGTACTCGGGCTTGTTGGAGACCGAGAAGTGCCCCTTGTCCATCTGCGAGATGCGACCGCACGCGATGGTGCAGCCGAAGCAGGCAGCGTTGCGGGCGAGGTTCGCCTTGTTGTCGGTCGGCCGCTTCTCGACCATCGCCTCGGCCGAGATCTTGCGCGCGCCCTCGAACTGCACCTCCTGGTGGTTGCGCGTCGGCATGGCGCCGGTCTCGTTGATGACGTTCATCAACACCTGGGTGCCGTAGGCCGGCAGGCCCTGTCCGGTCACCGCGTTGCCGGCGAGCACCGCCTTGCCGGCTTCCGCCGCCTTGAGGAAGGCCGGGAAGTCGCGGATCTTGACGCCCAGCGTGCCGCGGATGGCGACCGCCTTGAGGTTCTTCGAGCCCATGACGGTGCCCACGCCCGACCGGCCGGCGGCGCGGTGCAGGTCGTTGACGATGCAGGCGTACTTGACGCCCTTCTCACCGGCGACGCCGATGGACGACACGCGGATCTGCGGATCCTGGTGCTTGGCCTTGATCGCCTCTTCGGTGTGCCAGACCGTGGTGCCCCACAGGTCGTCGGCGGGCAGCAGCTTGGCCACGCCGTTCTCGATGAAGAGGTAGACGGGCGACGGCGACCGGCCCTCCAGGATGATCATGTCCCAGCCGGCGTTCTTCATCTCGTTGCCGAAGAAGCCGCCGGAGTTCGAGCAGGCGATGGCGCCGGTTAGCGCACCCTTGGTGATGACGGTGTAGCGGCCGCCGGTCGACGCCATGGTGCCGGTCAGCGGCCCGGTGGCGTAGATCAGCTTGTTGTCCGGCGACAGCGGATCGACCTTCGGGTCGATCTCTTCCACCAGATACTTCGTGCCGAGACCACGGGAGCCCAGGTACTTCTGGGCCCACTCCATGTTCAGCGGTTCGCTCTTGGTCGTGCCGGCGGTCAGGTTGACGCGCAGGATCTTACCAGTCCATCCCATCGTCGGGCTCCCTCAATTCGCCGTGGCGGACGTGGTCTTGGAGGCCCAGGCGCGCATCTTGTCGAGCCCGGTCCATTCCGCGTCCACGAAGGTGATGGCCTGCGTCGGGCAGGCCTTGGCGCAGGCGGGATCACCCCCGCACAGGTCGCACTTCATCACCTTGCCGGAAGTGGCGTTGTAATTGATGGTGCCGAAGGGGCAGGAGATCGTGCAGACCTTGCAGCCCACGCACAGCTCGTTGTGGACCTCTTTGGCGCCGGTAGCCAAGTTGACCTTGATGGCGTCCACCGGGCAGGACTGCATGCACCACGCCTCGGCGCACTGCGTGCAGGTGTAGGGGACGAAGCGCGCTTCGGCGTCGAAGGTAAAGACGCGGATGCGCGACTTGGAGGGGTTGAAGACGCCTTCGTTCTCATAAGAACAGGCCATCTCGCATTGCCGACACCCGGTGCATTTACCGGGGTCGATGTTCAGCGAACGCTGCATCGGCGCACTCCTCGGACGGTGAGACCAGTAACCCTAGTGGGCAGTCTCTTTTCCGGCGCGCCTTGTCACGGGCTGGCCGGACGGCTGCCCTTTATCGATGTTTGTGGCGGAAAGCCTATACGCGCAACCAAAGCGCCGCAAGGCGTACAGGGGCATGGAGGGCTCATACTATCGACCAATGGACGGTCCCCTGTTTGCCGCGCGGCCGGCCGCGCCCCAGATAATCGATAGGGCATCCCAGGGAGAGACACGCATGAGCACGCGACGGATGGCGGAGATGATCTCCGACATCAACCCGATGGGCACCGACGGGTTCGAGTTCATCGAGTACACCGCCCCCGACCCCGGCCAGTTCACCGGCCTGTTCGAGAGGATGGGCTTCCGCCCGGTGGCGCGGCACCGTTCGAAGAATGTCACGCTGTGGCGGCAGAACGGCATCAACTTCATCGTCAACGCCGAGCCGGACAGCTTCGCGCAGGCGTTTGCGAAAGTGCACGGCCCCAGCGTCTGCGCCATCGCCTTCCGGGTGGCCGATGCGGCGCACGCCTACAAGCGCGCCTTGTCGCTGGGCGCCCGGCCGGGGCCGAGCACCGCCGGTCCGATGGAACTGAACATTCCCGTCATCCAGGGCATTGGCGGCAGCCTGATCTATTTGGTGGACCGTTACGGCGACCGCAGCATCTACGACGTGGACTTCGAGTTCGCCGAGGATGAGCCGCTGGAACCGCCGGGCGTCGGGCTGCTCTCCATCGACCACCTGACGCACAACGTTCACAAGGGCCGCATGGACGAGTGGGCCGATTTCTACACCAAGCTCTTCAATTTCCGGGAGATCCGCTACTTCGACATCGAAGGCAAGCTGTCCGGTCTCAAGTCGAAGGCGATGACCAGCCCGTGCGGCAAGATCCGCATCCCGATCAACGAATCCGCCGGCCACGGCGGCAAGGACCAGATCGAGGAGTACCTGGACGCCTACAACGGCGAGGGCATCCAGCATGTGGCGCTCAGCACCGGCGACGCCTACGCCACGGTGGAGAAGATGCGCGCGCAGGCCAATGAATTCATGCCGCCGCCGCCCGACACCTATTACGAGATGCTGGCCGAACGCCTGCCCGGCCATGGCGAGGACGTTGCGCGGCTGAAGGCGGACGGGTTGCTGATCGATGGTTCGCCGGGTGGGGGCCTGCTGTTGCAGATCTTCACCAAGACGGTGATCGGCCCGATCTTCTTCGAGGTCATCCAGCGTAAGGGCGACGAGGGCTTCGGCGAAGGCAACTTCCGCGCCCTGTTCGAGAGCATCGAACGCGACCAGATCACGCGGGGGGTGCTGAAGGAGGTGTGACGTACTTCAGCCCCTCGTCCTTCAGCCCGACCCCCGTCAGCTTCCGGGCTCGCGCCTCCGTCATCAGCCACGCCAGCCGGTCTGCCGCGGCTTCATAGCCCAGTCCGTCCGGCGGGTGGATGTTGGAGAGGCAGTTGCGCTCGGCATCCGTGCGGCCCGGCTTCGGGTCCCAGGTCAGATAGACGCCGAGGCTGTCGGCCGCACTCAACCCTGGCCGTTCGCCGATGAGCATGGCCACCATCGCCGCACCCAACCGCGCGCCGACATCGTCGCCGAGCGCCACGCGCGCCTGCCCGGCCAGCACCACCGGGGCGATCCGCCAGCCGGACAGCCGGGCCAGCACGGCCTTCAGCGTCGGCACGGCGTGCGCGTGCACCCCCGTGGCCGACAGCCCGTCGGCGATGACGAACACCGCGTCGTACTCCCCCGGAACCAAAACCGTCGTCGGGTCGAGCCGTCGCCCGAGGTCGGGGCGTTGCAGGTAGGTGGCGCGGTCCGTGGCCTGACTGCGCACCGTCACCACCTCCATGCCATCCAGAGCCGCAGCCATTCCCGCGGCATCGAAGGGCGTGTGCACGGCGTCCCTTGCCCTCGCGTGCGCCAGCTGGAAATCCAGCAGCGCGGCCGTCGGCAACCCGTCGCCGCAGCGCCCCAGCCCGATGCGCGCCCGCGTCGTCCGCCGCAGCGCTGTCCAGGGATCGCTCATGCCGCTTCTCCGCCGAGGAGGCGAAGCAGCGCCGGGCTGGCCGGCGGCAAGTCCTTGATGCGGCCGTCTTCGCTCAGCATCCCCATGCCGTCCAGCCAGGCTTCGAACTCCGGTGCCGGGCGCAGACCCAACGCCGAGCGCAGGTACAGCGCGTCGTGGTACGACGTGCTCTGATAGTTCAGCATCACGTCGTCCGCCCCCGGCACGCCCATGATGAAGTTGACCCCGGCCACGCCCAGCAGCGTGAGCAGGCTGTCCATGTCGTCCTGGTCGGCCTCGGCGTGGTTGGTGTAGCAGACGTCCACCCCCATCGGCAGGCCGAGCAGCTTGCCGCAGAAGTGGTCTTCCAGTCCGGCGCGGGCGATCTGCTTGCCGTCGTACAGGTATTCCGGCCCGATGAAGCCGACCACGCTGTTGACCAGCAGTGGCTGGAACGCCCGCGCCACCGCGTAGGCCCGCGCCTCCAGCGTCTGCTGGTCCACCCCATGGTGCGCGTCCGCGGACAGCGCCGAGCCCTGGCCGGTCTCGAAATACATGACGTTGTCGCCCACCGTGCCGCGCTTCAGCGACAGCGCCGCCTCGCGGCCCTCCTTCAGGATGGCGAGGTCGATGCCGAAAGCATGGTTGGCCGCCTCGGTCCCGGCGATGGACTGGAAGACGAGGTCCACCGGCGCGCCGCGCTCGATGGCGGATATGGTGTTGGTGACGTGCGTCAGCACGCAGCTCTGCGTCGGGATGGCGTAGCGCTGGCGGATGCCGTCCACCAGTTCCAGCAGCGCCATGCAGCCGGGGATGCTGTCGGTCGCGGGGTTGATGCCTATCACCGCGTCGCCGCAGCCCATCAGCAGCCCGTCGAGGATGGCGGCGGCCACGCCCTGCGGGTCGTCGGTAGGGTGGTTGGGCTGGACGCGCACCGACAGCCGGCCGGGCAGGCCCAGACTGTTGCGGAACGCCGTCACCACGCGGATCTTGCGCGCCACCGCGATCAGATCCTGGTTGCGCATGAGCTTGCAGACCGCCGCCGCCATCTCCGGCGTCAGCCCCGGCGCCAGATCGGCCAGCGCCGCCCCATCCGCGGCGTCCGACAGCAGCCAGTCGCGGAACTGCCCGACCGTCATCGACGCCACCGGGGCAAAGGCCGCCGCGTCGTAGCTATCAAGGATCAGGCGCGTCACCGCATCCTTCTCATAGGGAACGGCCGGCTCCTCCAGAATCGCCGTCAGCGGCAGGTCGGCGAGCACCCGGCGGCCGGCGACGCGCCGCTCGTCGCTTTCCGCCGCCAGTCCGGCCAGCGCGTCGCCCGAACGGTGCGGGCTGGCGGCGGCCAGCACCGCCTTGAGGTCGGCGAAGCTGTGGCGGGTGTGGCCGAGCGTGGTGGCGAGCATGCGGTCTCTCCGTCCTGCGGCCACCAGCCTAACGCAACCCGGCGGCCTCGGCAAAGCCGCCCGAGTCGGGCGGAAGGCGCCGCGCACCGGGGGCGCATGCCCATCGGTGCAGGTTACAATCCGGTGGCGGAACCGCGTCGGCGCCCCCATATCGTTGAGAGTTGCGCCGCTTGGTTGCGGAATACTGGTTTCCCGACTTTCTTGCGGGCTATAGTTCTTCCGTGAGGCAATCCTCCGTCACGTGGGTCCATTGGAGTGCTCCTGTGAGCAGAACGGTAATAATAGTCGATGACAGCAAGCTGTCCCGTATGCATTTGCGTGGAATTGTTCTGCGCCATCGTCCCGATTGGACGGTCAGGGAGGCGGGAAGTGGCGATGAGCTTTTCAAGGAACTGGCCGAAAGTTCTATCCAGATCGCCATAATAGACTACAACATGCCGGGCATGAACGGCCTGGACGTCGCCGCAGAGTTGCGCCGCCGCCTGCCCGACGTTCACATCGCCATGGTCACCGCGAACGCCCAGGATTCGGTGGTCGTCGGCATCCGCGAGTTGCACGCCGCCTTCCTGCCGAAGCCGGTGGACGAGGAGCAGGTGGCGCGGTTTCTCGCCTCCACGCTGCTGCCGCGCCGGCCCAGCGCACCGTCCTGACGCGCGGCGCCCCCGCCCGCACAAGATCCCTGGCAACAAGATTACCGGCCGAACGCCGGACACTGAGGACCATCGTTCCATGGCTCTTGTGAAGAAGACGCAGATCGCCAAGCCCGGCGCCGTTCCCGCAGCGGTCAAGGCGCCCCCGGTCATCGAGGACGTTGCCGCCGACGCCGCGGGCGAGGCGCAGAAGCGCCGCGTGCGCGCCACCTCCCGGCGGCGCAAGGCGGCCGAAGGCATCGCCGCGGCGTCCGCCCAGCTGGCCGGCGGCGTCGCCCAGGCGGCGGCGGCGGCGGAGCAGCTGCGCAAGTCCATGGGGCAGGTCTCGGCCAGTGCCGAGGAGGCGGCCTCCGCCACCCAGCAGTCGCAGCGCGCCATCAACCGTTCGGCCGAGCAGGTCACCCGCGCCCGCGCCAACGCCGAGACCTCCATCGTCAAGATCGAGGCTTTGGACACGCTGATCGGTGGCCTCAGCACGCGCATCCTCGCCTCGCTGAACGCCATCGTCCGCGCCGGGGAGCGGCAGGAAGGCGCCGTGGTTCTGGTCGGGCAGCTGGAGCGTCAGGCCCTGGAGATCGGCGACATCGTCCAGGGCGTGGCGCGCATCGCCGACCAGACCAACCTTCTGGCGCTGAACGCCGCCATCGAGGCGGCGCGGGCCGGCGACGCCGGCCGGGGCTTCGCGGTGGTTGCCGACGAGGTGCAGGCGCTGGCCGAGCGCTCGGAGCGCTGCACGCGCGACATCCAGTCGCTGGTGGCGCAGATCCAGCAGGCGGTGGGCTCCATCGCCGAGGGGATCGTCGGTTCCGCCAACGCCGCCAAGGCCGAGGTGGAGCGCGGCCGGCAGGTGGCCGGGCAGCTTGAGCGCGTGCGCACGGACATGGCCGCGGTGTTGCGCGGCAGCCAGGAAACCGTCAAGGCCGCCATCGAGGCCGAACAGGCCGTCCGCGAGGCGCAACGCGGCGCCGAGACCATCGCCGCCGCCGCCGAGGAACAGTCGGCCGCCGCCGACGAGGCGCTGAAGACCGTCGGCCAGCAGGCCGAGGCGCTGAACCAAAGCGAGACCGCCGCGTCCCAGCTGTCGGAGATCGCCGACGAGCTGACCGGCAGCACCGACGTGCGCCGCAGCGCCGAGGAGGTGGCGTCCGCCGCCGAGGAACTGTCCGCCGCCATCGAGGAGATCAACCGCGCCGCCGCGCAGATCACCATTGCCATCTCCCAGATCTCCCGCGCTGCGGAGTCGCAGTCGGCGGCGACGCAGCAGTCCTCCTCCGCCATCGCCGAGATCGAGGCGGGCGCCAAGCTGGGCGTCAGCCGCGCCACCGACGCGCTGGAGCGCAGCCGCTCCATGGCCGCACTGATGGGTGAGATGCGGGAGTCGGTGACCAAGCTGGCGGCCGGCGTCACCCAGACCGTTGAGGCCGGCCGCGAGAGCGCCGCGCAGATCGGCGATCTGGAACTGGCGGCGCGGCGCATCGACAAGATCGTCGACGCCATCACCGTCATCGGCATCCAGACCAGCATGCTGGCGGTCACCGGCTCGGTCGAGGCGGCGCGCGCCGGGGAGTTCGGGCGCGGCTTTAACGTCGTGGCTTCGGATATCCGCAACCTGGCGCAGGACGCCTCCGACAACGCCGACAGGGTGAAGGATCTGGTCCGGGGCATCCAGGACCAAGTGGCGCGCGTGCGCCGCGACGTCGAAGAGATCGCCGCCGCCTCCCTGGCCGAGGCCGCCCGCCACAAGGAATTCGCCGCCAACCTCGTCACCGCGACCGACGAGCTGGGCGTCATCGTCGAAGGCAGCCGCGAGATCCTGTCCAGCGCCGAGGAGATGATGGGTGCCGTGCAGGAGACGCAGCGCGGCGTCGAGCAGATCGCCACCGGCGCCTCCGAGGCCAACATGGCCGCCGGCGAAGCTGCCAAGGCCGCGCGCGAGCAGGCCAAGGGCGCTGAGGAACTGGCCGCCGCCATCGAGGAGATCGCCATGATGGCCGACGAGTTGCAGGGCGCTGCGTGATGGCGCCCCGCGCTCCGCGCAGGAAGGCAGGGGCTGCCCCGGTGGACGGCGCGGACGGTGGGGCCGCAACCCGCTTCGTCACGCTGCGCGTCGGCGAGGCGGCGCTGGCGTTGCCGCTGGTCGATGTGATGGAGATCGTCCGTCGCCCCGACATCGTCCGCATCCCCCTGAGCCCGCCGAGCCTGGAGGGCTTGGCCCGGCGGCACGGCGCGGTCCTGCCGGTGATCGCGCTGCGCAGCATCCTGGGCCTTCCGGCAATCGCGCCGGACGCCGCCGCCCGCGTGGTGGTGGTCAACCATCGCGGCCAGCCGGTCGGCCTGGCCGTGGACCGCGTCGAGGGCATTCTCACCGTCGAGGGCGGGCGCATCGACCGCGACGCCGATGGGACCGGGGTGGATGCGGCGCTGATAGCCGGCGTGATCCGCGACCCCAAGGGCGATGCCGCCGCCATCCTTGACGCCGGGCCGCTGATCGAGCGGCAGTTCGCCGAGCTGGTGAAACCCGCCGAGGGACCGGCGGCAGGGCCTGACGCGACGGCCGCCGTGGCGGTTGCGGCGCAGGCGCCCACCGTGGGGCTGGTGTCGTTCGCCGTCGCCGGACAGGAGTTCGCGCTGCCCATCGCCAACGTCGAGCGCATCGTGCCCTTGCCCGACCGCGTATCGCGCATGCCTAAGGCGCGCGCCCACCTGCTGGGCGTCATGGCGGTGGCCGACGGACTGCTGCCGCTGGTCGGTCTGCGCGAACTGTTCGGCCTCGGCGGCGATCCCGTGGACGGCGGCCGGGTGGTGGTCGTGCGCCTGGGCGACGGTGCGCAGGTCGGGTTGGCGGTGGACGGCGTGCGCGAGATCCTGCGCGTCGATCCGGCGCTGGTCGCCCCGGTTCCCGCCATCCTGGCGCGCGAGGCCGAGTTCGAGGACATCCAGTCCATCGTCCGCCTGGACGAGGGCAAGCGGCTGGTGTCGGTGCTGTCGGCCGGGCGCATGCTGGCGCACGCGGCCGAGGCGGCGGCGGCGCCCGGCCATCACAACGGGGAGGCTTCCATGGCCGGGCAGGGCGCGGAGCAGACCGCGGGCGGCGCCGACGAGCTGTTCGTCGTCTTCCGCCTGGGCGAGGCGGAGTACGGCCTGCCGGTCTCCACCGTTCAGGAGATCCAGCGACGGCCGGAAAAGCTGTCGCCGCTCCCCAAGGCGCCGGAGTTCGTCGTCGGGCTGGTGAACCTGCGCGGCAGCGCGCTGCCGGTGGTGGATCTGCGCCGCATCCTGCGTTTGGGCGCGGTCGCGCGCGACGACCGTCAGCGTGTCGTCGTGCTGGCCGTGCGCGAGTTCCGCGCCGGTCTGGTCGTCGACGCTACCAGTGGCGTTCTGCGCATCCCCCCATCCTCCATCGAGCCGGCGCCCACCGTGTCGGAGGCGCAGCGCCAGCTCATCGGCCGTGTCGCCCACCTCGACAAGCGCATGGTGCTGCTGCTGGAGGTCGAAGCCCTGTTCGATATGGAGCAGCTCGCGGCACTGCTCGAAGCCGCCTGAGGCGTCCTCCATGAAAGTGCTCGTTGTGGACGATTCGGCGCTGATGCGCCGCCAGCTCTCCGACATCCTGACGGGCGCCGGGCTCGCCGTGGAAACGGCGCGCAACGGTGCCGAGGCGCTGGAGTTGCTGGCATCCTTCCAGCCCGACGTGGTGACGCTGGACATCACCATGCCGGAGATGGACGGGATCGCCTGCCTCAAGCGCATCATGGCCGAGAACCCGCGGCCGGTGGTGATGATCTCGGCGCTGACCGAGGCCGGGGCCGAGGCCAGCATGGAGGCGCTGCGCCTGGGCGCCGTGGATGTCGTGCACAAGGTGGGCGTCGGCGGTGTCGGCCTGCGCCGCATGTCCGACGAACTGGTGCGCATCGTCCGCGGGGCGGCGGGCGCCAAGCTGCGCCGCGCACACGGCCTGCGCAAACGCCTGGAGCGCACACGCGCCAGCATCATCGGCGACGCGGTGCTGCCCGAACCGCTGGAGGCGCCGGGGGCCGCGGCGTCCGACGCATCCGGCCCCGGCGTGGTGCTGATCGGCGTCTCGACCGGCGGCCCAAGCACGCTGGAAGAGATCCTGCCGAACCTGCCGCAGGGATTCCCCTGGCCGGTGGTGGTGGCGCAGCACATGCCGCCGACCTTCACCGCCACGCTGGCGCACCGGCTGAACGACATCTGCCCGTTGACCGTCGTCGAGGCGGCGCAGGCCATGGCGCTGGAGCCCGGCACCGTCTACATCGCCCGCGGCGGCGCCGACGTGGTGCTGAGCCGGCGCGGCGGCGCACTGATGGTTATGCCGGTGCCGCCGGACGAGGCGCGCCCCTGGCACCCGAACGTGGATCGGCTGGTGGAAAGCGCGTCGCAGCACGTGGAGGCCGGCCGGCTGGTCGGCGTGCTGCTGACCGGCATGGGCGTGGACGGCGCAGCCGCCATGGCCGAGATGCACGGGCGCGGCGGTCGCACCATCGCGGAATCGGAGGCGAGCGCCGTGGTCTTCGGCATGCCCGCCGAGCTGATCCGCCGCCAGGGTGCCGACGCCGTGCTGCCGGCCGAACAGATCGCAACGCAACTCATCCGCTGGGTCCGCCCGGCGGGGCGGGATGAAGGAAACAGAAGGAATCGGCAAAAGCCGATAGGGAGCGATGCATGGGACTGATTAAGGCCAAGAAGGACCCGGCCGCGGACGCGCCGTCGTCCGGCGATCCGCTGGTGCTGATCGACAGCGCCGACCCGGCCGACCGGCGGCGGGCGGCGCACCAGCTGTCGTCGCGGCCAAGCGCCGCGGCGATGCTCTGTGCCCGGCTGGCGCACGAGGATGATTTGAGCGTGCGCGAAGCGATCCTCACGGCGCTGGTGCGCGGCGGTGCCCCGGAGGCGGTGTCCGGCCTGTTGCCCTTCCTGGAGAGCGAGGACGCCGGCCTGCGCAACGCCGTCATCGAGACGGTGCAGCAGATGCCGGCCGACCTCGTCATGCCGCACATGGACGCGCTGCTGGCGCACGAGGATTCGGACGTGCGCATCTTCACGGTGCAACTCGTCGCCAAGCTGCCACACCCCGAGCGCATCGCCCGCCTGACCGCGGTGCTGGAGCGCGAGCCGCACGTCAACGTCTGCCTCGCCGCAGTGGAGGGGGTGGTGGAGGCCGGGCGGCCGGACGCGCTGCCGGCGCTCGACCGGTTGAAGGAGCGCTTCCCGGACGACCCCGTCGTCGCCTTCTCGGTCGAGGCGGCGCACCGCCGCTTCGCCCAGGGCTGACGCGTTTGACCCCGCGCGACGTCAAGGATGCGAAACAGCTCTCCGGCGCCTCGCCGGAAGAGTACGGGGCGTTTTGCGAGTTCCTGCGCGAGCGCACCGGCCTGTCGTTCGGTGAGAACAAACGCTATTACGTCGAGCGCCGCGTGATGGAGCGCATCGCGGCGGTTGGCGCGCGGGGCTTCCGCGACTATCTGGACCTGCTGCGCTTCCAGGCGTCGGGCGAGGAATTGCAGCTTCTCGTCAACCTGATGACGGTCAACGAGACCTACTTCTTCCGCGAGAAATACCAGTTCGACTGCTTGGTGAACTCGGTGTTGGACGAGGTGGTGCGCACCCGCAAGCCGGGCGACCGTATCCGCGTCTGGTCGGCCGGCTGCTCGACCGGCGAGGAGCCGTACTCGCTGGCCATCATGCTGCTGGAGTTCTGGAAGCGGGTGGACGATTTCGAGATCGAGCTGCACGCCTCCGACATCGACAGCCGCGCGCTGGCCCGCGCCCGCGAGGGCATCTACGATGAGCGCTCGCTGCAATTCCTGCCGCCGGACCTCGTCTCCAAGTACTTCACGTTGGCGGCGCCCGGCCG
The DNA here is from genome assembly GCF_053470425.1 of Azospirillum terrae. Classification (NCBI taxonomy): domain Bacteria; kingdom Pseudomonadati; phylum Pseudomonadota; class Alphaproteobacteria; order Rhodospirillales; family Azospirillaceae; genus Azospirillum; species Azospirillum terrae. The sequence goes on along the minus strand of NZ_JBPXMR010000006.1, from coordinate 322,725 downwards.
CTGGCGGATCATCGAGGATCTGCGCTACTCCATCGACTTCTCGCACATCAACCTGATGGACCCCGATCAGGTGCGCCGGTTCCATGATCTGGATGTCATCTTCTGCCGGAACATGCTGATATACTTCGACGATCTCGGGCGGCGGGAGGTCGCGGCGGGGTTTTACGACGCGCTTGCTCCGGGCGGGTTCGTCTTCCTCGGCCACTCGGAGAGCATGAGCCGCATGTCGTCGCTGTACGTGCCGCGCCGGTTCCCGGAGGCGATCATCTACCAAAAGCCGGGCCAAAAGCCCGGCGGAGAAGACCAATGAGCGAGGGCAGCAAGAGCGAGGCGACCCGCCGGGTCCTGGTGGTGGACGACGCGGTGACCATGCGCGCCTATACCCGCCAGGTGCTGGAGGCCGACGGCTTTGCGGTCGAGGAAGCGGTCAACGGCATCGAGGGGCTGGAACGCGCGCTGAGCAACCCGCCGGACCTGCTGGTGGTCGATGTCAACATGCCGAAGATGGATGGCTACACCATGCTGCGCGCCGTGCGCCGCGAGGAGAGCCTGCGCGCCATCCCGGCGCTGATGGTCAGCACCGAGGCGAAGGAGGCCGACCGCCTGAAGGCGCTGACGGCCGGCGCCAACTGGTATCTGGTGAAGCCGGCCCGCCCCGCCGCGCTGACCCTGGCAGCGCGGCTGATGACAGGACGGCCGGTGGCGGAGACGGCGTCATGAGCGAGCTGTTCGACCAGTTCCTCATCGAATCGCGCGAGCTGCTGGACACGGTCGGCGCCGGGTTGCTGCGGCTGGAGCGCAACCTCGACGATAAGGCGACGATCAACGAGCTGTTCCGCGCCTTCCACACGATGAAGGGCGCCACCGCGCTGTTCGACTGGCCGGCCTTCACCCACCTCGTGCACGCGGCGGAGGATCTGCTGGCGGCGGTGCGCTCCGGTGACGTGGCGGTGACGCCGGACCTCATCGACCGGCTGTTCGCTGCGGCCGACCAGAGCGCGCGCTGGGTGGACCACATCGAGGCGCACCGCGACCTGCCCGCCGACGCAGGCGAGCAGGCCCGCCGGCTGGAGGAAAGCCTGCGCGCCGCGCCCGAAGCCGGGCCGGACGCGGCGGTCCTGCCCGACGCCTTCGCATGGCTGAAGGATCTGTCCCACGAGGAGCGCGAGGCGCTGCGCACCGCCGGCCCGGCGCTGACCGCCGTCGCCTACGACCCGGACCCCGAGTGCTTCTTCAACGGCGACGACCCGCTGGCGCTGTGCCGGCGCATCCCGCGCCTCGTGCTGCTGCGCGTCGAGTCGGTAGCGCCGCTGCCGGAGTTGGCGGCGCTCGACCCCTACCGCTGTCTGCTGCGCTTCCGCGCGGTCAGCGCCGCTCCGGTCGGCGACGTGGCGCCGGTGTTCCGCACCGCGCCCGATCAGGTCCGCATCGCCCCGGTGCCGGCCGATTTGGCTGGCGCGCCGCCGACGTCGGCCCCGGCCGTGGCTCCCGTTCACAGCGCCGCGACGATGGCCGAGGCGATCCTCGGCGAACAGCGCCGCATTCTGGCGCTGGAGGCCACGCCGGCCGAGCTGGACGGGCGCCTCGCCTCGGTGGCGCGCACGGCGGGGAACGTGCTGACGGCGCTGGGGCGCGAGGGCGAAGTGGCGGCGGTGCAGGCCGCCGCGGCGTCGGCGCAGGCGGTGGGGCGGCCGGGGCCGCTGGCCAACCACCTTGCCACGCTGCTGGCCGCCGTGGCGGCCGAGGCGGTGGAGGCCAAGCTGGCCGAACCGCGCGCCGCCCGCCGCGCGCTGCGCGTTGAACCGGAGCGGGTGGACCGGCTGCTGGCGCTGGTGGGCGAGCTGGCGGTGGCGAAGAACCGTCTGCCGCCGCTGGTCCGCCAGGCGGAGAGCGGTCGCGGGCTGGCCCGCACGCTGCGCGAGGTCGCCGACACCATCGACGGCCTGTCGGCCGAATTGCAGGACGCCGTACTGCGGCTGCGCATGCTGCCGCTGGCGACCGTGCTGCAACCGCTGCCGCGCTTGGTGCGCGACCTCGGCCAGCGGCTTGGCAAGCGGATCGAACTCCAAGTCAGCGGCGAGCGCACCGAAGCCGACAAGGACGTGCTCGACGTGTTGGGCGAGCCGCTGATTCACCTCGTGCGCAACGCTGTGGATCACGGCATCGAGCCGCCCGAGCGGCGCACCGCGGCCGGCAAGCCGGAGGCCGGCACCATCCGCATCGATGCCCGCCAGGACAAGGACCGCATCGTCGTCGAGATCTCCGACGACGGCGGCGGCATCGACGCCGCTGCGCTGCGCCGCAAGGCGGTGGAGAACGGCGTGCTGGACGTCGCGCGGGCGGAGGCGCTGTCGGATGCCGAGGCGCTGCCGCTGATCTTCCTGCCGGGCGTCAGCACCGCGAAGGCGGTGTCCGAAATCTCCGGCCGCGGCGTCGGCATGGACGCGGTGCGCACCGCGGTGGAACTGGCCGGCGGGCGGATCGAGATCGCGTCGGACCTCGGCCGCGGCTCGCGGGTGCGGCTGATCCTGCCGCTGACCATGGTCATTACCCCGGTCATGGTGGTGGAGGCCGCCGACGGCCTGTTCGGCATCCCGACATCCATGGTGGCCGAGGTCGCCAAGGTGCCGGCACCGGACATCCGCCAGGTCAAGCACGCGGAGAGCATCGTGCTGCGCGGCCAGCTGATCCCGGTGTTCCGCCTGCGCCGGCTGCTGGCCTTGCCGGACGGCGAGGGCGGGGACGCGGTGGCGACCGTGCTGGTGCTGCGCCTGGACCGCGAGCCGGTCGGCCTCGTGGTGGACGGCATCCGCGAGCGGCTGGACGCGGTGCTGAAGCCGCTGTCGGGGGTGCTTGCCACGTTGCGCGGCTACAGCGGCACGGCGGAACTGGCGGACGGGCGTTTGCTGCCGGTCATCAACCTCAGGGAGTTGCTGTGATGCCGATCCGCTTCGACGGCGCGGTGGCGCGGTTTGAGGGGGCGTGCAGCGTGGAGGAGGCGTTGCCGCTCAGCGACTGGCTGCTGGCGACGCCGGACGCCCGGCTGGATCTCGGTCCCTGCACCGAACTGCACACCGCGGTGCTGCAAGTGCTGATGACGGCGAGACGGCCGGTGGAGACGCCGCCGGAAGATGCGTTTCTGAAGCGGTGGGTGTTCAAGGGCTCTCCCCCGCCTCCGGTGGGGTGAGGGAGGGGATCCACGACGTGGGGAGGGGGGCGACGGCTTCTCGGGAAAGCCGTTGCCCCCATCCATCCTCCCCCGGACGGGTCGATCACTCCGCGTCCGGCTGTTTTTCTGGCGCCGCGTCGGCGAACGCGGGCAGGGCGCGCGCCGCCGTGGCAATGCGCACGATGGTCGGGTAGGGCGTCAGGTCGCAGTCCACGCGCTCGGCGTTCGCCACCTGCGGCACCAGGAGGACGTCGGCCAGCGTCGGCTGGTCGCCGTGGCAGAAGCGCCCGGTGCGCGGATCGTTCGCCAGCATGGCCTCCAGCGCCGTGAAGCCCTCGGCGATCCAGTGCCGGGACCATGTGTTGCGCGCCTCTTCGTCCAGGCCGAGCGCGCGGTTCAGGTGCTTCAGCACCCGCAGATTGTTCAGCGGGTGGATGTCGCAGGCGACCACCAGTGCCAGCGCCCGCACCCGCGCCCGGTCGAGCGGGTCCGCCGGCAGCAGGGCGGGGTGCGGGTGCACCTCGTCCAGATACTCGATGATCGCCAGCGACTGGGTGAGCAGCGCGCCGTCGTCGGTCTCCAGGGCCGGGACGAACTTCTGCGGGTTGAGCGCAGCGAAGGGTCCCGCCTTCTGCTCGCCCTTGCGCAGATGGACGGGGATGTGCTCGGCGGCAAGGCCCTTGAGATTCAGGGCGATGCGCACGCGGTACGCGGCGGACGAACGGAAATAGCCGTAAAGCTTCATGGGGCACCCCGCATCAGGGACGGCAGCGACGACATGGTTGGGAACAGCGTGGCGCCACGGGCGGAGAAGCGCAATGGAGGTCTTGCGAATTGTCCTGTTTAAAACAATCCTACTAACGATGCATGCAGCGTCAAGCCCCACCGGGATGGGGCAGGGGAGGGTACCCGTGAAGAGCTACATCAACGTCCCGCGCGTCGAGGGCAGCGCGTCGCGTCAGGCGCACGCCGACCTGCCCGCCGGCACGTACGAGCGCGAGCTGGGCAAGGAAGGCTTCTTCGGTCCGGCCACCCACATGTACCACCGCCACCCGCCGACCGGCTGGACCCGCTGGGACGGCCCGCTGAAGCCGCGCGCCTTCGACCTGACCAAGCTGGAGGGCGAGCAGCCCAGCCCGTGGGACGCCGGGGCCATCCTGCACAACGCGAACGTCCGCATACGCCTGTGGCGGGCGCCCGAGCGCATGGACCATCTCGCGCGCAACGCCGATGGCGATGAGCTGATCTTCGTCCACACCGGGCGCGGCGACCTGTTCTGCGACTATGGCCACCTGCCGTTCCGCTCCGGCGACTACATCGTGCTGCCGCGCTCGACCATGTGGCGGATCAAGTGCGCGGAGCCGGTGACGGCGCTGCTGATCGAGGCGACCAACTCCACCTACCGGTTGCCGGACAAGGGGATGCTCGGCCCGCACGCGATCTTCGATCCGGCGGTGCTCGACGTGCCGCAGCTCGACGATGCCTTCAAGGCGCAGCAGGGCGAACGCGAGTGGCAGGTGCGCATCAAGCGCCGCAACGCGCTGACCACCGTGACCTACCCGTTCAACCCGCTGGACGCCGTGGGCTGGAAGGGTGACCTCAGCGCGGTTCGCTTGAATGTCGCGGACATCCGGCCCGTGATGAGCCACCGCTACCATCTGCCGCCCAGCGCCCACACGACGTGGGTGGCGGACCGCTTTGTGGTCTGCACCTTCGCCCCGCGCCCGTTCGAGAGCGATCCGGGGGCGCTGAAGGTGCCGTTCTACCACAACAACGACGACTTCGACGAAGTGCTGTTCTACCACGCCGGCGACTTCTTCTCGCGCGACAACATCCATCCCGGCATGGTGACCTTCCACCCCTGCGGCTTTACTCATGGGCCACACCCCAAGGCGCTGACCAACGCCTTCACGCCGAAGAAGCCGGCCACCGACGAGTACGCGGTGATGCTCGACTCCCGCGACGCGCTGGAGGTCGGCGAGGCGGCGGCGAGCGTCGAGTTCGCCGGCTACGTGGACAGCTGGAAGGCGCCCGCCCCACCCAAGGCGGCGGAGTGAGGCCATGAAGCTCGCATCCCTGAAGGCCGGCGGGCGCGACGGCACCCTGATCGTCGTGTCCCGCGACCTGACCCGCGCCATGGCCGTGCCGGAGATCGCCGAGACCCTGCAATCCGCCCTCGACCGCTGGTCCGAGACCGAACCGGCCCTGCGCATCATCGCCGAGCGCCTGGAAGGCGGGCACGCCGAGGGCGCCATCGCCTTCGATCCGACGCAGTGCGCGGCGCCTCTGCCGCGGGCGTACCAGTGGTGCGACGGCTCGGCCTACGTCAACCACGTGGAACTGGTGCGCAAGGCGCGCGGCGCCGAGATGCCGCCGAGCTTCTGGACGGATCCGCTGATGTACCAAGGCGGGTCCGACCGCTTCATCGGCCCGTGCGACCTCATCGAGGCGCTCTCGGAAGACCACGGCATCGACCTGGAGGCGGAAATCGCCGTGGTCACCGACGACGTGCCGATGGCGGTGACGCCGGAGGATGCGGGGGCGCACATCAAACTCCTCATGCTGGTGAACGACGTGTCCCTGCGCGCCCTGATCCCGGCGGAGCTGGCGAAGGGCTTCGGCTTCTTCCACTCCAAGCCGGCGTCGAGCTTCTCCCCCGTGGCGGTCACGCCGGACGAGTTGGGCGCGGCGTGGCGGGGCGGCAAAGTGCATTTGCCGCTGCTGTCCTGGATCAACGGCAAGGCGTTCGGGCATCCTGACGCGGGCACCGACATGACTTTCGACTTCGCCCGCCTGATCGCCCACGCCGCGGCGACCCGGCATTTGGGGGCGGGCACCATCGTCGGTTCCGGCACGGTGTCCAACAAGCTGAACGGCGGGCCGGGCAAGCCCATCGACCAGGGCGGCGTCGGCTACTCCTGCCTCGCCGAGGTGCGGACGGTGGAGACGATCCTGAACGGCAAGCCTGCGACCCCCTTCCTGCGTTTCGGCGACCGCGTGCGCATCGAGATGAAGGACGCGACCGGCCAAAGCATCTTCGGTGCCATCGACCAGTCCGTCGTGAGTTACCAACAAAGTCCGCGATAAAAAGAAGCGGTGGGGAAGGGACCATCCATGCACCAGCACAAGATCAAACTGCCCTACGCGCCGCCGCCCGAACTGCGCGCTCCCGGCCCGCGGCGGCCGGTGGTGGTGATCGGTGGCGGGCCGGTGGGACTGGCGGCGGCCATCGACTGCGGGCAGCACGGCATCCCCGTGCTGCTGCTCGACGACGACGACACGCTGTCGGCGGGCAGCCGCGCCATCTGCTGGGCCAAGCGCACGCTGGAGATCTTCGACCGCCTGGGCGCCGCCGAGCGCATGGTCGCCAAGGGCATCACGTGGCGCGTCGGCAAGGTCTTCCACCAGGACCGCGAGATCTATTCCTTCGACCTGCTGCCCGAGCCCGGCCACAAGCACCCGGCCTTCATCAACCTCCAGCAATATTACGTCGAGGAGTACCTGTTCGAGCGCGCCCGCCAGCTCAAATCCGTCGAGATGCGCTGGCGCAGCCGCGTCGTCGGCCTGACCCCCAACGCCCGCGGCGTGACGGTCGAGGTGGAAACCCCTGATGGACGCTACAGCGTCGAGGCCGACTGGGTGCTGGCCTGCGACGGGGCCAAGAGCCCGGCGCGCAAGATGCTCGGCCTCGGCTTCGAGGGCAAACTGTTCGAGGACCGCTTCCTCATCGCCGACGTGCGCATGATTTCGGACTTCCCGACCGAGCGCTGGTTCTGGTTCGACCCGCCCTTCCACCCCGGCCAGAGCGCGCTTCTCCACCGCCAAGCCGACGACGTGTTCCGCATCGACCTGCAACTGGGCTGGGGCGCCGATCCCGAGCAGGAAAAGAAGCCCGAACGCGTCATTCCCCGCCTGAAGGCCATGCTGGGCGAGAAGACTAAATTCGATCTTGAGTGGGTGTCCGTCTACACCTTCCAGTGCCGCCGGATGGAGCGGTTCCGCCACGGCCGGGTGCTGTTCGTCGGCGACAGCGCGCATCAGGTCTCGCCCTTCGGCGCCCGCGGAGGCAACGGCGGCGTCCAGGACGCCGACAACCTCGTCTGGAAGCTGGCCCTCGTCCTGCGCGGCAAGGCGCCGGACAGCCTGCTCGACAGCTACGACGAGGAGCGTATCCGCGCCGCCGACGAAAACATCCTGCACTCCACCCACGCCACCGACTTCATCACGCCGAAGGGGCCGGGGGCGCAGGCGTTGCGCAACGCGGTGCTGTCGCTGGCCGGGGACAACGACCATGTCAGACGCTTCGTCAACCCCGGCCGGCTGTCCACGCCGTGCGTGCTGGGCGGGCTGAGCCTCCAGACGCCCGACACCGATCCCTGGGTCGGCGGCGCCGGCCCCGGCGCGAACTGCCCCGACGCCCCGGTGTGGGAGCGCAATGGCAAGGACGCGTGGCTGCTCGACAAGCTGGGCAACCAGTTCGCCCTGTTGGTCTTCGCCGATGGCCCCGGCGACGTGCCGGACCGCGCCGCGCTGGAACGTCTGCGCAGCCACCCCGCGGGCCTGCGCGAGCTGATCGTCGCGTCCTCCGGCACGCCGTTCGCGCCGGCCGTGCCGCTGGTGGTGGATATGCAGGGCTTGGCCCGCCAACGCTTCGGCGCCCGGCCCGGCTCGGTGCATCTGATCCGGCCGGACCAGCACCTCGCCGCGCGCTGGCACCGCTTCGACCTCGGCCGGGTGCTGGAGGCGCTCGACCGCGTTACTGGCCTGGGGAGCGGACTCGGCGCCGATCAGAAGGCCGCCGCCGCCCCGGTCCCCGCGGAAGGAGCCGCCGCATGACGCACGACGAACTCTACGAGGCGCTGGTCGAGATGCACCGCGGGCTCGACGCGCAGCAGAGCCTGCTGGTGGACAGCCGGCTGATCCTGCTGCTCGCCCAGCACATCAAGGACGATTCCGTGCTGACCCGTGCTATCGCCGAGGCGCGCGGCAGCATCGGTGACCCCGGCGGCGCGATGCTGGCGTAAAGCCTGACGGCTCAGCCCAGTTCCTGCCTCAGCGCATCGCGGGCTTCGGGCGTGAGCACCGGCGTTCCGTTGCGCGCCTCCAACACGTGAACGTCCGAGGCGTTGAGCGTCTTCAGCGCGAAACCCGTCACCTTGGGCGGCGTGCCGTCGAACAGGCCCGGCCGCGTGTCGTAGATGGGCGAGAAGCTGCACCCGGCGATCATCGCCCGCAGCATCAGCGCCTCGTCCGACCCGGCCGCGTGCGCCATGCCCGCCGGGGTGCCGAAGACCAGACGCTCCGCCTCGTCGTCGCTGAGCAGGCCGCGCTCGTTCAGCACGTCCACCATGGCGGTGGAGACCACCACGGGGGTGGCCTTGCCCTTCCAGTAGAAGCGCCCGTCGTCCCAGCCGACGTCGAGCGAGCGGAAGATGATGTGGGGTTCACGTCCGCCGATGGCGCCGGCGACCACATAGTTGAGGCGGACCAGCCCGTTCCAGGCGTCCGCCGGTGCCAGGATGCACGAAACCACGTTGCGCGTGATGCGCAGATAGGTGTCGTTAACGCCCGAAGGCTCGAATTCGAAGAGCATGCCTGCCAGCCTCTGCCGCGATCGCCCGTGCCGCGATCGCAATGATCCGATCGGAAGATTCAGGTGATGCGCGGCTCCTTGCGCGGCAACATCTTCAAGTGGGTGAACCACTTTTGACACTGCTCGTTCGGGGAAGCCTCGCCGGATTGCCGAACGCACGGCCTGTAAACAGCTCCAAAGCGCAGAAGGCCCCGGTGACCGGGCGAGAAAGCGCTGTCCGCCCCGGCTACCCTTGGAATCGTTCTCGTGCGCGGCACCGTGACGCAGGATGCCTGCATTGGTCCTACCAACAGAATACGATACCGTGCTGTGGTTCGGTGGGGCGCCCGCCGGACGGCCGGGGCAAGATCAGCATAAAAAAGGGAGAGACTCCGGCCAGCGGGCCCCCAATCCCACCGGATGTGAAGGGGAGTAAACGCCATGTCGACAAGCGACCATGCGGCCACACTGGCCGAGGTGTTGAACGATCCGATCCTCGACCTGCTCCTGGAAGGCGATGGCCTGAGCCGTGACGACCTCGCCACGGTGATCGAGGACGTCCGCCACAAATTGCACCACGACCACGTCGAGCCTGCCGGGTAAAGGGTGTTCGGCGTCCATTGACAGCGGGCACCGGGCTTCGGCACAACGGGCGACTTCACGCCCGGCCGGAGAGAGAGCCATGCCGACGCCCGACGCCACCGTCACCACGCTGTTCGACGCCCCGACCATCGCGCGCCGCATCGACGAGCTGGCCGCCCAGATCGCCGCCGCCATGCCCGGCGATTTGACGGTCATGGTGCTGCTGAAGGGCAGCTTCGTGTTCGCCGCCGACCTCGTGCGGGCGATGGGCCGTGCCGGGCTGACGCCGCAGGTGGACTTCCTGCGTCTGGCGAGCTATGGCGCCAGACAGGAAAGCTCGGGCATCGTGCGGATCATCGGCGACGTGCCGGAAGGGCTGGCCGGGCGGCGCATCCTGCTGGTCGACGACATCGCCGATTCCGGCCGCTCGCTGGACGCCGCGGTGCGCCTGATGGAGGAGGCGGGCGCCGCCGAGGTGCGCATCTGCGCGCTGCTCGACAAGCCGAGCCGCCGCGTGGTCCCGGTGCCGGTGGAGTTCGTCGGCTTCCCGGTGGACGATCTGTTCGTCGTCGGCTACGGCATCGACTATGCCGAAAAGTACCGCTACCTCGATTTCGTGGGTGCGGTTGTGTGACGCGGCCCGGGCCGGGTCCTATATCGGTGGAAAAATAGCAAATGTCCCGCGACTGAGTCATACTGACCCTGTTCCGTCGTTCCGACGAAGCGAGGTCCGCGATGACGGCACCCGATCTCGACGACCAGCGGTGTCCCTGCGGCCTCAATCTCTTCCGTCCGGCGGAAGTCAAAGGCAAGGAGACTGCATCATGCAGCTGCCGCTTCAGGTGACGTTCCGCAATTTGCACCCGTCCGAATTCCTGGAGGCCAAGATCCGTGAAAAGGCCGCGAAGCTCGAGCGAGTCTTCGACGGCATCACCCGCTGCGACGTGGTGGTCGAGCGGCCGCACCATGATCACCGCAAGGGCTGGATGTACCACGTGCACATCGATTTGACGGTGCCCGGCGGCCGCCTAGCGGTCCGCGGCGACGACAGCCACGCCCACACCGATGCCCGCGCCGCGGTCCGCGACGCCTTCGACGCCGCCCAGCGCCAACTGAGCGGCTGGATCGCCCGCAAACGCACCGTCGAGGTGCTGGAGGAAGCGGCGGACTGATACCCTGCAGCCTTCCCACTTGACCACAGTCAACGGTGGCTGGACCTCGGCGGGGCATAGTACGGTCGTTCAGCAGTATCCCTTGACCCGAGGTCCCCCGTTGACTGTCGCGGTGTTGCTTCCCGCCGGCCTGATGATCATCATGTTCACCGTGGGCCTGCGCCTGACCATGCAGGACTTCGTGCGGTTGATCGGGCAGCCGCGCGCGATGCTCGTCGGGCTGGGCAGCCAGATGGTGCTGCCGCCGGTGCTGGCGCTGCTGGTCCTGAAGCTGTACCCGCTGCCGCCGGAGTTCGCGGTCGGGCTGATGGTGATGGCCGCCACCCCCAGCGGCATCACCTCCAATCTGCTGACCCTGCTTGCCGGGGGCGACGTGGCCCTGGCGGTGTCGATCACCGCGGTGACCAACACCGTCTGCGTGCTGACGCTGCCGTTGATCGCCAGCGGCGCCACCACGCTGTTCCTGGGGGCGGGCAGCGACGTGGCGATCCCTCTTCTGCCGACGCTCGGCGGCGTGCTGGCGGCCACCGGGTTGCCGCTGGCGTTCGCCATGCTTCTGCGCCGCCACCGGCCGCAGTTCGCCGACCGGCTGGGCGATGCCTTGCGGCGGGTGGCGGTGGCGGTGTTCGGTGCCATCGTGCTCGGTGCGTTCTGGAGCCAGGCGCCGCAGATCGCGGCGCACGCGATGCAGGTCGGGCCGGTGGTGGTGGTGCTCAACGCCGGCGCCATGGCGCTGGCCTTCCTGTGGGCGCGGCTCATGCGCCTGGACGACCGCCGCATCACCGCCATCGTGCTGGAGTGTGGCTTGCGGAACGCTGCCACGGCGATCACCGTCTGCACGGTGCTGCTGGGGAACCAAGCGATGGTTGTCCCGGCCATCATGTATGCCCTGATCATGAACGTCACCGCGGTGGGCGTCGTGCTCGCCCGCCGCCTCCGCCGCCCGCGTCTGGTGGCGGCCGAGAGTGGAGCCTGAGGTGTCCCGCATGCGTGCCTTCCTCGCCCTGATCGTGCTGCTGGCCGGCTTCGCCGCCCCGTCCGTCGCCGCCGACGATGTCCGCCCGCGCTTTGCGCTGACCGACCACACCGGCCGCGCGGTCACCCAAGCCGACTTCGCCGGCCGTTTCCTGCTGCTCAGTTTCGGCTACACCGCCTGTCCGGACGTCTGCCCCACGGGGTTGCAGACCATGGCCACGGCGTTGGACGCGTTGGGAGGGGAGGGTGATCGGGTGCAGGCCGCCTTCGTCACCGTCGATCCGCAGCGCGACACGGTCGCGCATCTGGCCGGCTACGTGGCGCTGTTCCACCCCCGCCTGCTCGGCCTGACCGGCAGCGAGGCGGCCATCGCCGACCTCGCCAAACAGATGCGCGTGAAGTACGCCAAGGTGGTGGTGCGACCCGAGGAGCCCGACGCCTACGCCATGGACCACACCGCGGCGTTCTTCCTGATCGGGCCGGACGGCCGGTTGCTCGACCGGCTGTCGCACCGCCTGACGCCCGAGAAGCTGGCCGAGAAGATCACCCAGCGCATCCGGGGTGGCGCATGACGCACGATCTGTCCACCAGCTTTGGTTTTCAGGACGTCTCGTCCGAGGAGCGGCGCGCCCGCGTGCGCCGGGTGTTCACCGCCGTGGCGCCGCGCTACGACCTGATGAACGACCTGATGAGCATGGGCATCCACCGGCTGTGGAAGCGGACCTTCGCTCGCATGGCGGCATCGCGCGACGGCCAGGTGATCCTCGATGTGGCCGGTGGCACCGGCGACATCGCGCGGCTGCTCGCCGGGCCTGCGCGGCACGTGACGGTGTGCGATCCCAGCGTCCCCATGATGACCGCCGGGCGCCGACGCGGTTCGGCCGGCATCGAATGGCTGGCCGGCGAGGCGGAGCACATCCCGCTGGCCGACGCCTCGGTGGACACGGTGACCATCGCCTTCGGCATCCGCAACGCCACCCACCTGGACCGCGCGCTGGCCGAGATGGCGCGCGTGCTGAAGCCCGGCGGGCGGCTGCTGTGCCTGGAGTTTTCGCGGCCGGTGGCGCCGCTGCGGCCGTTCTACACGGCGTTTTCCTACGCGGTGATTCCGGCGCTGGGCGCCCTGGTGGCGCGCAATCCCGAAGCCTACGTGTATCTGGTGGAATCGATCCGCCGCTTCCCCGACCAGCACACGTTCAAAACGATGTTCGAGGCGGCCGGGCTGGTCGACGTGCGGTTCAGGAACCTGAGCTTCGGCATTGCCTGCATCCATGAGGGGACGAAGCCTCTATAGGGCGTGCCCGAAGGTCGTCATCTTCCTCCGAATGCGCCACTCCCCATGCGCCTTCCGCACCGATACGCTGGCTGCGAAGCACAAGGGGGAAGGGCTCATGGCCAAGGGTTACTGGGTCGCGTTCGCCGACGTGACGGATCCCGAAGGGTACAAGGCCTACATCGCCGAGAACGCGAAGGCCTTCCGCAAGTACAAGGGGCGCTTTCTCACGCGCGGAGGCGCCTCCGAAACCCCGGAAGGGCAACCCCGCTCGCGCGTGGTCGTGATCGAGTTCCCGACCCACGCCGCCGCTCTCGAATGCTACCGGTCACCCGAGTATGCCGCGGCGATGGCCCTCAGACAGGGCAAGTCGGTGATGGATCTGGCGATCGTCGAGGGCTACGAGGGTCCGCAACCCATGGACACCTGACGGTCTGGTCGCGCAGGCCAGCGCGGCTACGGCTTCAGCGCTTTCGCCAGCAGATCCTCGGCCTGCAAGCCGGACCAGTCCAGCGAGCCTTCGATGCGGGCGACCTCGCGGCCCTCGCGGTCGAGGATCAGCGTGGTCGGCAGCGCCCGGACACCCAGCAGAGTGCCGACCGTGCGGTCATTGTCCAGATAGCGCTTGAGATGCGCGACACCGGTGTCGGTGTAGAATTTCTCCACCGCCGGCCAGCCCTTGCGGTCCAGCGAGATCGGCACCACCACCAGCCCCTCCGCCCCGCGGCGCTCCTGGAGGCGGTCGAAGTCGGGGAACTCGGCGCGGCAGGGCAGGCACCACGTCGCCCAAAAATCGAGCACCACCGCCTTGCCGCGGAAGTCCTCAAGGCCGCGGCGGGTGCCGTCGTCGGCGTGGAAACTGATGGCGGGCACCTCGCGCGGCGTCTCGTGGACGGTGACGCGGCCTCCGGCAGCCAGCGCTGGCAGCGCTGTCGCCAGCACGAACAGCGCGGCAAGCCCTGTCCTCACAGCAGGGCCCCCAGCGACAGCAACGCGCCGAACACCGCCTGCACCTTGGCGGTTTCGGCCAGGAAGCGGTTGAGGCCGCGGCCCGGCGGCTCGGCGGCGAAGCCGCGGATGGCGCGCACCACCAGCGGCAACGCGCCGAGCGCCAGCCACACAGCCGAGTGCGGCAGCAGCACCGCCATCGGCAGCAGCAGCCCGAACGGGGTCAGCAGGAAGCCGGCGTAGATCGCGGTGGCCGCCTCCGGCCCGGCGACGATGGCCAGCGTGCGGCGGCCGGCGCGGGCGTCGGACTCGCGGTCGCGGTGGTTGTTGACGTGCAGCACCGCCGCGGCCGGCAGGCCGATGGCCGCCCCCGCCGCCAGCGCCGCCCACGACACCGTGCCGGCTTGCAGGCAGAAGGTGCCGCACACCGCGGCAACGCCGAAGAACAGGAAGACGAAGATTTCGCCCAGCGGCGTGTAGGCGATGGGCAGCGGCCCGCCGGTATAGGCCCAGCCGGCCAGGATCGACAGGACGCCGACCAGCAGGATCGGCCAGCCGCCCACGGCCGCCAGATACAGCCCGATCAGCGCCGCCAGCGCGAAGCACGCCCACGCCCCGCGCTTGACCTGGGCGGCGCTGGCCCAGCCCTCGGCGGTGATGCGCGGCGGGCCGACGCGGCCGGCCTTGTCCAGCCCGCGCTCGCCGTCGGCGGCGTCGTTGTAGAGGTTGGTGCCGGCCTGGATCAGCACCGCGCCCAGCAGCGTCGCCAGCGCCACCATGGGGTGGAACAGCCCGGACTCCGCCCAGGCGAAGGCGAGGCCGGTCACCACCGGCACCACCGAAATGGTCAGCGTGCGCGGCCGGACAGCCTGGAGCCACAGGGAGAGCCCGGAGGGGCGAGCGAAAGCGACGGTCATGGGAGTGTCCTCCGGGCGCGCTCTTCGAAGGCTCGGATGATGCGCGGTTCGGCCCGCGGCAGGGCGGTGCGGGCCAGCGTTGCGAGCAATGGCGAGCGGAACGCCACGGCGAGGTCCACATCGACCCGGCTGCCTTCGGCCTCCGGCGTGAAGCTCCAGAGCATGGCAAAGCGCCGCCAGGGGCCCTCCTGCGACACGATTTCCAACCGGTGCGGCGCGTCGAACTCCGCGGTGCTGCGGAAGTGCCAGCGCAGCGGGCCGGCGCCGAAGACGTTGTCCACCAGCCAATTGCCGTTGGCGCCGCGCTCCACGATGCGGGTGGCGACGCAGCCGGGGACGAACTGCGGGTAGCTCTCGATGTCCGACACCAGCGCGAAGAGCTGCTCCGCGGTGAAATCCGGGAAGCGCATCCGCCAATGGCGCTGGAGCGCCGGCTCGGTGTCCGCGTCGATCACGGCAGGTCGCCGCGGCGGAACAGCACGAAGCCCAGGCCGGCGGTGGCGGTGCCCAGCGCCGCCGGGTAGGCCAGCGCCCATGCGATGTAGCCGGTGGTGCCGAAATGGTCGAGGATCACGTAAGCCGCCGGGCCGAGCAGCACGAGTTGCGGGTCGAACAGCAACATGGAGGCTGTGCGGAACACCTGCAATGGGTTGGCGAGCGCCACCGCCAGCACGGCGTCGGGCGGCAGGTTGCTGCGCAGCAGCACGCCCAGCAGCACGAGGTCGAGGAAGCAGACCAGCACCAGCCAGACGACGAACGCCGCCGTCTGCGCCACATCCGACGAGCGCGCCAGCACCGAGATCAGGAACCCGATGCCCAGAAAGCACCACGTGAGCGACAGCAACAGCGCCACGTCGGTGACCAGGTGTCCCCACGGCACCGCCACGCCCTGCGTGGCGCCATAGCCCACGGCGGCCAGCAGCGCCAGCGCCACCGGCACGAACACCACGGCGAAACGGCCCAGCAGCCGGCCCCAATACCACGCGCCCAGCGGCACGGGCAGGGAGAGCATGTACTCGAACACCCCCGCCTCGCGGTCGCCGGCCACGCTGCGCACGGTGGTGATGAGGATGAACAGCGGCAGGATCGCCATGGCGAGCTGGATGTAGGTGACCAGCAGCCGGCTCAACCCCGTGAAGCCCATGACGCGCGACTCGGTCAGGCCGAACATCAGGAGGCCGACGACGATGCCGCCGAACACGAGGCTGTACAGCAGGAACCAGCGGGCGCGGGTCGATTCCGCGATGTCTAGGCGGACGGCGGCGAGGAAGGCGGTCATCGCGCGGCTCCCGCATCGGCGCTGGCATCGGCCGTGGAGGTGGGAGCGCATTCGGTGCGCTTGACGGCCGCAGTCTTCATGACGTCGAAGGATACCGTGTCCGGGCTGCCGGCGGGCAATGCTGCGAAGCCATAACCCATCGGTGTGGGCAAGCCCTGGCGGTAGGCGGCCTGCCGGGCGTCCAGCCACGTCTTGCCGTCCTGGTGGTTCATCGCCCAGAACTTGACGGACGGCTCGGCGGCCCAGGCGTTGCGCATGGTGAAGTGCACCGCGCAGCCGACGTCGTCGAATTTGTAGAGCTTATTGTTCGAGCCGCCGCGGATCTCGGCGACGTACGGCATCTCCGACACGATCATGCCGCAGAAGTCGCAGGCGTCGCGGCCGAGCTTGATCGGGCCGGGGCCGTCGTCGGCGCCACCGCAGCCGGCCGGCAGCCAGGGCAGCGCCACGCCGGCGGCGGAGAACTTCAGGAATGCACGCCGGGGCAGGACGCTCATGCGCGGGGTTCCTCCAGATTGACGGCGGTGATCAGGCCCGAATAGCGCGACAGCGTGCCGAGGAAACGCAGCCGGTCGGGGCCGGGCACCTCGCCTTCCCAGACCAGCCCGGTGTCGGCGTCACGGAAGCCCCACTCGGTCATGGCGCGGGTGAAGGCGTCCTCGCGGCGCACCACCGCCAGCCGACAGGTCAGCACACAGGCGCGGTCCAGCGCGTCGGCCACACTGTCGTCCAGCGCCACGCGGCCGCCGTCCAGCTCGATCACGCGATCCACCAGCGGCGCCACCTCGTCCAGGCGGTGGCTGGTGATGATCATCGTGGTGTCGGGCATCTCGGCCAGCAGCGCGAACAGCGCCTTGCGGGCCGGCGGGTCGAGGTTGGCGGCCGGCTCGTCCATGATCAGCAGGCCGACGTCGCGGCCGAGCGCCATGGCGATCAGCAGCTTCTGCTTCATGCCGCCCGACAGCTTGACGAAGGGGCGGTTGCGGATCGGCTCCAGCGTCAGGCCGAGGCGGCCGGCCACCAGTTCGAATCGCTTGGGATCGGCGCCGGTGACGTGCGCGGTGAAGCGCATCAGCTCGGCCACCGGCATCTTGAGGGGAGGGGGCAACTGCGGCACGAAGCCGACGCCTTTCAGCACGGCGGCGCGCTCGGCGCGCGGGTCGCGGCCGTCGATCAGGACGGAGCCCTGGTGCGCGTACTCGCCCAGCAGGCAGCGGATCAGCGTCGTCTTGCCGGCGCCGTTGGAGCCGATCAGCGCCACCCGCGACCCCTTGGGTATGGCGAGCGACAGCGCGTCGAGCACCCGTGCGCCCTTGAAGATTTTGGTCAGGTTCTCGATGCGGATCATCGACGGCGGTGTCCTTCGCCTGCGGGGTGCAGCGGGGTCATTGGAAGGCGGACGGAGGGTGTTCGCCTTGACGAACGTCAAGTTGGCGGAGGGGGAAGCGTTACAGAAGCTTCCCCACCCCCTTGATATCGAACTTCAGCGCTCCGGTCGGGCAGACCTCGACGCACATGCCGCAGCGGGTGCAGTCGGCGCCGATCTCCTGCTTCACGTCCTCGTTCCAGCCGAACCGCGTCATCGACAGCACGTGCGGCACCATGCAGACGCGGCGGCATTCGCCCTCGTGCAGGCAGGCTTCGGCGTCGTAGCGCACGTGCACCGGCGAGACGGCGCCGACGACCCCGTACGTCAGGCCGATCGGGCACATGTACCGGCACCAGAAGCGGCGCGAGTAGAACACCTCGATCAGCAGCAGCACCGCCACCCACGCCACCGACAGCGTGATCCCGTAGGTGAAGGCGCGGCTGAGGATGCCCACCGGGTTGATGGCCTCGAACACCGTGTAGCCGGTGACCGCCGCCAATGCCGCGAACACCACGTACAGCACCGTGCGCGTGCCGCGGTGGAGCGGGTGATCCTTGACCCAGCCCTTGGCGGCCAGCTTCAGGTGCAGCATCTCGGCCAATTCGCCCAGCAGATGGTACGGGCACACCCAGGAACAGAAGCTGCGCCCGCCGAACAGCCACCAGACGACCAGCACCGTGGAGGTGCCGATCACCAGATTGATGACGACCTCCTTGTAGGCCAGCATCACCTGCAGCGCCGAGTTCAGGTCGGCCATGTGGAAGCCGACGAAGCGCGACGCGGTCAGCGCTCCCTCCACCACCTGGATGTCGGCCTGATAGGACAGCACGAACAGCAAATTGATCAGGACGATGGAGATCCAGCGGCGGATGCGCCAGCGGTTGCCCGGCTTGAAGTGGGTCTTCTCGTCCTTGATGAACTGCTTGCGCTTTTGCACCTGCTCCGGCTGGCGCTTGAACTGGAACAGCGCCTTGGCGGCGTCGGTCTGCTGATCGGGCGCCGGCTTGGCCGGCTCGCGGCCGAACATCACGGCGAAGGAGTCGAGAAGGCGGCTCATTTGGGCGCACTCCCACCCAGGCGGGCGTCTATGACGATGGCGGCGGGCTCGGCCGGGCAGATCATCTCGCACATGCCGCAGCCGACGCAGCTTTTCTGAACCACTGGGGTGCGGCGCTTGTCGTTCGGATCGGCACTCATGGGTTCCAGCGTGATGGCGCCCTTCACCGGGCACTCGCGCACACACAGGTCGCAAAGGTCCAGGTCGTAGGGGTGGTCGGAGACCGGAATCGGCTTCCAGCGGTCGACCTCGGCGTAGCGGTGCAGGCCGTCATAATCCTCGCCGCGCGCCGCTCCCTTGAAGCCCAGACCCTGGCGGGCGAGGCAGGCGTCCGGCTTGGCGAGGCGCGCGAAGCCCATGCGCACCTCCTCGGGCTTGCCCGGCACGTGGCTCAAGGCCCCGGTCGGGCAGGCGAGGATGCACTGGAGCGCGTCGCAGGAGAAGTCGCAGGCCTGCTCGCGGGCGTCGATGTACGGCGTGCCGACGCCGAAGCCCTCGTCGATGTCGGCCAGCACGATGGCCTGCACCGGGCAGACCTGCACGCACTGGCCGCACTTGATGCAGGCGGCGAGGAAGTCGCGTTCGGTGATGGCGCCGGGCGGGCGCAGCCGGGACTCGGCCAGCGCGGCGAGCGGGAAGAACCCGCCCAGCGCCGCGCCCACGACGGCGGTGCCGAGCAGGGCGCTGCGCAGGAACTCCCGCCGGTCGGAATTGCTCATGGAAGCGGGTCTCCTCAGGATGCGGGCTTGGCCGCGTCAGATTTGCCAGCGACGGGGTGCAGCGACGGGGCGGAGTCGCGCAGCACCAGCTTCGGCGTGTTGAACGGCGCCAGACGCTCCATGAAGTCCAGCAGTTCCAGCATGGGCGAGGCGCGGAAGAACTGCGCGTCGCGCACGTCCATCCACAGCCGGTCGGCGTAGGCGTACACCTCGAACGGGCTGTCGCCAATGCCGTCGTGGTTGCGGTCGAAGCCCTCGTAGCCATCCCAGTGATTGCCGGCCCATTCGTGGCGCAGCGCGCTGCCGCCACCCTGCACGGCCACCGAGCCGAAGTTGCCGATGAAGTCGTTGCGCCGCACCAGCACACCTTCCCAGTCGCTGTGGAACATCATTGCCATGCCGTTGTAGGCGATGCGGTTGCCCTCCACGGTGATCGGGTGGTCGGGGTCGTTGGGCGACAGGTCCGTGTAGATGCCGGTGGCGTTGGACAGGATGTCGTTGTCGACGATCACCATGCCGCTCGACTCCTTCATCCCGATGCCGATGCCCGATGGGCCCTGGCTCTGGATGATGCGATTGTGGCGGATCTCCACGTCGTCGGCGTACATTAGGAAGATGCCGACCGTGTTGCCCTCGAACACATTGTCGCGCGCCAGATTATACTTGGAGAACATGAAGTGGAAGCCGTAGCGGCCGCCCACCAGACGGTTTCCGGTCAGCGTGTTGTTCTGTGAGTACCAGATGACGGTGTCGCGCGCGTTCTCGACGACGTTGTTCTGCACGACGTTGTCCATGCTGTACCACAGCCGGATGCCGTCGCCGCGCAGGCCGATGTCCTCGTTGCGCGGGCGGATGTGGTTGCGGCGGATGACGTTGTGGTCGGAGCGGCTGAGGTCGATGCCGATCAGGCAGTCCTCGATCACGTTGTCTTTCAGGACGTTGGTGCGGCCGCGCACCTGTACCCCGGCGTCCAGCTTGTCGTGCAGCATGCCGGAGTTGACGATGCGCAAGCCCGCCAGCGTGGCGCCGCTGGTGGCCAGCGTCACCACCGTCCCCTTGCCGCCGCCGTTGATGGTGGCCTTGCCGCCGCCGTCGATGGTGATCGGCCGCTCGATGGTGACCGGGCCGGCGTAGGTGCCCGGCGGCAGCGTCAGCGTGCCGGCCGCCGGGGTGGCGTCGATGAGCGGCTGAAGCGGCGTCGGCGCGGTGTCCGCCAAGGCAGGGAGGGCGGCGAACAGCGGCAGGACGAGGAGGTGCCGGAAACGGAGCATGGACATGCCGGGGCCTCAGCGCTGGCCCGCCTCCTCCGAGAGTTGCTTGCGGCGGATCAGCGTGGCGAGCACCAGCGCGACCGAAGCGCCGAGCATCAGCGCGAAGCCGTAGTGCGGGTAGGAGTAGGTGAAGAACTGCGCCACCTTGCCCTCGCCGAACACGGTGGGCATGAAGGGCTTCACGGTGAAGGCGCCCCACGGGCTCAGATGGTGGCCGAACCACCACAGCCAGAACGAATAGTCGGCGACGAAGGCGACCGGCACGATGATGCCGCCCAACGGCAACAGCCACCAGAACGGCCCGCGGTAGACCAGGAACGCCGCCAGCATCAGCCCCACCAGACCGAAGGCGTAGGGGGCGAGCATCAGCTCGTAGCGGGCGCCGTGCTCGATGGGCTCCATGCCGATGTAGTGGTTGATGGTGTTCATCTCGTGGACGCAGTCGAGCGCCTCGTCCTCGATGATTTCCTTGTTCTTGCGCATCTCGCAGCCGTTCATCACGCCGTTGACGTGAAAGTGGATGCGCACGCCGTCCGGGAAGGTCTCGGGCGGGTAGTTCGGCGCCTTCAGCGACACCCACCAGATCGGCGACATGTACGCGGCGACGAGAAGGACCATCGCCATCAGCGTCAGCGTGCGGAACACCATGGCGCGCCGGCTCTGAAGGCCGGTGTCGGGCGCGGTGGCGGCTTGGAGGGTGGCGGTGCTCATGGCGGGAGTCCTTTTCTGCCTTAAGCCCCTCCCCCCTCGCTCTCGGCGGATGCCAGAGGCATCCGTCTGACGCGACAGGCGGGGCTCTTAGCCCCGCCGAGAGCGGGGGAGGGGTTTGGGGAGAGGGGGCGAGCGGAAGACTTTTCCGGCCATCCGGCCGTAACGACCCTCTCCCTCAACCCCTCTCCCTTTACGGGAGAGGGGCTTCTTTTCGTTACTGGAAGTCCGGGTTCTTCCAGCCCTTCGGGCCGACCAGCTTGGCGTCCGGCTTCAGGCGCGAGACGTAGTCGAGCACCGCCACCGTGTCCTTTTCGGAGAAGTTCTTGATCTGCTCGACCATCTCCGGGTTGGCGTTGCGGCGCTTGCCTTCCTTGATCCACTGGTACTGGCGGAGCAGGTAGGCGTAGTGCTGGCCCTGGATGCGCGGGTAGTACTTGGAGGCCTCGCCCTCGCCGTTGGCGCCGTGGCAGCGCACGCAGTTGTCGGCGAACAGCTTCTTGCCCAGCTCCAGGTCGGTGCCGGGGCCGATGCCGTTCTCCGGGTTCATCGGCAGGCGCGAGATGTACTCGGTCACGTCCGCAACCGCCTGCGCTCCGCCGATCTCGGACGGCAACGCGAAGGGGTACATGGTCGGGTTGTCGCGGTTGCCCTCGCGGATGTCTTCGAGCTGCTTGATCAGCACGGTGCGGTGCTGGCCGGCGATCTCCGGGAAGGTGCCCTCGGTCTGTCCCCAGCCTTCCGGCAGGTGGCAGGCGCTGCACACCTCGTAGATCTCCTTGCCCTTCGCCAGGTCGGGGGTCAGCTTGAGCGCCTCGTCGCGCTCCGAGCCTTCGGACATCCACACCTTCTTGTCCGACTGCGGCGCCTGAACCGGGCCGGCGGCCTGAACGGCCGACACGGCAACCAGGACGGCCAGCGCCGAAGCGGTGGCAAGCCAGTGCACGGTCTTCATCGTAAAAACTCCCACTTCTCTTGACTGTGTGTGCGTTACTTCTGCGACCGGTCGACCTGCGCCAGATAGTCGGCGACCAGATCGGCCTGTTCGTCTGTCAGCTTCTGGGCGAAGGGCGCCATGCTCTCGGCCATGCCGTTCTTGCGGATGCCGTCGCGGATCTCGCGGATCTGGAGGGCGATGTATTCCCGCTTCTGGCCGCCGACGGCGGGCATCTCGGCCTGCGGCTCCTTGCCGTCGGCGCCGTGGCACGCGACGCATTCGGAGGCTTCGTACAGAGCCTTGCCCTTGGCGACGCGCTCGGCATCGGCAGCCGGAGCAGTGAGCTTCGGCGGGGGCAGGGTGGACAGCCAGTCGGCGATGCTCTTGCGCTCATCGGCGCTCACCAGATGCATGACGTCCTTCATGCTCTGGGTGCGCGGATAGCCGCGGGCGTCATTGCCGGACAGCCGGTCGCCCGACGCGATCTCGTCCATCTGCCGCAGCAGATAGGCGGCATCGAGCCCGGCAAGGTTCGGGTACATCTGGATCGCCTTGGAGCCGTCGCGGCCGTGGCAGGCGACGCAGGTCTTGGCGAGGAAAAGCTTCTTGCCTTCGGCCTGGGGGGCCGGTGCGGCGGCCGGAGCGGCGGCCGGCGCCTGCTGGGCGGAGGCCATGCCGGGCGCGACCAGCATCAGGCCGGCTGCAAGCAGCGCCGAGCGGAGGGGGGCGGTCATGGTCGTTTCGTCCTCTGCGGCATTTTTATTAGATTTATCTGATGTTCTGAGGGGAAAACGGGAGGGGGCAAGCCCCCTCCCGCCGTTAGTCGATTACTTCGCCGGCTTGGCGCCGTTCTGCTCCAGGTAGGTCTTGGCGCGCAGACCGATGTCCGCGGCCTTGACCTGGTACTGCCACCACTGGCCGGCCCACAGCGTGGCCTGCTGCCAGTCCTGCTTCTTCGCCGCCTCGTCCGCCTTGGTGCGGGCGTCCTTGGCGAAGTTCAGCTGGTCGGTCGCGTCTTCGACCAACGCCACCACCGACGGGAAGTCCTTGAAGTTCGTCGAGGTGATGTAGCCGACGACCTGATCGATCACCGCCTGGGTGTCGATGCAGGACTTGTACTGCTTGTCGAAGTCGGCCTTGGCGTAGGTGACGCCTTCCTCAGCCTTGCCGGCGACCTGCTGGGCGCCCTTCGGCTTGACCAGCACATAGCCTTCCATCTCCAGGTGCAGCGCCGAGCAGAACTCGGTGCAGTAGAAGGGATAGACGCCGGCGCGGTCGGCCTTGAAGCTGGCGGACGAGGTCTTGCCCGGTTCCAGCGACAGGTTCACGTCCATGCCGGAGACGGCGAAGCCGTGCACTTCGTCCTCGGCGCGTTCCATGTTGGTGATGTGGAACGTCACCTCGTCGCCTTCTTCGACCTCGACGATTTCCGGGGTGAAGTGCGAGCGGATGGCGGTGCCGAAGACCTCGACCTTGTTGCCGTTCTTGACCACCTTCTCGCCGCCCGGACGGACCGCCGAGGCGCTCTGCTGGTCGGTGCGGCTGTTGGTGCCGAACTTGTAGCGGATGGCCGGCTTCACCTTGTCGGCGGCGATGGCCATCGAGTAGTGCGGCTCACCCAGCGGCAGCGGCATGTCGTACAGCAGCTCCATCTTGTCGCCGCTGATGTCGATCAGCTGATGGTTCTGCGGGTGCAGCGGGCCGACCGGGTTGAAGCGGTCGATGGCCAGCTTGTTCAGCGCCACCAGATACTTGCCCTTGGGGTGGGCGGTGTCGCCCTCCATGGTCATCAGGTGGCCGATGTTGTAGTGCACCGAGATCTTGTCGAGGACCTTGCCCTCGCAGTAGTCGTACTTGGCGACCTGGCTATCCACATACAGCGAGGTGTAGGCGATGCAGGGCTTGCTGTCGTACTGCGTGTGCAGCGGGCCGAGACCCAGCGGCACCTGCTTGTGGATGGCGTCCTTGATGTCGATGATCGGAACGCCGTAGCTGTCCTTGCCCGAGAACTTCTTGCCGGCAATGGCAGCCTGGATCTTGTCGAAGCTGTAGACGTGGGCGTGGCTGTCCAGCTTGCCGCCGACGATGATGTACTTGCCGTCGGGGGAGACGTCGACGCCGTGCGGGCTCTTCGGCTCCGGCACCAGGACCAGCAGACCCTCTTCGATGGCGGTCTTCAGCGTGATGACCGGGTGGTCGTTGATCTTGGTGACCTTGCCGGCCTTGTAGACCTCTTCGGCCTTCTTCCAGTTGATGACGTGCATGTAGTCGTGGTCGTTGGCCGAGCAGCCCGCCTCGTACGGCGGACGGCCCTTCTCGATGCCGCCGACGTAACGCTCGGAGCACAGGGAGTTGGTGAACGACCAGCCGTCCGACACGAACTTGCCGGCGTCCGACAGATCCTGGGTGTAGGGCGGCAGCTCGACCGAGAAGGACTGCGACGGGTCGATGCGGCCCTTCGACTTGTCGAACTTCCAGTAGGTGACGGCGCCGCGGTACTTGTCGTTGAACTGCTCCAGCGGCACATAGCCGCCGCCCAGCGGGGCGGGGTACTGCGAGGCCTCGATCACGTAATCGGTGTTCGGCGTGACGAAGGCGCCGCCGTGCTCCGACTGCATGATCGGGTTGACGACGATCTGCTTGGTCTCGAAGTCGTGCAGATCGATGACGGCGATGCGCGGGTTGTTCTTGTCGTTGATGAAGACGAACTTGCCGTCGCTGTCGCCGTTGGTCTCGGAAGCCGCCGGGTGGTGGGTGTCACCCCAGGTGATGTCCTTGCCGTTGATCTTGCCCTGAGCCAGCACCGCCTTGGACTCGTCGTCGAAGCCGTAGCCCTGCCAGGGCTCCGGCGTGAAGACGCCGATGTACTTCAGGATGCGCATGGACGGGATGCCGTAGACGATGACCTGACCCGACTGGCCGCCCGAGGAGAACGCGATGAACTCGTCGCGCCCGCCGGTGGGGGTGTAGGTCTTGGCCGCCGCCAGCAGGTCCTTTTCGCTGAGACCGCGGCGCTTCATAACGTCTTGCAGGCTGTCCGCAGCGAACGCGCCTCCGGCGACCGTGGTCGCCATGATGAGCGCGCCGAAGGCCGCCGAGGCTTTCAAAGCCGATTTCATGTGGTTCCTCCGCGTGAGTTGAGTACGCACTTCCTTGACGCCAGGGGCCTGACATCCGTCGACTTGCAATTGACGATCGTCAAACAGAGGGTCGGGGCAACGAGCCGTCTGGAAATCGTCCGTCAATCCCGGAGCGTGTTGGCGTTCCACTCCCTAGCCAATTCGACTGGTCGGAACCTGAGCGCCCTTAGGGGTGGTTGCCTTGACCACGGTCAAGCTGGAGAGGGCTGCGGCATCAGGTCACTTCTACTTCTGGACGGGACATCATTCATTCGGCGGTGGGCTTTCGTCGGTCATGTCCGGCCTTGACCATCGTCAAGCTCTTCGCCGCGCCGCTGGGGCACAGTTGGCCGGGCAATCATTCTCCGGCCGGAACGGTGTTCGACCATGCAGTCGCAGCTATTCTCAGCGCTGGCGCGCAATCCGCTCATCGGGTCCATGCCGGTGGCGGACCGTGAGCGGGTGCTCAGCTACGCGCGGCCAGCGGTGTTCGCCGAGGGCGAGGTGCTGTTCCATGAGGGGGAGGAGCCGCAGGCGTTCTTTCTGATCGTCTCGGGCACGGTGGAGTTGTCCATCGCTGCGGGCGGCAAGCGCACCGGCGTCATCGGCGTGTTGAGCGAAGGCGACACCGCGGGCGAGGTGGCGGTGCTGGACGGCGGCCCGTATCCCGTCAGCGCCCGCGCGCTGGAGCGCGTGGTGACGCTTGCCATCCCCGGCGGTGTGTTCGTGCGTCATGTGGAGGAGCGGGCGGAACTGCTGCGCGGCGTCATGGTCGGCGCTTCGATCACGGTGCGCGCGCTGATGCGCGAGAACGGCGAATTGAAGGCGATGCCCACGGTGGAGCGGCTGTGCGGCTTCCTGCTGCGTCTGGTCGATCAGCCGGCGGGCACGGCGATGATCAAGCTGCCCTACGAGAAGCGCGTGCTGGCCGGCACGCTGGGGGTGAGCCCGGAGAGCCTGTCGCGCGCCTTCGGCCGGCTGCGGCGGGTCGGCATCACCACCGGCCGCACCGACGTGGTGGTGATCCGCGACGTGGCGTACCTGCGCGAACTGGTGGTCGCCGGCGGACTCGGCGACGCGGCGTAGAAGGCCCGGCGGCGGCCGGCTGATCAGCCGCGCGGCAGGTCGGCGATGGCGCGGGCGACGATGATCCACGCCTCGTCTTCGTCCTCGACGCCTTTCAGCGCGGCGATGGGCGGCCAGACGCCGAGGCGGCTGGCGCGGCGCTGGGACAGGAAGCGGTCCACCTCCTCCGGCGTCGGCAGGCGGTCGCTCTTGGCCTGATTGCAGCGGCGGTGCGCCAGCACGATGTTCGCCGCCACGTCCGCCCCGCCGTAGGCCTGCGGGATGACGTGGTCGAAGGTCGCGTTCGCCCCCACCGGCTCGCCGCAATAGAAGCAGCGCCCGCCCTGGAGAATGTCCATCACCTGAGCATCGTCGCGGGTCATTTACATTTTCCTCAGACGGCGGGCGGGCGCATCCGCGCCCTTGCCTTCGCGCCCATGGGGGCGCGGGGCCGCCGTCGCGGCCCTTATTCCCGCTCCACCGAACCCCACAGATCGTACTCGTCGGCGTGCTCGATGGTGACCTGCACGATGTCGCCGGCCTTCAGCCCGGTCTCACCGTTGAGGAAGACGTTGCCGTCGATCTCCGGCGCGTCGGCGTAGCTGCGGCCGATGGCGCCTTCCTCGTCCACCTCGTCGATCAGCACGCCCAGCGTCCAGCCGATCTTGGCCTTCAGCCGCTCGGCGCTGATGCGCTGCTGCGCCTGCATGAAGCGCTCCCAGCGCTCCTGCTTGACCTCTTCCGGCACGGCGCCGGGCAGGTCGTTGGCCGCCGCACCCGACACCGCCTCGTACTTGAAGCAGCCGACGCGGTCGAGCTGCGCTTCCTCCAGCCATTGGAGCAGGAACGTGAAGTCCTCCTCCGTCTCGCCGGGGAAGCCGACGATGAAGGTGGAGCGCAGCGCCAGATCCGGGCACTCCGCGCGCCAGGAACGGATGTGCTCCAGCGTCTTTTCCTGCGCGGCCGGGCGGCGCATGGCCTTCAACACGGTCGGGCTGGCGTGCTGGAACGGGATGTCGAGGTAGGGAAGAATCCGCCCCTCGGCCATCAGCGGCAGCACCTCGGCCACGTGCGGGTAAGGGTAGACGTAGTGCAGCCGCACCCAGACGTCGAAATTCGCCAGCTCGCGACACAGGTCGGCGAAGCGCGTCTTCACTTGACGGTCGTAGAACGGCCGCTCGGCGTATTTCAGGTCGATGCCGTAGGCGCTGGTGTCCTGCGAGATGACCAGCAGTTCCTTGACGCCGGCGGTCGCCAGCTTCTCCGCCTCGCGCAGCACCTTGTCGATGGGGCGGCTGGCAAGGTCGCCGCGCAAGGATGGGATGATGCAGAAGGAGCAGCGGTTGTTGCAGCCTTCGGAAATCTTCAGATAGGCGTAATGCCGCGGCGTCAGGCGGATGCCCTGCGGCGGCACCAGATCGACGAACGGGTCGTGCGTCGGCGGGGCCGCCTCGTGCACCGCCTCGACCACCGCCTCGTACTGGTGCGGGCCGGTCACCGCCAGCACGCCGGGGTGCACCGAGCGGATGGCGTCGGCGTCGCCGCCCATGCAGCCGGTGACGATGACCCGCCCGTTCTCCTTGATCGCCTCGCCGATGGCGTCCAGCGATTCCTTCTTGGCGCTGTCGAGGAAGCCGCAGGTGTTGACGATCACCGCGTCGGCGCCGTCATAGGAGGGGGAGATCTCGTACCCCTCGGCGCGCAGACGCGTCAGGATGCGTTCGGAATCGACCAGCGCTTTCGGGCAGCCGAGGCTGACGATACCGACTTTGGGAGTGGCCTTGCTCATGGCGCGTCTATATAGGCAATCGGGCGAGGCACGCCAGCCGAATCGGCAGCACCAAACGGGTGGGGTGCGCAGCCCCGCCAGCGGCTTGCCGACGGTGCGTCGCCGGGCGATCCCATCCCTTGTGTCCTCTACCGCCTCGGGTGCGACATTTGGTTCCCGTCCGCGGCCACGTTGACGCATTTTCCCGGTTGCGGGATTGGAAACAATTCGTTAACGATTTCTTGCGGAACGGCCGCGCTCACGCATTGTCGAGCTGGACATTCCACACACTAAACGGTTTTGACTCGCGCCCGGCGACAGCGTATCATGGTATGCGTTCCGAAGGGTTCTTCGAAAGAGGCCGGCCGGCATGTCGAACAGCCATTCTCCGCCCGCATCCGCCCAGGCCATCGCCGAGGTGATGATGCACATCGGGCACATCGCCGACAGCCTCGGCTATTCGCGGGGTCTGAAGCCGTCGCAGTGGACGGCGTTGCGCTATTTCGCCTCGGCCAACCCCAGCCAGCGCACGGTTTCCGCCTTTGCCGACTTCCACGCCACCACCCGCGGCGCTGCCTCGCAGACGGTTGAGGTGCTGGTGGGCAAGGGTCTGCTGACGCGCGTGCCGGTGCCCGAGGATCGCCGCGTCGTCCAGCTTCATCCCACCGACGCGGCGCTGGAGCTGTTGCAGCACGACCCGTTGCAGGAGTTTTCGGGGGTCATCGCCGGGCTGGCGCAGGACGACCAGTTCCACCTTGCTGACACGCTGTCACGGGTGCTGCGCGGCTTGCTGATGAAGCGGCAGGCGGCCTGAGGGGCTACCCCACCAGTTCGCCGACGCACTTGCGCAGCTCGTCGTTCATAAACGGCTTGTAGAGCACGGCGTCGGCGCTGAACATCTCGGTAAGCTTCAGGGCATAGCCCGCCGGCAGGTTGGGCGCGCCGCCGGAGATCGCCAGGATCTTGGTCTCGGGACGGGTGCGGCGCACCGCCTTGATGACCTCGATGCCGTCCATCTCGGGCATCAGGACGTCGGTGACCACGAGGTCGAAAGGCGCATCGTCCAATCGCTCGATGGCGAGGCGGCCGTTCTCCGTCTCGGTCACCGCGTGGCCGAGGTCTTCCAGCACTTCCACGATCGCCAGACGGACCGCGGGGGAGTCCTCAACCACCAATATATTCGCCATGGGCGGGCTCCTTCTCGTGCTGCGATGCGTTCCGCGGTTCCGGTTCCAACTTGGCCTTGCCCTTGGCGATGGGCAGGTCGATCATCACCGCGGTGCCGCGGCCGATGGCGCTGTCCACGGCGATGACACCGCCGCCGTTGCGCACGATGCCGTACACCACCGACAACCCCAGCCCGGTGCCCAACCCCACCGGCTTGGTAGTGAAGAACGGCTCGAAGACGCGCTGCCGGGTCGCCTCGTCCATGCCCACGCCGGTGTCGGCCACGGTCAGGCGGACGTAGTCGCCCTCTGCGATCTCCAGCCGGCTTGCCTCCGGATCCCTTAGCGTGACGATGCCGGTGGACAGTGTCAACGTGCCGCCCGTGGGCATGGCGTCGCAGGCGTTGCGGATCAGGTTGAGCAGGATCTGCGACAGCTCGGTCACCGTGACGGTGACCGCCGGCAGCCGGTCAGCGAGGTCGGTGTCCACGGTGATGCGGGGCGGCAGGTCGGCGCGCGCCAGTTCCACCGCCGCGCGCACCGCCTCGTTCGCCTCGGCCGGTGGCGAGACGGCGACCTCGGTGCGGGCGAAGGCCAGGACGTCGCGCATGATGATGCGCGCCTTCAACCCGCTGTCGCGCACCAGTGTCAGGTAGGTGCGCAGCCGCGCGTCGGTGCCGGCGCGGTTCAGCGCCAGCTCGCTCAGGCTGATGACCGGTTGCAGCAGGTTGTTGATCTCGTGCGCCAAGCCGCCGACCAGACCACCCAGCGCCGCCATGGTCTGCTTCTGGCGGGCGGCCTCGGCGGCGCGGCGGCGCTCGGTGATGTCGCTGGCGGTGCCGCGGAACCCCAGGAACCCGCCGTCCGGCGCAAAGCGCGGCATGCCGCTGAACATCAGCCAGCAGCCGGTCGGCGCCCCGGTGGCGATGGGGAAGGACAAGCGGCGGAACGGCCGGTGCAGGCGTAGCGCGTCCTGAAGCACCGCGAAGTCGTCCGGCGGACGGGCGGCGTCCAGCAGGTCGGCCGGTCGGTGGCCGATCAGTTCGGCCGCCGGGCGGCCGGTCGATTCCTCGGCGCGCGGCGACACCTCGATCAGCCGGCCCTCGGCGTCGGTGGCCCAGAACCAGTCGTTCGAGCAGTCCAGCAGCGCCTTCCAGCGCGCTTCGCTCTCGCGCAGTTCGGCGGTGCGCGCCGCGATCATGGCCTCGGCGCTGCCGAGATGGTCGCGCACCGCCTGCTCGCTGCGGCATAGCCGCAGGAACATCACGTCGTAGGGGTTCTTCAGCGCGGCGACGACGATGGCCTTGTAAAGCAGGTAGTAGGACAGGATCTTCAGGAAATGCCCCAGCGCGTTGGTCAGCCCGTGCGGGTCCTGGTACAGGGTGAAGGTCATCTCCTGCGCGATCAGCAGCGCGAAGCCGCCGAGCACCAGCGGGAAGGTGCCGCCCTCGAAATGCCGCCGCCGGGCGACCAGCGCCACGCAGGCCAGCGCCACCAGCCCGGAGATGACGTACTCGCTGACGATCTTGAAGGTGGTCAGGCCCACCCCCTCGACATAGCAGGCCGGCATGGCGCCGAGCGGGAAGATGACGAGCACCGTCAGCGAGAACAACGCTGTCTGCAGCCCGAGCACCCAGCCCGTCGGCAGCCGCGCGTGGGGCAGCAGCAAGGGGGCTGCCAGGAAGCTCGCCGCCTGCACGTAGCGGGCGGCGATCCACAGCTGGGTCGGCAGGTCGGAGCCGGAGTCGGCAAACACCGACATGCCCGGAAAGGCCAGGGTGTGCAGCAGGTCGAGGGCGGCGATGGACGGGAAGGACAGGCCGATGAAGGCAAGGAACTGCGACTGGTTCACGTGCCGCGTGTTCCACGCGATCATGAAGATGGCGATCGCCACGGCGATGCTGAACAGTTCGGCGATGGTGTGGAACAGCAGGTAGTTCGCCCGCATGCCGCCGAACAGCACGATCAGGCTGCCGCCGAGAAGCGCCAGTTCCGGCAGCCGGGACTCCCGTCCGGTGCGCCGCTGCGCGATGGAAATCGAAGTGTCGGCCATGGCCCTGCGACGGCTACGGTTTTTTGGCGCCCGTTGGGAGTCTTAACAAGGCGCGGGCCGCCGGAACAGATCCTCGGTTAGGCCTATTACCAAAAGGATAGGCTGTGGCGCTCCGGGCCGGACGCCGTCACGGCTTAGCCCGTCACAGCTTGGCCCGTCACAGCTTGGCGTTGAACGGCGTGCTGACCAGCGGGTCGCCGCGGCCATGACCGGCGCGGTTGTGTCCGGTCTCGGTGGCGGCCTGGCGGAAGTAGCCGACGATGAACACGCGCACGGCGTTGGCCAGCGACACGCCCGACTCGGCATGGCGGGTCTGTGCGTCCAGCCGCTCCTTGAGGTCGGTGCACAACTCGTCGACGCTCAGTTCCTCCCGCCGGCTGATCTCCTCAAGCGCCTCCCAATAGGAGGGCTCGATCCGAAGCTGGCAGCTTTGGCCGGCAATTGTGACGGTACGGCTCACCAGGGGGCTGATCCCTTGGGGATGGCTGGCTTGCCGCGTCTGCGACCCGCGTTCAGGCATGCGTCTCTAGTCCCCTGGTTGCGAGGATAGGGGGTTACTGACTGCACTATAGCGTGATTGCAGCCTGGAAGGGGGATAAAACTTTTCGGCTGCGAAGGGAAAGAGATTTTCGCAGGAGATGCTCCTACAGCCGCCCGGTCTCGCCGGCCATGTCGCGGACGAGGCGGATGTCGGTCAGCACGATAAAGCCCTTGGCGTAGGTGATGGCGTTGGAGGATTTCAGCGCCTTCAGGCTCTTGTTGACCATCTCGCGGGTCACGCCGAGCATGCTGGCGAGGTTTTCCTGGGACACCGGCTGGGTGATGCGCAGGCCAGCCGGGGTCGGCTGCCCGTAGGACTCCGCCAGCCGCAGAAGCCGCCGGGCGAGCCGGCGCGGCACGTCGTGGAACACGGCGTCCTCGATATTCTCGCTGACCCAGCGCAGCCGTTCGCATAGCACGCCCAGCAGACGAATGGCCAGCCGCGGGTGACGCTCCAGGAAGGTGATGAAGGCCGCGCGGTCGATGCGGAACAGCTCCGACGGGCGCAGCGCGGTGGCGCCGGCGGTGCGCTCCTTGCCGTCGATCAGCGCGATTTCCCCCAGCACGGCGCCGGGATCGAGGATGTTCAGCATCATCACCTTGCCGTCCTCGGACGAGGTGTGGATGCCGATCTGGCCCTTGAGGATGGCGTACAGGCAGTCGCCGGGGTCGCCTTTTTGGAACACCATGATGTCGGTGCCGACATGCACCACGTGGCCGAGCCCGAGCAGCTCGTCCATCTCCCGCTCGTCGAGTTCGCCCAGCAGTTGGTTGCGCCGCAGCACGTCGGCCACGGCAATCGCACCGTCCATCCGCATCGGCAGCTCCGCCCCATCCGCATCTTCCTTCGGTATCTTATTGTATACCGGAGTATGCGGAGTAGCGTCTTGTCGCTTTTTCCCGCGCGACGGGAATTGGAGTGGGCGGGGGCTCAGGTTGCCAGCGCCGCTTCGCGGAAGGCGCGATCGAACAGCGCGGTGTGCTCGAAGTGGAAGCGCGGCTCCGGCGCGGCGGCGTCCTGGCCCAGCCAGCGGCGCACGGTGCGCAGCATCAGCTTGGCGTCCTCGCGCTTCTGGTCGACGCGGCCGGTCGGCAGCCAGCTGCGGAACCGCGCCAGCTCCTGCGGGTCGGCGCTCATCTCCAGAGCCAGACGCAGCACCCGGCCGTAGTTGCGCTCGCGGTACGGCAGCTCCTTGGCGATGCCCTCCAGGGTCTGGGTGTCGGCGGGTGTCAGCACGCCCTCGGCCTCGGCGTCGGCCAGCGTGCGGCGGATGTTGACCATCGCCTCGGACAGCATGGGAAAGCCCAGTTCGGCCGGACCGTGCACCACGGCGACCTCGTCGTCGTCCTCCAGCCGGCCGTCGCGGTACGCCTCGAAGATGGAGCCCACGCCGACCATGCCGAACGGGTGCAGCTCGGCGGCGCGCAGCGCGCCCATGCTGGAGGCGCCGAACACCGCGATGCCCTGGCGGATGGCGAACAGGATCTCCTTGTGCCAGACCGCCGGCACGCATTCGAAATAGCCGTCGACGATGGCGATGGCGGCCGGCTTGCGTTCGGCGATGCGGATCACGTCGCCCTGGGCGACGGGGGGCAGGAAGACGGCGTCCAGTTCACGGGCCGCATCGTCGCGCGGCATGGTCGGGCCGAGGAAGACGTAGACGTTGCCGCTCATGACCGGTTCTCCAGAACGCGCTGCGCCCGTTGGCCCAGCAGGTAATCGGGTGATTCGTCGATGCCTTCCAGGCCGGGGATGACCACCCGGACCACGGGGATACCGAACTCGGGCTTGGTCAGGTCCACCGCCACCACCTCGTCGATGCCGACCGCGCGCAAGCGGCCGAGCTGGTAATCCAGGTCGTCGCCGATGGTGCGGCCGGAGAAGGTCGGGCAGGTGGCGAAGTCGCGCCCGCCGGAGCCGGCACCGATGCACGCCTTCCAGCGAGCGTGCAGCGTGTTGTCCAGGTGCTTGAGGTACTCGGCGCGGGACATGTCGTCGCGCGCCCCGGCGATGAAGGTCAGCCGGCTCTGCGCGGCTTCGGTCAGCGCGCGGCTCAGCGCCACTTCGCGGGCGGTGTGGCAGCCCCGGCCAACGGCTGGGCGGATGGTGTGCTGCGGCGACTCCGCGCGCGCCACGATGCGCGCCATGAAGGCGGGCACGCCGACGTCGCTGGAGATTTCCCACACGCCGACGTCCACGCCCGCGGCGTCCAGCCGGTCGAGCAGCGCCCGGCAATGCGGATCGGCCACCGTGGACAGGTCGACGCGCGTGGCTTCCTGCGCGTTCGCGTCCAGCAGGCGCCACAGCGTCGAGGCGTCGCGCTCGATCAGTTCGCCGACGGCGTGGCTCGTCGCCTCCAGCCGGTGGTTGCCGGACGCCAGACCGTTGGAGCTGGCGACGAAGCAGCCGTGGCCCGGCGGCAGCGGCAGGGTGTAGTTCAGGTGCACCATCTCGAACGGCACCCAGGTCGGCTCGCCGCTCAGCAGGTCCTTGCCCTCTATCCACATCAGCGGCGTGTCGGGGGTGAAGCGGCCGGTGGACAGGCGCGGCAGGCGCCACACGTCGCACACCCGGTGCGACCAGCGCAGCTCTTCATAGCTGGCGTACTTGAGCGGCAGGGTGATGCGTTCGGCGTGGTAGGACTCGATGGATTCCATCACGCCCGACGCCTTGGCGGCGGCCAGCGTGACGCCCTTGCCCTGTGAGACCGCGACCGAGCGCGAATTGGGCCGGGTCACCATGACGACCGGGATGCCGACGGTGTCGAGCCCGGTGACGTTGGCGACGCGGGTGATGCCCATGACGGGCAGAAACGGGGTGACGCGGGCCAGCGTCTGCTCCGGCGGCACGATGCGGTGCGTTCCGGCCGTGTGGGCCTTGGACGTGTCGGCGACAAGCGGTTGGGCGATCGCGTCGAGGGGCATCGTGGTCTACCCGGAGTGCGGTTCGGTGTACGGGCGGGGCCGTGGCGGGCTGGCCGGGTGAAGGCCGGCCGCCACGGACCTGAAGAACGCGGGAGGTCTCCCGGCGATCAGAAGCCCGGGGAGATGACGTCGCGAGCCGCCTCGTGATCGGCGGGGTCGAACGGCGAGCAGTCACCGGCGCGGAGCGACGAGCGAACGGAAGCGCTGGACTCGGCGACGGCGGTGACGCCGGCGGCGCCCACGGCGTACAGGCGGCCATCGGCGCCGCGGATCATGGAGGTCTGGGAGATCGCGGTCATATTGGTTTTCCTCGGTTTGTGGGTGACAAGGTGAGGGGACTGTGGACCGGAGGGGTGGTTCGGGCTGTGAAATCCTTCACTGCCTGAACGGCCGCCAGCGGCTAGCAATGACGCACGGGCGGCAACCCCGCGCCGCCAAGGAGGTCCCCGTCATGCAGGTTGAAAACAAGGTCCACCGCTCGGCTTCGCGGCTTGCCGATCTGGCTTCGCTGATGTCGGCGCCGATCATGTCGGAACGCACGCTCGCTCTGGCCGATGGGCAGAGCCGGCTTTCGCTGGAAACCACGGTGTGGGAAGGGCTCGACGAAGCGGCGCGCCGCGAGGGGAAACCCGTGTCGGAATTGTGCGGGGCACTGGACGCAGTGAAGCCGTCGGAGGTGGAATTGTCCACCGCCATCCGCACCTTCGTCCTCCATTATTACCGCGAGGCGGAAGGCGCCTGACCGCCGCAGGCGCGTTCCGCGACCCGGTTCAGGAGTGGACGACGCTCCGGAGACGGGCGCGCTTGCTGAAACCGTTGGCGCAGAGGTCGCCCAGCGGCGCCATCGAGAGGCGCCGTGCGAGCGCGTCGGCGTTCTTCAGCGCCTGCGCCGCTGCGGCGTCATACCGGCCGGCGGTCCATGCCGCCTCGGCCAAGGCGTAGGACGCACGCGCCTCATACCCGAGCCTGCCCGTCCGCTGCGCAAGCCGATAGGCCCGTTGCGCCTCTTCCAGCGCGTCATCCGTCCGTCCGAGGCGAAGCAGTGCCTCAATTCGCCAGATGCGCGTCAACTCCTCGCGGAACGACACGCCTTGCTGCTGGAGGCTGTTCAGGCTGCGGTCCAGCAGTTCCAGGCCACGGGCCTCCTCCCCCAACAACACGTGCCCATACCCCAGCGCCGCTATGATCAGCGGCCGGTGCAGCCGCGAGCGCGTCAGCTCGCACATCGTCAGCGCCGTCTCCAGCACCGGAACGCTGCGTTCGGCGTCGCCGATCAGCAGCAGGGCCCAGCCGAAGTATGTGTGGGCATAGGCTTTCGAGAAGCCATGCCCGCCTTCTTCGGCGGAATCGATGGCCCGCCGGCCGAATCGCAACGCTTCCTCGACCTGCCCCAATTCGGCATAGCCGCGTGTCAAACCGCTGCTGGCGGCGACGATGCCTATGGCTGCAAGCCCGTACTGCGCGAAGCGTGGCCCCTCTTGCATCAGGGTGTGCGCCTCGTCAAAGACGATGCAGGCCTCACGGAACAGGCCCTTCTCCGCCAGTGCGCCGCCCTGACGGCAGAGCAGCTGGGCACGCGTGTCGAGATTGTCGGCCTGTCCGATCGCCGCGAGGCCTTCGCGGGTCAGCCGGATCGCTTGGTCGATGTCGCCGTGCACCCATTCAAAGGCGGCGTGCAACGAGGAGGCGCGGGCGAAACGGATGCGGTCGCCGGTCACCTGCGCCAGGTCGCGGGCACGCGTCAGATGGTCATCGACTCCGGTCACTCCGCGCGGCAGCAGGGTGCGCGGCAGCAGGGTGGACAGGTCTATGTGGCGCAAGACGTTGCGGCGGGTCTCCGGCATCCGCTGGATGGCGGCCAGCGCGTTGTCGTAGAGTCGGCTCGCCTCCTCCAGCTTGGAGCGCAGCTCGGCCCGGCGCCCGGCGGCGCGGCCGTACGCGTAGGCGGCCGGCCAGACTTCCGCCAGGAAGGCATGGTGGGCCAGCAGTTCCATGCGGCCGGGCAAATCGTGGTCGTGACGCTCGCACAGCGCTTCCAGGATGTTGGCGTGCAGCGTGCGGCGGTCGTTGCGCGTGATGGTGCCGTACGCCACCTCCTGGATCAGGCCATGCCGGAAGCTGTATTCCAGGTTCGGCATCAGGCGCGACCGCCGAATGAACGCCGCCGCTTCCAGGTCGGCGAGGCGCTGCGACAGTGCGGCGTCCGGCAGCGGCTGCAGCCGGTGCAGCAGGCCCACGTCGAAGGTCGCTCCGATGACCGCAGCCGTCAGCAGGGTGTGGCGCACGTCGGCGTCCAGCGAGTCGATGCGCGCGGCGAGCAGCCCGTGGATGGAGGCCGGCAGCTCGACCTTGCCGGCGTTGCCGCCGAGCCGGTAGCGCCCCGGAACGCCGGTGATGGCGCCGGCCGTCTCCAGCGCGCGCAGCGACTCTTCCAGGTAGAGCGGGACGCCCTGGCTCTTGGCCGCCACCACCGCCTTGATGTCGCTCAGCAACGGATCGCGGCCCAGCCAACGGTCGAGGAACTCGTTCGTCGGCTCCGCGGACAGTGCCTCCAGCGGCAGGCGCAGGGCATCCACATCGTGCGCCCATGCCGTGCCGCACTCGGGGCGTGCGGTGGCGATGAACAGGATGCGACTCTGGCCGACGAGCGCACGGGCGAAGCCTTCCAGCAGGCGCCGCATCACCGGGCTGGCCCAGTGGACGTCCTCGACGAGCGCCAGGATCGGCGTTTCCCACGACAGTGCGACGGCGGTCGCGACCAGTCCCTCGATGGCGGCGGTCAGGCGTTCGGCCGCCTGCAACCCGTCCCAGATGCGGTCCGCGACCGGCAGGCCCAGAAGGTCGCGCACCGCGGCCAGCGCCAGCGTTCCACCGACGCTCTCGGCCACCCGGCCCAAGCCGTCGCGGTCGCCGGCCAGTGGAACGAGGCTGGCGGCCACGCGCTCCAGATCGTCCGGCTCGCCGAGGCGGCGGATCGGCGCCTGCGGCCACAGCAGCTGCGCGTGTTCGGTCTTGCGCAACGCCCGCATCGCCTCGCCGACCAGCCGCGACTTGCCGATGCCGGCCTCGCCCGACAGCAGCAGCACGGTGCCGATCCCGTCGCTGGCAGATTCGAAGGCGGCCAGCAGGGCTTCCAGCTCGCGCTGGCGGCCGACGAACGGGCCGGTGTTGGCGGACACCAGATCGGCGGCGGTGCGCCGCCGGGCGCGCACGCCGGCCAGGGCGAACGCCGGATAGGGATCGGCGGTCGGTGCCAGCCGCAGCTGGCCCGCGGGTTGCACCGTCAGGCCGACCGGCACCAGTTCCACCGTCTCGTGGTTGAGCAGGACGGTGTTCGGCTCGGCGGCCTGTTGCAGTTTGGCCGCGAGGTGGACGCATTCGCCCACCGTGCGGTAGTCGGCCCAGACGCCGTTCTCGATGACCTGCGCCAGCACCTCGCCCGACGCGACGCCGATGCGCACGGCGAAGCCGGAACCGGCGGCATTGGCGGCGTTGCGGATGTCCTGGGCGGCCAGACAGGCGCGCAGTGCGTGGTCCTCCAGCGCGTTGGGCGCGCCGAAGACGGCGAGCACGCCGTCGCCCAGCACCTGTCCGATGGTGCCGTGATAGCGCTCCACCGCGCGGGTCAGCACCTGCAGCACCGCGCGCAACGCGCGGTCGGCGTCCTCCGGGTCGCGGCCGGACACCATGGCCGAGGAGCCGACGATGTCGGCAAACATCACGGACACGAGCTTTCGCTCCGCCGCTGTCTTCCGGTTCGCCTGCTGTTCGGCCCTGCTGGGCATCATCCCGTCTCCCGGCCGGAACCGCTCTCATCAACGGTTCGCCATTGCCGAAAACATATTACTGCATGCAGGCGCAGGTTTGTAGAGACCGATGTGCATTCGTCGTGAATCTTTAACATCGCTCCGCAATTCGTGCACACGTTTGTATGCGGCCGGTAACCGTGCTGTGTTGCATGGCGTGGCCGTGTGCAGTGCCGCAGAGACTCGGGGAGCCGGAAACGGGGGTTCGGGCATGAAAAAAGCCGGGACGGCGGACCGTCCCGGCTTTGTATTTCGGTTTAACGAGCGCTTCAGCGCGGCACGGCGACCGTCTCGACCTGAGAGACGTCGCGCACCGCGCCGCGGTCGGCGCTGGTGGTGAGCGCGGCATAGGCGCGCAACGCCGGGGTGACCACGCGGCTGCGCGGCGCCGCCGGCTTCCAGGCCTGCGCTCCCTTGGCGTTCATGGCGTCGCGGCGGCGCTTCAGTTCCTCGTCCGACACCGCCAGGGCGATGGTGCGGTTGGGGATGTCGATCTCGATGCGGTCGCCCTCCTCGACGAGGCCGATGGCGCCGCCCTGCGCCGCTTCCGGCGAGGCGTGGCCGATGGACAGCCCCGACGTGCCGCCCGAGAAGCGCCCATCGGTGACCAGGGCGCACGCCTTGCCCAGCCCCTTCGACTTCAGATAGCTGGTCGGGTACAGCATCTCCTGCATGC
This sequence comes from Azospirillum terrae, assembly GCF_053470425.1. Taxonomy (NCBI): domain Bacteria; kingdom Pseudomonadati; phylum Pseudomonadota; class Alphaproteobacteria; order Rhodospirillales; family Azospirillaceae; genus Azospirillum; species Azospirillum terrae. The sequence continues at coordinate 283,659 of NZ_JBPXMR010000006.1, read as the reverse complement.
CCGGACCGCCGCGCGGCCCTTCGTAGCGGATCACCACCACGTCGCCCGCGACGATATGATCGCCGAGGATCGCCTCGACCGCCGCGTCCTGGCTCTCGAACACCCGGGCCGGGCCGGCGAAGACGAGGTTGGAGGCATCCACACCGGCGGTCTTCACGATGCAGCCGCGCTCGGCGATGTTGCCGAACAGCACGGCGAGGCCGCCGTCCTTGGAGTGCGCGTGCTCGACGTCGCGGATAACGCCCGTCTCGCGGTCCAGGTCCAGCTCCGGCCAGCGCTTGGACTGGCTGAAGGGCACGATGGTCGGGATGCCGCCGGGGGCGGCCTTGAACATCGTGTGCGTGGCCTCGTCGGCGGTGCGCTTGACGTCCCAGCGGTCCAGCGCGTCGCCCAGCGTCTTGGCGTGCACGGTGGCGGCGCCGCGGTTCAGCAGGCCGGCGCGGTCCAGCTCGCCGAGGATGCCCATGATGCCGCCGGCGCGGTGCACGTCCTCGATGTGCACGTCTGACACGGCGGGCGCCACCTTGCAGACGTTGGGCACGCGGCGCGAAAGCCGGTCGATGTCGGTCATCGTGAAGGGCACGCCGCCTTCCTGCGCGGCGGCCAGCAGGTGCAACACCGTGTTGGTCGAGCCGCCCATGGCGATGTCCAGCGTCATGGCGTTCTCGAACGCCTCGAAGGTGGCGATGCCGCGCGGCAGCGCGGTGGCGTCCTCCTCCTGGTACCAGCGCTTGCACAGCTCCACCGCGACGCGGCCGGCGGCGAGGAACAGTTCCTTGCGGTCGGCGTGGGTGGCGAGGATGGTGCCGTTGCCCGGCAGCGACAGGCCCAGCGCCTCGGTCAGGCAGTTCATCGAGTTGGCGGTGAACATGCCCGAGCACGACCCGCAGGTCGGGCAGGAATTGCGCTCCATCTCCGCCGCTTCCTCGTCCGACACGGTCGGGTCGGCGGCGGCGACCATGGCGTCGATGAGGTCGACGGCCTTGGTCTTGCCGCGCCACTTCACCTTGCCGGCCTCCATCGGCCCGCCGGATACGAACACCGCCGGGATGTTGAGGCGCATGGCGGCCATCAGCATGCCCGGCGTGATCTTGTCGCAGTTGGAGATGCACACCAGCGCGTCGGCGCAGTGGCCGTTCACCATGTACTCCACCGCATCGGCGATCAGCTCGCGCGACGGCAGGCTGTACAGCATGCCGTCGTGGCCCATGGCGATGCCGTCGTCGATGGCGATGGTGTTGAATTCCTTGGCGACGCCGCCGGCCTTCTCGATCTCGCGCGCCACCAGCTGGCCCATGTCCTTCAGGTGGACGTGGCCGGGGACGAACTGCGTGAACGAGTTGGCGATGGCGATGATCGGCTTGCCGAAATCGCCGTCCTTCATGCCGGTCGCGCGCCAGAGGCCGCGGGCGCCCGCCATGTTGCGGCCGTGCGTGGAAGTGCGGGAGCGGTAGTGCGGCATCGGGTTCACCTCGGAAAGACGGTCAGGGCTTGCGGGCAACAAAATGGGCCGCAAGACTAGCAATCCGAGGGCAATGATTCCAAGCGCCGAGATTCGCCGCCCGTGCAACCCTGCCTCGCCCCGTCCCCGGCCGGTGCCGGCGGAACGGGGAGGGTGCGGTGGAGCGGAGAGGGACTCAGCCGGTGGCGTCTTTCTTGGAGGGGCCGGATTTGCGGGTTTTGCCGCTGGCCACCGCCGAGAGGTTCTCGGCCGCCGCGCGGGTGCTGCCGGCGCCGCCGACCGCAGTCTTGGCCCGCGCCGAGCCTTGCGACGCCGAGCCGCCAGCCTTCGTGGCCTTGGCGGCCTTTGCAGTTCCGGTCTTGGCCGTCTCGGCTTTTGCGGGACGTTTGGCGGTGCCGGCCTTGGCCTTCGAGCCCTTGTCGTCCTCGGCGGCGATCTCCGCCGTCGCCTGTGCCCAATGTTCGTCGTGCTTGCCTGACGGTTGCCCCTCGCGCTCCCAGATCTCGTGCGCGCGGCGGCGGATGCGGTCTTCGCGGTCGTCCTGCATCGTCTCCTCCCAGTTGCCGAACCCTCGGCTCCCCCACGGCGGGAGGCCAACGGGTTCCCGCCTTCAACGCCGAAGTAGTGACCGTGTTGCGCCGCGCCAAGTCATAGACGCCACAAATCCGGGATAAAGACGGCCCTTGGCCGGACCGGCCAGCCGGCGCGCAGCGATGTCGACCGAGGATTCTTATAAAAAGCAGGAATGCCTTCTCGGGCTCGGGAAGCCGGGGATCAATCCTGCGGCAGTTCCACGACCAGATCCATGACCTCGCGGTAGAAGGCGGCGACGGCCTTGATGTCGGCGTCCTTCAGCTTGGACGCCACGGTCTGCATCATGCTGAGCGAGTCATTGGAGCGCTTGCCGTCGCGAAACGCCTGGACCTGCGCGGCGATGTAGGAGGGGTTCTGGCCGGCCAGCGCCACGATGTCGTTGCCGCCGTTGCCGCCCTTACCGTGGCAGGTGTCGCACGAGGTCACGGTCTCGCCCAGCACCGCCAGTTCCGCACCGCGCTCCAGCAGGTCCATGGAGGCGCCCGGCCCCGGCGCCTTGCGCGAGGGCTGCGACGAATAGAACGCCGCGACCGCCTCGGCCTGGCTCTCGTTCAGCGCCTTGGCGATCGGCGCCATCATCGCGCTCTGGCGCTTGCCTTCGCGGAAGTCCTTGAGTTGGCGGGTGATGTAGTCCTTGCGCTGGCCGGCCAGCAGCGGGAACGGGCCAGTGCCCGCGGTGTGGCAGGTGTCGCAGGCGGCGACGGCGGGCTTCAGCCCGTCCTTGGCGATGCTGGCGCCTTGCGCCGCGGGATCAGCCGCCGATGCGCCGTTCGCCATCAGCATTCCAGTGATCGACACCAGGGCCAGGAGCGTGTTGCGGAGCATGGCGAAATCCTCGGTGAAAGCAGCAGTCTTGCCTTCACAGCAGCAAGGATCATGCCAAAGCGCGCGCCCGCTCGATGGCCTCCATCACGCCGTCCACATTCATGGTGTCGAAGGAGGGGCGGTGGTGCACCAGCACGCGCCGGCCGCCGGCGTGGATCGGGTTCGACGCGTCGGAGAACAGCGCCACCGTCGGCCCGCCCACCGCGGCGACGAGGTGCGTCGGCCCGGTGTCGTTGCCCACCGACACCCAGGCGCGCCGCGCCAGCGCGCCGATTTCGGGAATGCCCGTGCCATCCGTGAGATCGAGGGCGCTCGGGCAGGCGGCGGTGATGGCGGCGGCCAGATCCTTCTCGATGGCGGTGCCCAGCACCACCGGGCGCACGCCGCGCCCCGCCAGCGCCTGCGCCAGCGTGGGATAGAGCGGCCAGCGCTTGTCCGGCCGCCCGGCCGAGGAACCGGGGATCAGCAGCGCGTAGTCGCCGTCCAGGCGGAATCGGCTCACGTCGGCGTCCAGCCAGGACAGGTCGGGGTGCGGCGCCAATTCGATGCCGAAGGGCCGCAATTGGCGGGCGTAGCGCTCCAGCACCGGGACCTTGCGGCGCTTGGGATAGGAATCGTTGTGCGAGGCGAAGCGCGCGGTGCCCGACCACTCCGGCCACGGGCCGGGGAACAGCAGCCAGTAATAGCGGTCGGTGCGCCCCGTGCCTTGCAGGTCGTAAACCCGGTCGAAGCGCGCGCCGCGCATCCGGTGCGGCACCGTCAGATAGGAGGAGAGGGAGCGCGGGTCCTCCCACACCTCGTCGAAAAGGCCGCTCATGCGGGCGAGCGGGGCCAGTTGCGGGATGGTCAGCAGGGTCAGCCGGTCGCCGGCATGGCGGCGGCGGATCGCCTCGAACGCGGTCTGCGCCAGGAAGAAGTCACCGAAGGCGCCGAGCTTGACGACCAGGATGTTCCGACCGCTCACCGCTCTCTCCGCGGAACGCGCGATGCCAGCAGCACCATCAGCCCGGCCGCCAGCATGCCGGCCATCCACCATGCCTGCCAGATGCCGTACGCCGTGGACACCATCCCCAGCGCCGCCATGAAGGAGGCCAGCGCGTAGGGCTGGTCCGCCCGCTCCAGCCGCCGCGTGCCGCCCAGCACCATCAGCGTCACCGCCAGCGCCAGCGCCGCGCCCAGCCCGCCCAGCTCCAGCCACACCTGGATGAAGGCGTTGTGCGGGTGCAGCGGCAGCAGGCTCTCGGCCAGCGTCTCGAACTGCGAGGTTTCGCCCATCGGCTTCAGCGCCCGCGCCGCGTCGATGCCCTGACCGAGCAGCGGCGTCTCCAGCGCGCGGTTCGCCGCGCGCCACCAGATCTCGACCCGGTGGCGGGCCGAGGTGAACAGCCACGGCGCGTGGTCGAGATCGAGCACGCGCTCAAGCAGATAGGCCAACGGGATGGCTCCGGCGAAGGCCGCCGCCAGCGCGCCCGCCAGCGCCCGCCGCGTCGCCGTCGCCCACCAGGACGCGAGCGCGAAGGCCACCAGCCCGATCGCCACACCGGCAATGGCCGACCGGCTCGACTGCAACAGGCTGAGCGCCGCGAAGCCGAGCGGCAAGGCGGGTGCCAGCAGGCGATAGCCCAGTCGCCGCACCACCAGCGCCGCCGGCCACACCAGCAGCGCCAGCAGCGCCGCCGCGCGCTTCGGCACGTTGCCGATGGACACCGGAACGTCGGCGGGCGTGTGGTTGACCCAGCGGTGCAGCGGGTAGTCCAGCGCGTTTTCCACCGAGAAGATCAGGATGCCGACCATTAGCCCGCCGACGAACAGCCGGCCGAGCCGCCCGGCAGCCTCTTCCGGCAGATCGGCGATGCAGGCGCCGGCCAGGGCGGCGGCCAGGGCGATGTAGCCGATCTCCACGAACGTCAGGCCGGCGCGCGGCGACGGGCTCCAGGCGACGCTGGCCCCGGCCAGCGCCAGGAACGCCAGCACCGAGGCGGCGGCCCAGCGGTCCGGCCGCAACAACCGGGCGAGCCCGCCCGTGCGCGCCAGCAGCGCCGCCGACAGCACGAGCATGGTGATCGCCCACACCGGCATGCCGCGCGGCACCACCCCGGCCAGCGGCCCGAGCAGGGCGATGGCGGCGGCGAACGGGAAAGCCAGGAGCGTGTCGGGAAACGCGGCGCGTCGCGCCATGGGGGCATGCATGGCATGCGGCTTAACAGGAGGGGAGGGGGAAACACAAGGCCCTCCCTCGCCCCCGGCGGAGCCGGGGGAGGGAAGAAGTTTTCCCCCATCCACCGTTCCGGTGTACAAGTCCGCCGGTCACAGGAAACATCGGTTCCGCATGCTCTTCCACACGCAGGCTTTCGTGCTCGGCTTCCTGCCGGTGGTGCTGGCGCTGTTCTATCTGGCCGCCAGGCACGAGGCGGCGCGCGAATGGGTCATGGTGGTGGCCTCGGTCGTCTTCTACGGCTGGTGGGACCCGCGCTTCGTGCCGTTGCTGCTCGGCCAGACGCTGGCCACCTGGGGGCTGGCGCATGCCTATCGGAAATGGCGCTTCGGCTGGGTGGTGCCGGCCGGCGTGGCGGCGAACCTCGCCATCCTCGGCTATTTCAAGTACGCCAACTTCTTCCTGGACACGGTGACCGGCCTGCTGGGCGCCGATCTGCCGCACAGGGACGTGTTGCTGCCCATCGGCATCAGCTTCTTCACCTTCGAGCTGATCTCCTATCTGGTCGATCTGCGCCGCGGGCGCGTGCCGGCCTATCCGCTGCGCGGCTTCTGCCTGTTCGTCTTCTTCTTCCCGCACCTCGTCGCCGGCCCCATCGTCCGCCACAACGAACTGATCCCGCAACTCGCCGATGACCCGTTGCGGCCGGGCTGGGCGGAGCGCTTCGGCAAGGGGCTGACGCTGTTCATCCTCGGCTTCGCCAAGAAGGTGCTGCTGGCCGATCCGCTGGCGCGCTCCGCCGATCCGCTGTTCGCCGCAGCGGTCGGCGGCGTGCCGGCGCTGGGCGATGCGTGGTCGGCGGCGCTGGCCTTCTCGCTTCAGCTGTTCTTCGACTTCTCCGCCTACACGGAGATGGCGCTGGGCATCGCGCTGCTGTTCGGCATCCGCCTGCCGGCCAATTTCGACGCGCCCTACCGCGCGGCCTCGCTGCGCGACTTCTGGCGGCGCTGGCACATGACGCTGTCGCGCTACATCCGCGACTACGTCTACATCCCCCTGGGCGGCAACCGGCAGGGCTTCGTCGGCTACGCGCTGACCACGCTGGTCACCATGGGGCTGTGCGGGCTGTGGCACGGGGCGGCGTGGACCTTCGTCGCCTGGGGACTGATGCACGGCGCCGGGCTGGTGGTCTGCCATGTCTGGCAGGGGCTGAAGCGGCCGCTGCCGCTGCCCGTCGCGTGGCTGCTCACCATGCTGTTCGTGGTGGTTGGCTGGGTGCTGTTCCGCGCGCCGGACTTCGCCACGGCCTGGAACGTGCTGGCCGGCATGGCCGGGGCCGGCGGGATGGGCGGTGAACTGGCCCGCCCGCTGACCATGGCCGCCGCGGTGGCGGTGGCGCTGCTCGGCCCGACCAGCCTGGAGTTCATCGACCGCCGCCTGCCGGCCCGCCGGCCGGTGGCCGCGGCGTTCGCGGTGCTGGCGGTGGTCTGCGTCCTCGAGGTCGGCAAGGGCCAGCCGATCAGCTTCATCTACTTCCAGTTCTGACGGGGGACGGACGGTGAGCAATTCCTCCTCCCGGCCCCCGACCTGGAGCGGCTACGTCAAGACGCTGGCGACGACGGCCCTGGGCCTCGTCGGCGCGCTGATGCTGTTCGTGCTGCTGATGGACCCCTACCGCGACGTGCCGTTCTCGCTGCCCATCGAGCGGCCGCTGATGGACGACAACCAGCGCTTCCTCTATCCGGGCGTCGTGCGCTCCGGCCGGTTCGACAGCGCGGTGTTCGGCACGTCTACGGGGCGGCTGCTGCAACCGGCCCACCTCGACCGGCTGCTGGGCGGGCGCTTCGCCAACCTCGCCATGAACAGCGCCATGGCGTGGGAGCAGTACAAGCTGGCCGACCTGTTCCTGCGCACCGTGCCGGCGCCGCGCACGGTGGTCTTCACGCTGGACGGCGTCTGGTGCGCCGCCAACGCCGACGTCGAGCGCACCACCTTCCGGCCGTTCCCGCCGTGGATGTACGACGACGACCCGTGGAACGACCTTGCCTATCTGCTCAACGGCAAGACGCTGGAGATCGCCTGGAGGCTGGCCGAGTACCATCTCGGCCTGCGCCGGCCGCGACTGGGCAGCGACGGCTACGAGCGGTTCGTGCCGCCCGACGACCAGTGGGACCGCGCCAAGGTCGAGGACAAGATCTACGGCGGGCCGAAGCGCGCCGTCCAGCCGGTGGTGCCGCCCTATGCGCCCAGCGAGGCGGAACGGCAGGGCTGGCGCTTCCCGGCGCTGGTCTGGCTGGCCGAGCTGCTGAAGCGCCTGCCCGCGGAGACGCGGCCGGTGCTGGCCTTCATGCCCGTGCACGTGATCGCGCAGCCGGCGCCCGGCTCGCACGCCGACGCCTACGAGCGGGCGTGCAAGGACCGCGTCGCCAGCCTGGGCGCCGAGGCCGGCGCCTATGTGGTCGATTTCCGCATCCCCTCGCGCGTCACCGCCGATGACGCCAACTATTGGGACAATCTGCACTACCGCGTGGGCATTGCCGACTGGATCGAGGACTCGCTGGCGTCGGTGCTGCGTGGGCAGGGCGACGCACCCGACGGTGCATGGCGGCTGCTGGCCGTTCCGCCGGCCGGTTCGCCGAGACGCGCGCCAATTTCCTAAAATGCTTGCGGTTCCGGCCTCCCCCGAAGGTATAGTCCTATCCCAACGGGAGGCGGCCAATGAAGCAAGCGACCAGACCTGACGCGGCGGTGACTCGCCGACGCGTTCTGACCGGCTTGGCCCAGGGGTTGGTTGGGGGGATAGGCGCTGCCGCGCTGCTGTCGGCGTCTCCGTTGCGCGCGCAAGGCGCGGCGCCCAACACACCACTTGGCGTCGGTTTCCTCTACGGCGGCCGGCGCGCCGACTACGGCATCATCCAGGCCCACGCCGAGGCCGCCCGCGCCATCGCCACGCTGCCGGGCATCCGTGTCGAGGAAATCGAGACCGACGCCGCCGGCCTGCCCGCCGCCACCGAGCAACTGGCCGGCGCGCGCGGCTGCCGCGTCGTCTTCGTGACCGCGCCGGGCGATGCGGTGCCGGCGCTGCTGGCGCAGGCGGACGCGCACCGCGACACGATGTTCCTGCTGTGCGGCAGCGCGCATGCCGATTTGCGGCTGCCGGGCAATGTCGGCGTCTACGACGCCTACCTGGACGAGGGGCAGCACATTGCCGGCATCGTCGCCGGTTACGCTTCGCGCTCCAAGCGGGTGGGGCTGGTGGCGGCCCAATCGTCGCCGCGGGTGCTGCGCTGTGTGAACGCGTTCGCGCTGGGCGTGCGGCGCGCCGACCCGGCGGTGGGCGTGCGGCTGGCCTTCGTCGGCGCCGACGCCACGCCCGACGCGGTGACCGCCGCCGCCAAGGCGCTGGTCGCCGATGGCGCCGACGTGCTGTCCGGCCAGCTGGATTCGGTGCGCCCGCTGTGCGAGGTGGCGGAAGCCGCCGGCGTGCGCTGCTGCGGCCTGCACGTGGACCTCTCGGCGCTGGCGCCGGAGGGATTCCTGACCGGCACCCAGCCGGACTGGACCCGCATCTGCGCCGACACGGTCCTGCGCATCCAGTCCGGCCGCCCGTGGGAGCGCAAGCAGTGCGGCGGCTTCGGCGGCGGCTACGTGCGCAGCACCGCCTACGGCCGCGGCGTCGGGGTGGAGGCGCGAGCGCACGCCGACGCCGCGCGCATGCAGCTCGCCAACGGCAACGCGGCGGTGTTCCGCGGCCCGATCACCGACAACACCGGACGCACCGCGCTCGCCAAGGGCAAGTCGCTGCGCAGCGACGACCCGGCGCTCAACCGCCTCGTGTGGCTGCTGGAGGGTATCGAGGTGGTGCGCTGATCGCCGCCTACGCCGCTTCGCTCAGCGTCAGATGCGCGCGGGTGGGCAGGCACTGGACGGTGAAGGGGGCGCGCACGCCGCCGTTGAACAGCTCGGCGCATTCCAGCGCCTTGCGCACCCGTTCCTCGGGCGGCAGGTGCTCGGTGGAGGCCAGCGAACCCAGCGCGTAGTCGGCGCCGCAGCCGATGGCATGGTAGCCGCGGACCGCCTCGCCAACCTGATAGTCGGACTGTATCGAGAACAGTCGGCCCTCGTGCGCCACCAGGAAGCTGCCGCCGGTCTCCACGTCGTTGGAGCGCTGCGCCCAGCCGCCGTCCTTCAGGCAGGTGCGCACCGAATCCACGAAGTCGGTCACCATGTAGCGGAACAGGTCGGCGCCGTGCGGGCGTGCCGGCGGGTCCAGCCGGTAGGCCAGCAACTGGCCCATGCGGAAGGAGTTCGTGAAGCCGATCATGTATTCGCCGTTGCGAAACACTTTGGTGTCGGCCCGCACCGTGATGTCGAGCCCCGAAACCCCGGCGCTGTCGCCGCCCATCCACACGCGATCGCCGTCCACCAAGCCCACGATGCAGGTCATTGCTCGTCCCGTCCGCCATGAAGAAGAACCGAGCGGAAAGGTGGCTGATTATGGTTAACGAATGGTTTCCATAATCCGCTCCGGGGTCCACCCGCAGGCGGCGAGGGCGTCCTGCATGTGCGCCGGCGGCGGGGCGGTGACGGAGAGGGTGGGGGAGTCCTTGTCGAGCCGGAAGGCGATGGAGCGTGCCAGCAGATGCAGGTTGCCGGGTGGCAGCCGCTCCGGGCCGTAGTAGGGCTCGCCGACCAACGGGCAGCCGATGGCAGCGCAGTGGACGCGCAGCTGATGGGTGCGGCCGGTGCGCGGCTTCAGCTCCAGCCACGCCCGCCCGGTGCCGTCGCTCCCCAGCACGCGATAGTCGGTCTGCGCTGTCCGTCCGTCCGGGTGGACGAGGATGTTCCACGACCCCGGCACCTGGATCTTCAGGAGCGGCAGGTCGATGGTCCCTTCGGTCCGCTCCGGCACGCCGTCGCTGACCGCCCAGTAAATCTTATCCACCCAGCCCCCGGCGAACAGCTTGCCGAGCCGGGTGGCGGCTTCCGGCGTGCGCCCCATCACCAGACAGCCGGCGGTGTCGCGGTCGAGCCGGTGGGCGAGCCGCGGCGCCTCCGGCGCGTCGAAGGCGAGGTCCTGCATGTACTGGCCCAGATGGTGCTCGATCTTGTGTGCGGCGTGCACCGCCAAGCCGGCGGGCTTGTCGAGCACCAGCACGTCCGCATCGCGGTGCAGGACGAGGGAGCGGATCTGATCGGGAGTGTACGGCATGGCGCCAACCAAGCACGGCGCCGGCCTGCGGCGCAACGGCGCAGGCATTGGGCTGTATCGTCCGGGCAGTCTGGTTCCCGGTGGCTCGGCCCCCCATTTTTCCAGCAGGAGTTTCTCCAGAGAGGCAATTCCATGGCGGATGGCGACAAACTGCCGGCGCAGCGCTCCTCGCAGGCCGATGTGGATGCGTTCCTGCGCAAGGTGGCGGCGATCCCGCGAACGGGCGGCGGGCGGCGCGGGCGGCTGATGTTCGCCATGGACGCCACCGCCAGCCGTGAACCCACCTGGGACCGCGCCTGCCGCATCCAGGGGGAGATGTTCGAGACCACCGCGGCGCTGGGCGGGCTCGACGTGCAACTCGTCTTCTACCGCGGCTTCCGTGAGTGTCAGGCCAGCCCATGGGTCACCAACGCGCAGGATCTGCTGCGGCGGATGACCGCCGTGCATTGTCTGGCCGGGCAGACGCAGATCGGCCGGGTCCTTTCGCACGCCATCAAGCAGACCAAGGCGGAACGGGTGAACGCGCTGGTCTTCGTCGGCGATTGCATGGAGGAGGACATCGACGCCCTGGCGCACAAGGCGGGTGAACTGGGGCTGCTCGGCGTGCCGGCCTTCCTGTTCCACGAGGGCGCCGACCCCGCGGCGCGCAAGGCGTTCGAAACCATCGCCAAGCTCAACGGCGGCGCCTGCTGCCCGTTCGACGCGTCCTCGGCGCAGCAACTCCGCGACCTGCTGGCGGCGGTGGCGGTGTTCGCCGCCGGCGGGCGGGCGGCGCTGGAGGATTTCAGCCGCCGCCGCGGCGGGGTGGTCGGGCTGCTGACCAGTCAGGTCTCCCGGTCACAATCCGGCCCCTGATCCATGCTGCCGCTGCTCCTCACCATCGCGGTCGCGGCGCTCGGCCTCTATTTGCTGGCCCGCGCCTTCCTTGCCGTCAACCCGCGGGCGCTGGCGCAGGGCGTGCGCTACGGCGGCTTCGGCTTGGGGGCGGCGGTCTTCCTGTTCATGGCGGTGCGCGGCGAATTGGGTCCGCTGCTGGCGCTGAGCGCGCTGGTGGTGCCGCTGCTGGCCCGCGCCCGCAGCCGCCGGGCGGAGTCGGCCCGCGCCCGGCCTTCCGGCGGGCAGGCATCGAGTGTGGAAACGCTGTACCTGCGCATGACGCTCGACCACGACACCGGCGCCATGGGCGGCGAGGTTCTGCACGGTGCGTTCAAAGGACGCACGCTCGGCCAGCTGGCGCCGGCCGAGGCGGCGGCCCTGCTGGACGAGTGCCAGCACCACGATCCGCAGTCCGCCGCGGTGCTGGAAGCGTGGCTCGACCGCACGCACCCGGACTGGCGCGAGCGCTTCGCCGGGGCCGAACAGCCCCCCGGAAAAGGCGGTGGCGGCGCCATGACGCGGGACGAGGCTTATGAAATCCTCGGCCTGTCGCCGGGGGCATCGGCCGAACAGGTGAAGGAGGCTCACCGCCGTCTGATGATGGCGGTGCACCCCGATCATGGTGGGTCCACCTATCTCGCGGCGAAGATAAATCATGCGAAGGACTTGCTGTTGCGCCACTGACCTTTTGCCAAGCCTCCGAAGGGTGTGTTGCGCCACCCCCGACCGTGTGGCAGAAAGCGGTACGGTCCGGCGATTCCCTAACGCCGGCTGCCTCGAATGGTCCTTTGACAAGATAAGAGACCCAAATGCGAAAACCCGTGCGCAAGGTCGTGTTCCCCGTCGCGGGACTGGGCACCCGCTTCCTTCCCGCCACCAAGGCGATTCCGAAGGAGATGATGCCGCTGGTCGACCGGCCGCTGCTCCAGCACGCCGTCGAGGAGGCGCGCGCCGCCGGCATCGAGGATTTCGTGTTCGTCACCGGCCGCTCCAAGCGCGCCATCGAGGACCACTTCGACGCCGACACCGAGCTGAACCGCACCCTTGAGGAGCGCGGCAACGCCGCCGCCCTGGAAGAGGTGCGCGGCAGCGAGCTGGCGCCGGGCCGCTGCTTCTACACCCGCCAGCAGGTGCCTCTGGGCCTCGGCCACGCGGTGTGGTGCGCCCGCGCCGTCATCGGCAACGAGCCGTTCGCCATCATCCTGCCCGACGATTACGTGCTGGCCGACCGCGCCTGCCTCAAGCAGATGGTCGAGGCGTACGAGGAGACCGGCGGCAACGTCGTCGCCGTCGTCGATGTCCCGCGCGAGCACACGCGCCGCTACGGCATCCTGGACGTGGAGAAGGACGACGGTCGACTCGCCACCGTCCGCGGCCTCGTCGAGAAGCCGAAGCCGGAGGACGCGCCGTCCACGCTGTCGATCATCGGCCGCTACATCCTGATGCCGGAGATCTTCGACCATCTGGAGAACCAGCAGCGCGGGGCCGGCGGCGAGATCCAGCTGACCGACGCCATGGCCAAGCTGATCGGCAAGCAGCCGTTCCACGGACTGCGGTTCGAGGGCACGCGCTACGACTGCGGCGACAAGATCGGCTTCATCGAAGCCACTCTCGCCTACGCGCTCAGCCGCCCGGACCTGTCCGACAAGGTGCGCGAGCTGCTGGGCAAGTTCGGCTGATCCCCTCCGTGTAGGCACGGCCAGCCCGTCGCTCCCTTGACTGGGAGCGGCGGGCATGGCTTGTCAGCTTATGTCCAGGGACCGGGTTAAAGGAAGCGAGGATCGTCTATGCGCATCGCCATGATCGGCACCGGGTACGTGGGGCTGGTGTCCGGGGCCTGTTTTTCGGAATTCGGCGTGCACGTCTGCTGCGTCGACAAGGATGAGGGCAAGATCGAGCGCCTGAAGCGCGGCGAGATCCCCATCTACGAGCCGGGCCTGGACGAGCTGGTGTCGCGCAACGTCGCTGCCGGACGCCTGTCCTTCACCACCGATCTGGCCGAGGCCATGAAGGGCGTGGACGCGGTGTTCATCGCCGTGGGCACGCCGTCGCGCCGCGGCGACGGCCATGCCGACCTGTCCTACGTCTACGGTGCTGCCGAGGAGATCGCCCGCAACCTCGACCACTACACGGTGGTGGTGACCAAGTCGACCGTGCCGGTCGGCACCGGCCGCGAGGTCGAGCGCATCATCCGCGAGACCCGTCCCGACGCCGAGTTCGACGTGGCGTCGAACCCGGAGTTCCTGCGCGAGGGCTCGGCCATCGGCGACTTCATGCGCCCGGACCGCGTCGTCATCGGCACCGAGACCGAGCGCGCGCGCGCCGTGATGCGCCAGCTCTACCGGCCGCTGTTCCTCATCGAGACGCCCATCGTGATGACCGAGCTGGAGACGGCCGAGCTCATCAAGTACGCGGCGAACGCCTTCCTGGCGGTGAAGATCACCTTCATCAACGAGATCGCCGACCTGTGCGAGAGGGTCGGCGCCAACGTGCACGACGTCGCCAAGGGCATGGGGCTGGACGGCCGCATCGGGCGCAAGTTCCTGCACGCCGGGCCGGGTTACGGCGGCTCGTGCTTCCCCAAGGACACGCTGGCGCTGGTGCGCACCGGCCAGGACCACGAGAGCCCGATCCGCATCGTCGAGACGGTGGTGGACGTCAACGACAAGCGCAAGAAGGCCATGGCCCAGCGCATCGTCGATGCCTGCGGCGGCTCGCTGAAGGGCAAGATCGTGGCGGTGCTGGGCGTGTCGTTCAAGCCGAACACCGACGACATGCGCGACGCGCCGTCGCTGGACATCATCCCCGCACTCCAGCAAGCCGGCGCCACCGTGCGCGCCTTCGACCCGGCCGGCATGCACGAGGCGAAGAAGCTGCTGTCCGACGTGACGTGGTGCGACGACTCGTACAAAGCGCTGGACGGCGCCGACTGCGTCGCCATCCTGACGGAATGGAACGAGTTCCGCGCGCTGGACCTGAAGCGCGTCAAGACGCTGCTGAAGCGGCCGGTCATGATCGACCTGCGCAACGTCTACAATCCGGGCGACATGGCGGCGGCCGGGTTCATCTACACCTCGATCGGACGGCCCGCCAGGATGGCCGCCGTGTCTCAGGAGGACGTTACCCCGTGACCCAGGCCCACACTTTCCACCCCACGGTCCTGCGCGAGTACGACATCCGCGGCATCGTCGGCACGACGCTGACCGAGGCCGACGCCCGCGCCGTGGGCCGCGCCTTCGGCACCGTCGTCGTGCGGGGCGGCGGCAAGACCGCCTGCGTCGGCTACGACGGCCGCCTCAGCTCGCCGGCCCTGGAGGCCGCCCTGGTCGAGGGGCTGGTCTCCACCGGCCTCACGGTGTTCCGCATCGGCCTGGGGCCGACGCCGATGCTGTACTTCGCCACCCGCGACCGGCACGCCGACGCCGGCATCATGATCACCGGATCGCACAACCCGCCGGAGTACAACGGCATCAAGATGATGCTGGGCAAGGGCCCGGTGTACGGCGAGATGATCACGAACCTGGGCGTCATCGCCGGCAAGGGCGACTACGCCGTGGGCGAGGGCTCGTCGGAAAAGATCGACGTGCAGGACGCCTATGTGGCGCGCATGCTCCAGGACTATGACGGCACGCGCGACCTCAAGATCGCCTGGGACGCCGGCAACGGCGCCAGCGGCGAGATCCTGCGCCGCCTGACCGCCAGGCTGCCGGGCAAGCACATCCTGCTGTTTGACGAGATCGACGGCAACTTCCCGAACCACCATCCGGACCCGACCGTCGAGAAGAACCTCGTCGATCTGAAGAAGGCGGTGGCGGAGCACGGCTGCGATCTGGGCATCGGCTTCGACGGCGACGGCGACCGCATCGGCGCCATCGACCACAAGGGCCGCGTGGTGTGGGGCGACCAGCTGGTGGCGATCTACGCCACCGACGTGCTGAAGAGCCACCCCGGCGCCACCATCATCGCCGACGTGAAGGCCAGCCAGACGCTGTTCGACGAGATTTCCAAGCACGGCGGCAAGCCGCTGATGTGGAAGACCGGCCATTCGCTGCTGAAGGCCAAGATGGCCGAGACCGGCTCGCCGCTGGCCGGCGAGATGTCCGGGCACATCTTCTTCGCCGACAAATGGTACGGCTTCGACGACGCGCTGTATTGTGGCGTGCGGCTGATCGGGCTGGTGAGCAAGCTCGGCGTGTCGCTGGCCGACCTGCGCGACCGCCTGCCCGACGTGGTCAACACGCCGGAGACCCGCTTCCAGATCGACGAGGAGCGCAAGTTCGCCGTGGTCGAGGAGGTCAAGGCCCGCCTGAAGGCCGAAGGCGCCACGGTCAACGACATCGACGGCGTGCGCGTCAACACGCCCGATGGCTGGTGGCTGCTGCGCGCCTCCAACACCCAGGACGTGCTGGTCGCCCGCGCCGAGGCCTTCAACACTGAAGCGCTGGAACGGCTGAAGGCGGCGCTGGTCGTGCAGCTCAAGCAGTCGGGCCTGACCGAGCCGTCCTGGGACGGCGGCGGGCACTGACGGGCAAAGCGTCCCGCATAAAGAAAGGGGCTGCCCACCGGCAGCCCCTTTGTCGTTCCGGGGAGTTCGGAAGGAGGGCCTTCAGGCCCTCGCCAGGCGTTCGATCTCTTCCTTCGTATAAAGCTTGTCGAGCTTCATGCGCGCCAGCGACTGGGTGTCGGGCATCGCACGGGCCTGCTCGAGGCGGATCTTGTCGTCGAGGGCGGAGTGGCGATTGCGGAGAGAGGCGAGGCGAGACTCAAGGCTCATGATGGCTCTCCTTCGTTAGCCGGATGCGGCTAGGCGTAGGAGCGTAGCCCGACTCGCGGGCTCGGTCTATGGGATTACATTCGCGTGACGGTTCGATGTCACAGCATCGAAATCGGCCCCCTTAACGCAACTTTCTGTCGGTGCAGCCGCCAGGAACCGGTCCACATCGTCGAGCACCGGCGCCAGCCAGCGCAGTGGACGCGCCAGCGCGGCCACCGTCTGGACGTGGCCAAGCCCCTCGTACACCACGGTTTCCGCCCGACCGCCGCGCTGGCGCACGCGCCCGGCGAGGTTGGCGCTGTTGCGTGGCCGAACACGCGTGTCGGCGTCGCCAGTCAGCAACAGCAGCGGCGGTGCCCGGCCGTCCGCGTGGGTGATGGGTTGGGTGAGCGGACGCGTGTCCTCTGGCCCGAAGATTTCCATCAAATTGGGCTCGGTCAGCGGCAGGAAATCGTATGGCCCCGACAGCCCGACGGTGGCGGCGACGGCGGCGCACGGACTGGTGCTCGCCGCCTTCAGCCAGCGCCCATCCACCGTCAGCATGACCGCGATGTAGGCTCCGGCCGAGTGCCCCATCAACGCCAGCGGCCCTTCGGTTAAGCCGTACCGTGCGCCGTTTTGCCGCAGCCAGACGACCGCCGCGGCGCCGTCTTCCAGGAAGGCGGGGTAGCGCACCTGCGGGTAGAGCCGGTAGTCCGGCACCACCACCGCATAGCCGCGCGCCGTCAGCGCCTGCGCCACGAAGCGGTAGTCGCCCTTCTCGCCGAATTCCCAGGCGCCGCCATAGAAGAACACCACCGTCGGCGCGCCGGGCCTTGGCTGCGTCGGCCGGTACAGGTCGAGTCGCTGGCGCGGCAGCGCGCCGTAAGGGATGTCCGTCTCGACGCTGTAGCCGTCGCGTGACGTCAGCGCGTCGACGAGGCCCATGGGCGAGCAGGCGGGAAGCGCTGCCAGGACGGCGGCAAGCGGAGCGAAGCGGCGCATGGCGAATGAGGTAGGGCGCGCCCGCGGGGTGGAAAGCGTCCTCTTACGCCCTTGCGGGTGCTGCGGCGCGGCGGGCCGGGCGGCGGGTGGAGGTGTCCTCCTCCTCGGCGGTGCCGGGGCGGCGGAAGGTGCTCAGCTCGGCGATGCGGTTGATCGACAGGCCGGCCAGCCGGCACGACGTCACTTCCACCACCTCGAAGCCCAGCTTGCGGGTGAAGCGCGCGCCGATGCGCTCGCGCGCCTCGCGCTCGGTTTCGGCGACCAGCAGGTAGCGGCGCACGCCGCTCCAGGCGCGGTGCGCCATCCGGTCCTCCGACGCGGCGTTCGGGTCGAAGCGCACCGCCGCTTCGTAAAAGCGGCCCTGCCGCGGCTCCAGCCGGTCGAAGATGAAGTAGCGCTGCACGGGCGCGGTCTTCTTGGTCTCCAATTCGGCGACCGCCGCCGCAAGATCCTGCTCGGCCTTGGCGGCGCGCCGCTCGGTGTCGGCGACGTGCTGGTTGACCGAGGTGTATTCCCTGGACGCGTCGGACAGTTTCTTGGCGACCTCCTCGGCGGCCTCCTTCAGCTTGCTCAGCGAGACGCGAGCCGTGGACAGCTGCCGTCGCCAGAAGCGGTTCGACAGCACGGTCAGGATCATCAGGCCCAGCGCGCCGTAGAGCAGCATCGCCGTCATGCGGCGGCTCCGTCGGGGCCGTCCGGGGCGGACGACAGCGGTATCAGGTTGGTGCCCGCGATTCCGCTGCGCGGGGTGAAGGCGGTGCGCAGCAGGCTGGCGGCGTGGTCGGCCGACCCAGCCCAGATGTGCGCGGCATTCCGGTAATCCCAGATCTGCCGCGAGAAGATGATGTCGCGCCGATCGACGCCGGTGGAGTCCGGGTTGACCGCCAGCAGCGACCAGAAGCCCAGCGCCGAGCCGTCGCATTCGCCCAACTCGTGCACCATCTCGATCTTGGTGTACTCAAGCGCCTTCAGTTCGGCCTGCACCTTCTGGCGGCGGTTGACGAAGTCGGTCAGGCGGGCCTGGATGGCCATCAACTCGCTGCCGCGGGCGTTGGTCTTCGACGTCCACTCCCGCAGCGCGGCCTTCCTCTTGTCGGTCTGGCGTTGCAGCACGGTGGCGCGCGTCCGCTCGGCGCTGACCCGCGCCACGTCGAAGACGATGGACAGCCCAAGTGCCGCGGCGCTCGCCACCAGCAGCAGCAATCCCAGCAGCTCACCGTTGAAATTGAAGTTCATCCCGTGCGCCCTGCACGTTGCGCAAACCGAAATGGTACACGCAAAGGCGGCGCTGCCGCTGCGGCACTGCGTCGCAGGAAGTTCTGCGGTGTCATGACTTTGCCGGGCGGCCGGAAATAATAGCCCAGTATTCCCAAAAGAGCCGCCGCGCCGCTTGCCTTTTGTTAACTTGCGGCGCGGCGGCGTCATCCAATCGGCGTCAACCGGTCGTCGCCGGATCGCGGGGCTCGAATCGCATGGCGACTCCGTTCATGCAATAGCGCTTGCCGGTCGGCGGCGGGCCGTCGTTGAAGACATGGCCGAGGTGGCCGCCGCAGCGTGCGCAGTGCACCTCCGTGCGCGGGTAGATCAGCTTGTAATCGGTGGAGGTGGCGACGCCGCCTGGCAGCGGCTCGTAGAAGCTTGGCCAGCCGGTGCCGCTGTCGAACTTGGCGGCCGAGCTATACAGCGGCTGGTCGCACGCGGCGCACAGGAACGCGCCGGTGCGCTTCTCGTGGTCGAGCGGGCTGGAGCCGGCGCGCTCGGTGCCGTGGTCGCGCAGCACATAGTACTGCTCGGGCGTCAGCACCTGCTTCCACTCGGCGTCGGTCTTGTTCACCAGGAAACGCTCTGCCGCGGCCTCCGCCGGGCCGCCGGTAAGGTGCCGGGCCAGCAGCCCGCCGCCGAGCAGGCCGAGTCCGGCGCGCAACAGGGTGCGTCGTGTCATGGCGTGGGTCCTCCCGAAATGATCGCTCGTCATGCACAAGAGTATCGGTGCGCCGCCCCGCTCCGGCCAGGGCCTCGCGCGCCGCTCACGGCGAAGTGAGGGCGCGCGGGACGGAAGGTTGCGCGCGGCGGGCCGCTACCATCCGACGCACTCTCCCGTGTGGATAGGATCTTTCCCTTGGTGTTTCGTTTTCGTAATCTGCGTGGGAAGCCACGTGCCTCCCGGTTGCGAGAGAAAGGTGCGGGCCTTGTGGGGAGGCCGGCGCGAGAAAATCCATGTCGGGGCACGATGAAAAGTATTTGCGGGCGGTCCGCGACGCGCTGCTTCAGCACCAACAATGGTTGAAGCGCGACCCGCCGGGCAAGGGCCGGCGGGCGGATTTGAGCTTTCACAACCTGTCCAAGCTGGGCCTCAACCGCATCAACCTGACCGGCGCCAAGCTGGCCGGCGCCAGCCTGCACAGCTCGCGTCTGGTCGGCGCCGACCTGCGGCAGGCCGACCTGTTCTGCGCCGACCTCTCGCACGCCAACATGACGGGCGCCAAGCTGATGGGCGCCGACCTGCGCGGCACCCGCGCCGATGGCGCGCACCTGTCCGAGGCGGACCTCAGCGGCGCCGACCTGCGCAAGGGCGCCCTCTCGCCGTGCGAGACGCGCCGCCCGGCCGGGAACCTGGACGGCAGCACCACCTTCATCGGCTCGCGTCTGACCCGCGCCGTCCTGGTGGAATGCCGCATGGCGCAGTGCGACCTGTCCGGCAGCGACCTGGGCGACGCCAACCTGACCGGCGCCGATTTGTCGGGGGCGCTGCTGATCTCCACCAACCTGACCGGGGCGGTGCTGCGCAAGGCCACCCTGACCGGCGCGTTGCTGTGCGGTGCGCGCCTCGACGAGGAACTGCGCCTGGTGCTGGAGCGCCGCGGCATCGACGTGGACGGCAGCGGGCTGCTCAGTCTGGCCGAGCGCATGGCCGACGCCCTGTCGGAGCATCAGCGCTGGGTGGATTTCGGGGGTAAGGCGGGGGTGCGGCTGGAACTGCAACGGGCCGACCTGCGCGGCTACAGCTTGGCCAACCAGATGCTGTCGGGGGCGGCGCTGCGCTTTTGCGGGCTGCGCGGGGCGGACTTCTCGGGCGCCAGGCTGGTGATGGCGGATCTGTCCTACAGCGACCTGCGCGACGCCGACTTCACCAGCGCCGACCTGTCGGGGTGCAATCTGCGCGGCGCCAATCTGGCGGGGGCGAAGCTGTGGCGGGCGCGGCTCAACGCGGTGGACGTCATCGGCGACGGCAGCCGCATGTGGCCGACCAACCTGGAGGGCGCCAGCCTGAACGGCGCCGACCTGCGCGACGTCAGCCTCGCCCGCGCCGTCCTGCACGGCACCGACCTCACGGCCATCAAGTCCACCACCCAAACCTTGAAGGGCGCCGACGTGTCGCTGGCGCTGGGGCTGGGGAGCGCACCGGCGGCGGGGCGGGCGTGAGGCTGGACGGCTAAACCGCCTCCACCACCCCCACCTCCGGGTACGCCTTGTGCAGCGCGTCCACCGAGCGGGCCAGACGGTCGGGCAGGGCGGCGCACAGGGATTGCGTCTCCGGCGGGCGGTTCTCCAGGCAGGCGTGCTCGATGGCCTCCGCCAGCCGGCGCAGGCTCAGCAGCCCCAGCGTCGAGGCGGTGGATTTCAAATCGTGCACGGCCAAACGCGTGGCGAACAGATCGCTGCCGTCGCCGATCGCCGCGGCCTTCGCGGTGGCGTCCTCTACGAACTCCTGCACGAGCTGCCGCAACTCCTCCGCACCCAGCACCTCGGTCAGCGACTCCAGCGGCTGCGGGTCGAGCAGCGCTTCACCGTCCACATCGTCCATCAACGCGAAGCCGGCGGCGGCCTCGGCGCGCGTGCCGCATTGGCGGGCCAGGGCGGCGGCCAGCACCTCCGGCACGATGGGCTTGGGGACGTGGTCGTTCATGCCCACCGCCAAGCAGCGCTCGGCGTCGCCGGCCAGCGCGTTGGCGGTCAGGGCGATGATCGGGATGGTGCCGCGCAGGCCGGGCATCGCGCGGATGCGCCGTGCCGCCTCCAGCCCGTCCATGCGCGGCATCTGCATGTCCATCAGCACCACGTCGAAGCGGCCCAGCCGCACGTGTTCGAGCGCTTCGGCGCCGTCGTTCGCCACCATCACCGCGTGCCCCTGGCGGGTCAGCAGCGCCACCGCCACCTTGCGGTTGACCGGGTTGTCCTCGGCCAGCAGCACGCGCAACGGGCGCAGGCGGACGGCCACCGGCTCCGGGGCGTCGGCCTCGCCCGGTTCGGCTGCGGTCTCCAGCGGCACGGTGAACCAGAAGACGCTGCCCGTGCCGGGCCGGCTTTCGACTCCGATGCGGCCGTTCATCAGGGTGACGATGCGCTTGCAGATGGCGAGCCCCAGGCCGGTGCCGCCGAAGCGCCGGCTGATCGAGCTGTCGGCCTGGAAGAACTCGGTGAACAGGTCCGGCTGCACCGCCTCGGGCACGCCGATGCCGGTGTCGGTCACGGCGAAGCGCACATCCATCCCGCCGGCCGGTTCCACCGTCAGGGTGATGCCGCCGCGCTCGGTGAACTTGACGGCGTTGGAGACGAGGTTGAGCAGCACCTGCCGCAGCCGGGTCGGGTCGCCGCGCACGAAGCACCGCGCATCCGGCGCCACGCGGGTTTCCAGCGTCAGCCCCTTCTCCGCGGCGCGCGAGGACATCAGCGCCGCGACGCTGGCGATCAGCCGCTTGAGGTCGACGTCGACACACTCCAGCCCCAGCCGCCCGGCGTCCAGCTTCGACATGTCGAGGATGTCGTTGAGGATGGTCAGCAGCGCCTCGCCGGAATACAGCACGGTCTGCCCATAGTCGCGCTGTTCGGCGTTGAGCGGCGTGTCCAGCAGCAGGCGCACCATGCCGAGGATGCCGTTCATCGGCGTGCGGATCTCGTGGCTCATCATCGCCAGGAAATCGGCCTTGGCGCGCGCCGCCTCCTCGGCCTTGAGGCGGGCGGCCTGCAACTCCGCGGTGCGCTCCTCGACGCGCTGCTCCAGGTAGAAGTTGGCGTCCACCAGCGCCTGCTGGGCGCGCTTGCGCTCGGTGATGTCGCGGATCACGCCGGTGTAGAAGCACCGGTTGTTCACGCGCACCTCGCTGATGCTCATCTCGATCAGCACTTCCGAGCCGTCCTTGCGCCGCGCCACCAGCTCGCGCGAGCGCCCGATCACGTCGTACTGCTCGGACCGCCGGCTGGCGCGCATCAGGTCGTCGTGGTGGACGGCGTGATGGCTGGGCATCAGCCGATGGATATTGGCGCCCAGCATCTCCGCGGCCGTGTAGCCGAACATCGTCAGGCACGCGGGGTTGACCGACTGGACGAGGCCGCGGCCGTCGATCGTGATGATCGCATCCACCGCGTTCTCCAGCATCGCGTTCAGCCGTTCCTCGCTCTCGCGCAGGCGGGCCAGCTCGGCGCGCTGTTCGGTGACGTCGGCCATGTGCACGCCGACGCCGCCGTCCACCGGGAACGCGGTCACCCGATACCAGCGCTCCAGTGGCGGGTAGAAGCCTTGGAAGCGCTCCGGCGTGCCGGACGTCTTCACGTGCGTCAGCGGCCGGTGGAAGAAGCTCGCCAGCTCGCTCGCCTCGTCCCACAGCCCGAGCCCGAGCACCGCCGCGACCGGCTTGCCGAACAGCGCCTCCGCCGTGCGGTTGGCGTAGACGATGCGCCACTCCCGGTCAGTGGCCAGCACGATGGCCGGGATGTGGTCGGCCAGCGCGTCCAGCCGCAGCCCTGATGGGGTTGGGGTCACGGGGCGCCGCCCCCTTCCACGCGCAGCCGGCCGGCGACGATGTCGCGCCGCGCCGCCTCGACCGCCTCCAGCATGGCCGGAGTCAGCAGCGCGCGGTTGTTGTCGTCCACCGCGTAGTCCACCCCGCCCTCGGCGAGGCCGAGCGCCACCGTGCCCGGTGTCCAGGTGCCGTCGCGGCCGGCGCGGAACGCCTGCTCCACCGCCAGATCGACGCGCTTCAGCATGGAGGTCAGCATGCTGCCGGGGTAGAGGTGGTTC
This sequence comes from Azospirillum terrae, assembly GCF_053470425.1. Taxonomy (NCBI): domain Bacteria; kingdom Pseudomonadati; phylum Pseudomonadota; class Alphaproteobacteria; order Rhodospirillales; family Azospirillaceae; genus Azospirillum; species Azospirillum terrae. The sequence goes on along the minus strand of NZ_JBPXMR010000006.1, from coordinate 260,758 downwards.
TGGTTGCTGTCGACACCGATGGCGAGGCGGCCGGCGTCGTGCACGGCGCTGAACACGCCGAAGTTGGACACGCCGGCCCCGGCGAACACCACGTCGGCGCCGCGCTGGAACTGGCTCTTCGCGACCTCCGCCCCGGTGGTCGGGTCGTTGAAGGCGGCCGGCGTGGAGCCGACGAAGTTGACCAGCACCTGCGCATCGGCGCGGGCGTGCTTCGCCCCCTGGGTATAGCCGGCGATGAACTTGCGGATCAGTGGGATGTCCAGGGCGCCGACGAAGCCCACCGTCCCGGTCTTCGACGCCAGCGCCGCCAGCATGCCGACCAGGAACGAACCCTCCTGCTCCTTGAAGGCGATGGAGCGGACGTTGGGCGCCTCGACCACCGCATCGATGATGGTGAAGCGCACCTTCGGGTGCTTGGGCGCCAGCGTCGCCAGCGGGGTGGCGTAGTAGAAGCCGATCATCACCACGTCGGTGGCGCCGCGGCGGACCAGCGCCTGCACCGCCTGCTCGACCTGCGCCGGGCTCTGCGGCTGGAACTCCAGATAGGGGGTGCCGGTGGCCGCCTTGAACCGCTCGGCACCGGCGAAGGCGCCCTCGTTGAAGCTCTTGTCGAACTTCTGGCCTACGGCATAGACCAGCCCCGGCACGGACTCGGCCGCCCATGCCGGCACTGCCACAAGCACGAACAGCGCAACCAACAGCCGCAAGGCGATGGGCAAGGCTCTCTCCCCGGAAGGTCCACCCCCGGAAGTGTAGGCGCGATCTTCATGAATAAACCAGCATGTTCGCGTCTTCCTTTTGGCTCGGGGGTGTGCGACTGGACGCCGCGGGGGCGGGCTGCTATGGTTGACGTATACGTCAACCAATCGCAACGAAGACATAGGGGAGGGAACCGCCATGGCCGCAGCCGGGACGCTGAAGGGCAAGACGCTGTTCATCACGGGCGCCAGCCGCGGCATCGGCAAGGCGATTGCGCTGCGCGCTGCGCGCGACGGCGCCAACGTTGCTATCGCCGCCAAGACGACCGAACCGCACCCGAAGCTGGAAGGCACCATCCACACGGCGGCGGCGGAGATCGAGGCGGCCGGCCGGGATCACGGTGGCCGGGCGCTCGCCATCCAGTGCGACATCCGCGACGAGGCGCAGGTCGCGGCGGCCATCCAGCAGACGGTGGAGGCGTTCGGCGGCCTCGACGTGCTGGTCAACAACGCCAGCGCCATCAGCCTGACCGGCACGCTGGAGACTCTCCCGAAGCGCTGGGACCTGATGATGGGCGTCAACGGCCGCGGCACCTTCGTGTGCTCGCAGGCGGCGATTCCGCATCTGCTGAAGGCGGCGAACCCACACATCCTGACGCTGTCGCCGCCGCTGAACCTGAACCCGCGCTGGTTCCAGCACCACACCGCCTACACCATCGCCAAGTACGCCATGAGCCTGTGCACGCTGGGCATGGCGGCGGAGTTCAAGGGGCGGATCGGCGTCAATTCGCTGTGGCCGCGCACGATCATTGCCACCGCGGCCATCGGCATGCTGAAGGGTGCGGCCGAGTTCGACAACTGCCGCAAGCCGGAGATCCTCGCCGACGCCGCGCACGCCATCCTGACGCGCGACGCCAAGGCGTGCGGCGGGAACTTCTTCATCGACGACGAGGTGCTGCGCGAGGCCGGCGTCACCGACTTCGACGCCTACGCCGTGAAGCCCGGCGCGCCGCTGGCGCCGGACATTTTCCTGGACTGAGGCTGCCTCGCAAGAGGTATGTCGCCGCCCCGTCCCAGCCCCGATCTTGAAGAAGACCAACGGGATTGCTGGGATAAGGGGGCGGCATGGCCTCGGTCCGCGTCTTTGCAGTGGCGTTGCTGGTCTGGAGTCCTGCGGCGTCGGCCGATCCCGTCAGCGTCGCCGGGCTGACGTTCAGTGACGAGTTGGGCGGCTTCCGCATCCTGTCCGCCTCGGGCGGCGGCACGCTGGCGGATCCGTTCGTGGTGGTCGAGGAGGTCACCGCGCCGGAGCAGGTCGTGCTGGTCATCCGCGGGGAACTGGAGGCGTGGTCCGGCCGTCTGGCCCACAACCGCATCGGCAGCGACCATCCCTACGGCTACGCATTGCGCAAGGTGGTGATCAACCGCACCGACAGCGTTTGGACCGGCTATGACCTGGAACTCCAGCAGCCGCTCGGCCAGGCGAGTACCCAGGACGACGGGCTGAGTTTCGGGGAGGGCAGCGCCTACCAGCGCTACGCCCAGGCCGACCTGTTCCGGGTGGCGCGGGTGATCTCGAAACCGTTGGACAGCATCACTTTCAGCCTCGGCGACGTGCCGCCCGGCGGCCGCATCGTGCTGGACTTCGTCATCACCGACATCCAGGAACGCCCGGCCGTCTATCTGGCGCAGCGCCGGCCCTGGATGGTGTCCGGACGGTAAACCCGTTCCTCTTCCTTCTTCGCTAATTCGTTTCGAGCGGCGCGGTGTGCGTCTGCCATAGGCGCCGTGTGCGGTGCGGCGTATACCATGTGCAGGTGCAGCATAAGGTTGCTCGCAAGTAGATCCATGGTCATTGATGGGCTCCTGCGCTGCTGCTGATTGAAACGCAGGCAGTGCAATAATGATGTGGATTAAAAAGACCCGGCCTTCGGCGGGGTTATCCCATCTAACATCCCAAAATGACCACAGAAGGATTGAGGAATGGCTGATATTTATGTCTCGACAAACGGCTCTGATTCGAATTCAGGTACAAAGAACTTGCCATACAGGACGATTCAACAGGCGTCGAGCGAAGCCAGGGCGGGAACCACCGTCCATGTCGCGCCCGGAACCTATGAGGGCGGATTCACCACCACGACGGACGGCGTCACCTATGTCTCGGACGTGAAATGGGGCGCGAAGATCACCTCGGGCGACGGTGACGTGGCCTGGGAAAACAAGGGCGCCAACGTCACCATCAACGGCTTCGAGGTGGACGGCTCCAAGGCGAACTGGCGCATCGGCATTCTCACCGACGGCAGCAACTCGACCGTCAAGAACAGCAAGGTGCACGACATCGCGAACAATCCGGATACCGCCGGCAGCAGCAACGGCGGTGCGGGCATTTTTGGTGACGGCTACAACGGCGGCACCAACATCAGCATGGACGGCAACGAAGTCTTCAACATCGGCCCGGCCGGGCAGAACAGTAGCCTGATCCACGGCATCTATCAGGGCACCAGCGGCACCATCGACAACAACAAGATCCACGACAACGCCGGCGTCGGCATTCACCTTTGGCACGACGCCCATGACGTCGATATCCTCGACAACACGGTCACCGGGTCGAACATGGGCATCTGGGTCGGCAGCGGCGACAGCTACGGCTATTCCAGCACCGCGGACGGTGTGAAGGTCGCCGGCAACGACATCCACAACAACCGGAGCACTGGCGTCGCCGAGGGCGGCAGCACCGGCACCGACAACGTCTACACCGGCAACAGCGTGCACGACAACGGCACGAACTGGAGCCTCCAGAACGGTCTGAAGCCGCAAAACGCCGCCGCCGCGGCGCAGGCCTTCACGGACGCGATGATTTTGCCCGACCAAACCCCGCGGGAGGATACCTGGGAGGCGCTGGTCAACAAGGTCTGACAAGCGTAGACGGAGCCCGGCGTGTCCACCATCCCGGACACGCCGGGCTTCCCGGCGAACGCGCTCAATGCGCTTCGGCCCAGCTGTCGCCGATGCCCGCCTCGGCCACCAGCGGCACGCCCAACTGGGCGGCGCCCTCCATCACCCGCTGAACGATCTTCGCCGTCTCGGCCGCTTCGGCCTCGGGCACTTCGAACAGCAGTTCGTCGTGCACTTGCAGCAGCATGCGGGCGCTGGAGCCGGCGGCCTTCAAAGCGTCCGGCACGCGGGTCATGGCGCGCTTCATGATGTCGGCCGCCGTGCCCTGGATCGGCGCGTTGATCGCTTGACGCTCGGCGAAGGCGCGGCGCGCGGCGTTCTTGTCGTGGATGCCGGGGATGAAGCAGCGCCGGCCGAACAGCGTGCACACATGCCCGTGCTGGCGGGCGAAGACCTTGGTCGCCTCCATCCACTCGCGCAGTTCGTGGAAGCGCTCCAGATAGGTCTTGATGAAGGCGTTCGCCTCGCCCGGCGCGATCCCCAACTGACGGCCCAGCCCGAACCCCGAGATGCCGTAGATGATGCCGAAGTTGATGGTCTTCGCCTTGCGGCGGATATCCGGCGTCATCTGGTCGAGCGGCACGCCGAACACCTGACTGGCGGTCATGGAGTGGACGTCGATGCCCTCGCGGAAGGCGTGCTTCAGCGCCTCGATGCCGGCCATCTCGGCGACCAGCCGCAGCTCGATCTGCGAATAGTCCACCGACACCAGCTTGCAGCCCGGCTCGGCGACGAAGGCGCGGCGGATCTTGCGGCCCTCCTCGTTGCGGATGGGGATGTTCTGCAGGTTGGGGTCGGTCGAGGACAGCCGCCCGGTGTTGGTCAGCGCCATGGAGAAGCTGGTGTGGACGCGGTCGTGCGCGTCCGCCTGCTCCTGCAAGGCGTCCGTATAGGTGCTCTTCAGCTTGGCGAGTTGGCGCCAGTCGAGCACGCGCTGGGCGATCTCCGCCCCCTGCTCGGCCAGCGCTTCCAGAACGCTGGAGTCGGTGGAATAGGCGCCGGTCTTGCCCTTCTTGCCGCCGCCCGACAGCTTCATCTCATCGAACAGGATCTCACCCAGTTGCTTGGGCGAGCCGACGTTGAAGGGGCGCGGGGCGAGCTTGTGGACCTCGGCCTCCAACTGCACCAGACGTTCGGCGAAGTCCTGCGACAGGCGGCGCAGCTCGGCACGGTCGATGCGCACGCCGGCGCGTTCCATGTCCGCCACGATGGGCGTCAGCGGCCGTTCCAGCGTCTCGTAGACGGTGACCATGCGGTGGTCCACCAACTGCGGCTTCAGCACCTTCCACAGGCGCAGCGTGATGTCGGCGTCCTCGGCGGCGTAGTCGCGCGCCTTGTCCAGCGCCACCCGGTCGAAGGTGATCTTCGTCTTGCCGGTGCCGCAGACCTCCGCGTACTTGATCGTCGTGTAGGCGAGGTGCAACTCGGCCAGTTCGTCCATGCCGTGGCCGTGCGCGCCGCCCTCCAGCACGTAGGACATCAGCATGGTGTCGTCGGTCGGCGTTACCCGCACGCCATAGCGCGCGAACAGCTGGTGGTCGAACTTGAAATTGTGGCCGATCTTGAGGATCGACGGGTCTTCCAGCACGTCCTTCAGCGCCGCCATGGCCTGTTCGGGCGAGAGCTGCTTCGGCCCGTCGCCGCCCAGCGCCAACTGGCCGTCGGCGCTGTCGCCGTCGCGGTGGCCGACGGGGATGTAGCAGGCCAGCCCCGGCTCGGTGCTCAGCGAGATGCCGACCAGCGCCGCCGTGGACGGGGTGAGCGAGTTGGTCTCGGTGTCCACCGCCAGAATGCCGTCCGCGCTGGCGCGCTCGATCCACACCTGGAGGGCGTCCAGATCCTGCACCAGTTCATAGCGCTTCTCGACGTCGCGTAGGGCGTGGGTGCGGACGCGCGGAGCCGTTGACGTGTCGCCCCCACTCTGAGCCTCAGCCGCCGTGGGGACCGGAGCCGGGTCCGGCGAGGGCGCAAACGCCCCATCCGCCACCGTGCCGTCCCTGGCGATTTCGTTCTCCAGGCGGGTGACGATGCTGCGGAAACCCTGCGCCCGCAGGAAGGTCAGCAGCTTCGCGTGGTCCGGCTCGCGGACCTTCAGCTCGTCCAGGGGCTTGGGCACCGGCACGTGCTGGTCGAGCAGGACGAGCCGCTTGGAGATGCGCGCCAGATCGGCGTTGTCCTGGAGCTTCTGGCGGCGTGCCGGCTGCTTGATCTCTCCCGCGCGCTCCAGCAGCGTTTCCAAATCGCCGTACTCTGTGATGAGCTGGGCGGCGGTCTTGACGCCGATGCCCGGCACGCCCGGCACGTTGTCGACGCTGTCGCCGGCCAGGGCCTGCACGTCCACCACCTTCTCCGGCGGCACGCCGAACTTCTCGATCACCTCGTCGCGGCCGATCATCCGGTTCTTCAGCGGGTCGAGCATGCGCACGCCCGGCTGCACGAGCTGCATCAGATCCTTGTCCGACGACACGATGGTCACCTCGCGCCCGGCCTCGACGGCGAGGCGGGCGTAGGTGGCGATCAGATCGTCGGCTTCAAAGCCCTCCAGCTCCAGGCAGGGCAGGCAGAAGGCGTCGGTGGCCTCGCGGATCAGCGCGAACTGCGGCTTCAGCTCCTCCGGCGGCTCAGGGCGCTGCGCCTTGTAGAGCGGGTAGATGTCGGAACGGAAGGTCTGGCGCTTGGAATCGAACACCACCGCTACCGCCTGCGCGTGCAGGTCGGCCAGTAGCTTGGTCAGCATGTTGGCGAAGCCCATGACGGCGTTCACCGGCGTGCCGTCCGGCCGGGTCAGGATCGGGATCGCGTGGAAGGCGCGGAAGATGAACCCGGACCCGTCCACCAGATACAGCGCGTTCCGGTTGGGCGCGGCGGTGGTCGGCGTCCCGGCGCCGGGAAGTTCGGTGGTCTGGTCGGTCATGCATCCCTCTCCCTTGGGACGCTAACTTGGCGGATGAGGGTCGAAGAGTCGAGAGCGCGGCACCTTGCGACGGAAGGGCGCAGGCCTGCGCGGTGTTCTTCGCTCGTCCGTAGGCGTATCATTACTTTATCATATAAAGGAGTACGCGCATGGACACGGCAACCGACGCCTCGCTGTCCCGCGCCCTGGCCGACCTCTGGCGAGGCTCCGCCACCCTCGGCGTCAACGACGCGATCCAGCATGGACTCGAGCTGGCGGTCAGCATGACCGGCAGCGCGATCGGCTACTTCCACTTCGTCAACGACGATCAGGAAACGCTGGAGCTTGTCACCTGGTCGAAGGCGACGCAGGCGTTCTGCACGGCCGCGGTCACCCGCCATTACCCGGTGTCGGCGGCTGGCGTCTGGGTGGATTGTCTGCGCACGCGCGCCCCGGTGGTTCACAACGACTATCCGTCGCTGCCCGACAAGCACGGCTATCCGGAAGGGCACGCTCCCCTCGTCCGCCACATGAACGTGCCGTTGGTCGAGGGCGCGCTGGTGCGCTTCATCCTCGGCGTCGGCAACAAGCCCACCGCCTACACCGACGACGACGTGGCGGCGCTGAGCGCGCTGGCCTCCGACCTGTGGCTGCTGATCCAGCAGAAGCAGGAGCTGGCGGTGCTGCGGCACCGCACCGGTTGGCTGTCGCGCATCCAGCGCGTCACCCGCAGCGCCAGCTTCGAGTGGGACATCGGCGACGACGCGCTGTGCTTCGAGGGGGATGCCGGTGTGCTGACCGGCGGCCACACCCCGGTGCCGCGCACCATGGCGCACCTGCGCCATCTGGTGGTGGAGAGCGACCGCGGCAGCTTCTCCGCCGCCCTGGACGAGGCGCGCTGCGCCCCCGGCCAGCTGGTTGGCGAGGTGGTGCGGATGGAGCGGCCGGACGGCAACCGCTGGACCGCCCGCCTGATGCTGCGCGCCGACCCGCGCGAGCGCGGCTCGGGGTTGATGCTGCGCGGCGTGATCCAGGACATTTCCGAGGAACTGAGCGCTGAGGAATACCGCCACAAGGCTTTCCACGACTACCTGACCGAGCTGGCGAACCGCGAGATGCTGGTCCACCGCCTGTCCGCCGCCGTCGCCCAACTGCCACACCACGGTGGGAGCGGGCTGGCGCTGCACATGCTCGACCTCGACCGCTTCAAGCCGGTGAACGACACGTACGGGCATGGGGTGGGCGACGGCGTGCTGAAGCAGGTCGCCCAGCGGCTTCAGAACATCACCCGGCGCAGCGACGTGGTCGCCCGCGTCGGCGGCGACGAGTTTTCCATCCTCCAGCTCGACGTGTCGTCGCCGGACGACGCCGCCGTTCTGGCCGGCAAGATCGTCGCCACGCTGTCGGAGCCCTACGAGGTCGAGGGCCTGACGCTGACCATTGGCGTCAGCATCGGCATCGCGCTGGGCCGCGAGGGCGGCGGCAACCCCGATCTGCTGCTGCGCGACGCCGACGAGGCGCTCTACTGCTGCAAAGCGGCGGGGGGAGGGCGGTTCGCGTTCCACGGGGCGGCGCCAAGGGTGGTGTAAGTCGTCTCCTCTCCCGTCCCGGGAGAGGGAGGGGCCCACGCGAAGCGTGGGAGGGTGAGGGTAAATCCAAGGATCCTTGCACTTACCCTCACCCGGCCGCTGCGCGGCCACCCTCTCCCCGGAGGGGAGAGGGTTTACCCCCCCATCGTCTCCCGCACGAACACCTCGAACGCGTCCACCGCCAGCGGCCGGCTGATCAGGTAGCCCTGGATCTGGTGGCAATTCTGCTGCTTCAGGATCTCGGCCTGCTCGTTGGTTTCCACGCCCTCGGCGATGGTGGCGAAGCCTAGCGAGTCCGCCAGGTTCACGATGGTGCCGACGATGGCCGGGTCGGTGCTCGACTTCACGATGTCGCGCACGAACGAGCGGTCGATCTTCAGCGTGTCGATGGGGAAGCGCTTCAAATAAGCCAGCGACGAATAGCCGGTGCCGAAATCGTCGATCGACAGCTTGACGCCGATGTCCTTCAGCCCGTTGAGGATCGCCACCGCCTTCTCGATGTCGCCGATCATGGCGCCCTCGGTCAGCTCCAGTTCCAGCCGTTCGGGCGGGACGCCGGCCTGCTCGATGACCGAGCGCACGAAGCCGACCAGCCGCGCGTCCTGGAACTGGCGCGGCGACAGGTTCACCGACACCACGCCGACGTTGAGGTCCTGGGCGATCCACTCCGCCAGCGACTGCGCCGCCGAGTACAGCGTCCAGGCGCCGATGTCCCAGATCATGCCGGTGTCTTCGGCGAACGGGATGAACTCGGCCGGCGAGACGATGCCGCGCGTCGGGTGGCGCCAGCGGATCAGCGCCTCCGCACCGACGATGCGGCGCTCCGCCAGATCCACCTTGGGCTGGTAGAACAGCTCGAACTCGCCGTTGTTGACGGCGCGGCGCAGGTCCGCCTCCATACCCAGATGGAAGCCGGTCTGCTCGCGCATGCCCTGGTCGTAGAAGGCGTAGGGGTGCTCCGGGTTGCGCTTGGCGTGGTACATGGCAAGGTCGGCGTTGCGCAGCAACTGGTCCGCCGTGTCGCCGTCGTCGGGGAAGAAGGCGATGCCGATGGCGCCGCCGCAATAGAACTCCTGCCCGCGCACCAGAAACGGCTCGCTCATGGAATACAGGATCTTCTCGGCCAGCCGCGCCCCGGCGTTGCGGTCGGCAGCGTCGGGCGCCACCACCAGGAATTCGTCGCCGCCCAGCCGGCCCACCGTGTCGGACACCCGCGTGCAGTTGCGCAGCCGCCGCGCCACCAGCTTCAACAGTTCGTCGCCGGCGTGGTGGCCCAGGGTGTCGTTGACCTGCTTGAAGCGGTTGAGGTCGATAAAGGTCACTGCCACCTTGGACTGCAACCGCTGTGCGCGGGCGATTGCCTCCACCAGCCGTTCGCAGACCAGCCAGCGGTTGGGCAGGTCGGTCAGGCGGTCGAAGCTCGCCTGATAGCGGATCTGGTGCTCCTGGTACTTGCGCTGGCTGATGTCGGCGATGGTCAGCACATAGTGCTCGAGGGCTCCGCCGGGCGCCCGCACCGCGGTGACCGCCAGCGCCGCCGCGAAGCTCTCGCCGTTGCGGCGGAAGCTGGTCACCTCGCCCTGCCAGCGGCCGGCCTTCGACGCGGTGTCCCAGATGTCGGCGATGAAGGTGCGCTCGTGCGCGCCGTGGTGGAACAGGGTGAGCGGCTGGCCGACCAGCTCCTCCATCTCGAAGGCGGTCATGGTGATGTAGGCGGGGTTCACCGCCTGGACGTTCAGTTCGGGATCGGCGATCAGGATGCCGTCGGCGACGCTGGCGAACACGGTGGCCAGCAGGCGGATCTTCTCCTCGTGCTGCTTGCGCTCGGTGATGTCCTGGACGGTGCCTTCGTAAAAGCGCGTGGCGCCCGAGCCGTCGCGCACGCAGCGCGCGTTCTCCGAGATCCAGATGATCGAGCCGTCGCGGCGGAAGACCCGCGCCTCGAAGTTCTGCACCACGCCCTGGCTGTCCATCAGCGCGGCGAACGCCTCGCGCCGGCCGGGATCGACGTAGAGCTGGCCGGCGATGTCGGTGAGGTTGCCGATCAGCGCGTCCACCGAGTCGTAGCCGTAGATGCGCGCCAGCGACGGGTTGACCCGCAGATAGCGGCCCTCCGTCGTCGTCTGGTAGATGCCCTCGACGGCGTTCTCGAAGATGCTGCGGTACTGGGCCTCGGTGTCCTGGCTCATTTGCAGCGCTCCGTGCGACGCGGCGGGCATTCCTTCGGCGAATAACATGTCGTGACTCGAACTGCTGGACCGAACTGTGGTCTTACTTAAGTCATAGCATAGCCCGAAATCGCGCCGGAGTGTGTTTCAAAAACGCAACCCAGGGGAAGGTTTTGTTACGGGCTTTTCGTGCGGCAAACCGGCGCGGCGGCGATTTTTCACGGTTCGTTAAGCATGTTCGGCAAGGATGCGCGGACTTGCCCAGATCCATTGGCCCCAGATCCATCGTCCCCAGATCCATCGGCGGGAAGCAGAGTGTCCGAGCCGTCCCCCAACCTCCGCTCCAAGCCCCGCCGCCCCGTCGCGGTGGCGCTGTCGTACGAGCTTGGCGCGCCGGGGCTGCCGAAGGTGGTGGCGAGCGGGCGCGGCCATGTGGCCGAGCAGATCCTGGAGCTGGCCTTCGCCAACGACGTGAAGGTGCGCGAGGACGCCGATCTGGTGGAAATCCTCTCCGTTCTCGACCTGGACAGCGAGATTCCGGTCGAGGCCATCGTCGCGGTGGCGGAAATCCTCTCGCACGTCTACCGTGCCAACGGCAAACTGCCGCCCAGTCCCCCCGTTTCGGAGCCTCAGCCATGAACGCCGCCACCCTGCACGGCGATCTGGCCGCCGTCGCCGCCGCCCTGGCCGAGGCCGGCGCGCAGGCGGACTCGGGCGCGCTGGTCGATCTCTCCGGGCTGGACGCGCGCGTCGCCACGCTGTGCGCGGTGGCCGAGGCGCTGCCCCGCGATCAGGCGCGGGCGCTGCTGCCGGACCTGGAGGCGATGATCGCCGCGCTGAACGCGCTGTCCGCCACGCTGTCGCGCCAGCGCGAGCTGTCGGATGGCGAGGAGACCCACACCGCCCGGCAACGGGCCGCCGCCGTCTACCGGCGCCCGGCCCCCCCTTCCGACAAGAGCTGAGCCGCCGGCCCCATGAACATCGACATGTATTTCCAATTTTCGCTGGCGCTGGTCTTCGTCATCGCCCTGTTCTTCGTGGTGGTGCTGGTGCTGCGCCATTTCGGCCTGGGCGGCGTCGCGGCGCCGCGGCGCCAGCGGGTGCGCCGCGTGTCGGTGGTGGAGGTGACGCCGCTCGACGCCAAGCGCCGTCTTGTGCTGGTGCGCCGCGACGAGGTGGAGCACCTGCTGCTGCTCAGCCCCAGCGGCGACCTGACGGTGGAGGCCGGCATCCGCGGCGGCTTCCGCGACGCGGTCGCGACGGTTCAAGGCGCGGCGGTTCAGGCTGCGCCTCCGCAGCCCAAGGGAGACGCGGCATGAGCCGCATGCGCCTGCTGCTGGCGGTGCTGCTGGCGCTGGGGGTGGGGGTGCTGGCCGGGCCGGCGCTGGCGCAGAGCCTGACCTTCAACATGGGCGAGGCCGGCGGCTCGACCACCGGCCGCATCGTGCAGATGGTGGCGCTGATCACGGTGCTGTCGCTGGCGCCGTCGATCCTCATCATGATGACGGCGTTCACCCGCATCGTCATCGTGCTGTCGTTTCTGCGTCAGGCGCTGGGCGTCCAGCAGGTGCCGCCCAACACGGTGCTGGTGTCGCTGGCGATGTTCCTGACCTTCTTCATCATGGCGCCGGTGATGGAGCGTTCCTACAACCAGGGCATCCAGCCGCTCATCAACGAGGACATCAGCGAGGCCGAGGCGGTCACCCGGACCTTGCTGCCCTTCCGCGAGTTCATGCTGCGCCACACCAGCGAGAAGGATCTGAAGCTGTTCGTCGACATGGCGCGCATCGAGAAGATCGAGGAGCCCATCGCCACGCCCATGCAGGTGCTGGTGCCGGCCTTCATGATCTCGGAGATCAAGCGCGCCTTCGAGATCGGCTTTCTGCTGTTCCTGCCCTTTCTGATCATCGACATGGTGGTGTCGTCGATCCTGATGTCCATGGGCATGATGATGCTGCCGCCGACCATGGTGGCGATTCCCTTCAAGATCATCTTCTTCGTGCTGGTGGACGGCTGGTACCTGATCGCCGGTTCGCTGGCGCGCAGCTTCGGGACGCTGTAGAGCGGGCACACGTCCCCCGTGTGGCGTTCTGACGCTTGACATTCGAGCCGAATTGTCGCGTTACAATAGGGTCATAGATCGACCTACGGCCAGGGTGCCGTGCCTGACACCGACCGTTCCGCCCGACGGGCACAAGGCTCTTCCCCACCACTCCACAGGTCCATTCCCCCCTCCATGTCCGCCATCATCTCGAAGACCGCGGAGCCCGCCTCGGGCCGTTTTGCGGCGCTCACACTCGGTGCGCTCGGCGTCGTCTTCGGCGACATCGGCACCAGTCCGCTGTACACGCTGCGCGAATGCTTTTCCGTGGAGCACGGGCTGCCGCTCACGGCCGGCAACATCATGGGCATCATGTCCCTGATCGTCTGGGCGCTGGTGATGACGGTGTCCGTCAAGTACGTGCTGTTCGTCATGCGCGCCGACAACAAGGGCGAGGGCGGCATCCTGTCGCTGCTGGCGCTGGCCACCAGCAGCCGGCCCGACGCCACCGGGCGCCTGTCCAAGATCATGGCGCTGGGCCTGTTCGGCGCGTCGCTGTTCTATGGCGACGGCATGATTACCCCGGCCATCTCCGTGCTCTCCGCCGTGGAGGGTCTGGAGGTGGCGCAGCCCGGCCTGCACGAGGTGGTGGTGCCGGTCACCATCGCCATCCTGATCGGCCTGTTCGCCATCCAGAGCCACGGCACCGCCAAGGTCGGCACGCTGTTCGGCCCGGTGATGATCGCGTGGTTCACCGTGCTCGGCCTGTCCGGTCTGGTCGAGGTGGTGCGGGAGCCGCAGATCCTGGCCGCGCTCAACCCGCTCCACGCCGTCAGCTTCTTCCAGCGCAACGGCGTGCTGGGCTTCCTGGTGCTGGGCGCGGTGGTGCTGGCCGTCACCGGCGGCGAGGCGCTGTACGCCGACATGGGCCATTTCGGCCGGATTCCGATCCGCACCGCGTGGTTCTACGTGGTGCTGCCGTCGCTGCTGCTGAACTATTTCGGCCAGTGCGCGCTGCTGCTGAGCGAACCGGAGGCGGTGCGCAGCCCCTTCTACCTGCTGATGCCGGACTGGGGCCTGTACCCGATGATCGGGCTGGCGACCCTGGCGACGGTGATCGCCAGCCAAGCGGTGATCTCCGGCGTCTTCTCGCTGACCCGGCAGGCGGTGCAGTTGGGCCTGTGCCCGCGCCTCGACATCCGACACACCTCCAGCGAGGAGGAGGGGCAGATCTACATCCCGCGCGCCAACTGGGGCCTGCTGCTGGGCACCATCGGGCTGGTGGTGTGGTTCCGCTCGTCGTCGAACCTCGCCGCCGCCTACGGCATCGCGGTGACCGGCGACATGTGCATCACCACCATCCTGGCGCTGGTGGTGGCGCACCGCCGCTGGCATTGGCCGGTGCCGGCCTGTCTGGCGCTGGGCAGCCTGTTCCTGTCGGTGGATCTGTCCTTCTTCTCCGCCAACATCATCAAGATCCCGCACGGCGGCTGGGTGCCGCTGGTCATCGCCTCGCTGACGCTGGGCCTGATGTCCACGTGGCGGCGCGGGCGGGCGGTGCTGGCGCGCCGGCTGGCCGAGGAATCGCTGCCGCTGGAGAAGTTCATCAAGCGCTCCGCCAAGTCCGAGGAGATCATCCGCGTCAAGGGCACCGCCGTGTTCATGACGTCGGCCAACGACACCGTGCCGATCGCGCTGCTGCACAATTTGAAGCACAATCAGGTCATGCACGAGCGCGTGGTGTTCGTGACCGTGCTGGTGGACGACGTGCCGCGCGTGCCGGCCAAGGACCGCGTGCTGGTCGAGGGCCTGGCCGAGGGCTTCTACCGGCTGACGGTGCGCTACGGCTTCTCGCAGGAGCCGAACATTCCCAAGGCGCTGCGCCTGTGCAAGGCGTTCGGCCTGGAGTTCGACCTGATGGCGACCTCGTTCTTCCTGGGCCGCGAGACGCTGATCCCGCGCATGAACCCGGCGATGGCGCAGTGGCGCGAGAAGCTGTTCGTGGTGATGTCCCGCACGGCGGTGTCCGCCACCGACTTCTTCAAGATCCCGCCCAACCGCGTGGTCGAATTGGGAACGCAGGTGCAGTTGTAGGGGAGGGGCGGCGGCTTATGCCGCCGGCTTGCGCGGCGGATTGACCGGCGCCATCAGCGCCGAGAAGCGCTGATCCATGGACTGGAGCCATGTCAGCATGATGGACAGCTGGCCTTTGACCTCGCGGATATCGCCTTCCATCGCTGTTTGGCGTTCCGACTGGCGTTCCAGGCGCGCGGACTGACGTTCCAGTGCGGTGAGAACCAGATCCAGCTTGCTCAGAATCTCCGACTCGCGCTCAGGCATGGGCGGCTCCTACAAAGGCATGCAAGCATAACGCGATTTGGGCCTCTGGTCCACCCGCCTGCGAAGCCAACGAATCCCTTGCGCCCACCCCGAGCATGGTTTGAGATAACCCCACAGTGTTCGCCACAGTGTTCGACCGGGGGCCGCCTCCATGCGCAAGGCACTCATACTGGCGGTTATGCTGGCCCTCGCCCTGGTGGGCGCCGGACCGGCCGCCGCCCAGACCTCACCGGCTCAAAGCGGCCGGCAAGGCGGGGTGGTGGCCTGGGGATGCGCCGTCGTGGGCACCGCCGCCCTCACCGCGGCCGTGGTGATCAACTCCCAGAGCCTCGTCAACGTCGTGTCCGGCGCCGTGGTCTCGCCGATCAATCCGGCGGTGCTGTACGGCGGCCTGACCGCCATCGTGCTCTCCAGCGTCTGCGCGCTGGGCTACCACGTCGTGCCGGTTTTCACCTCGTTCGGCGGCGCGCCGGCACCGACTGTCCCCGCGGCCACCAGCGAGCGCTACGCCGAGGCCGCCCGCTAGCCTCCCGCCGCCACCCTCTTGCCCGCGGCCATCATCTCGCGCGGCCCGCGGTCGGCGCCGCTGGCCAGCGGGATGCCGGGGGTGCGGATCCACGCGGCCACGTCGTTCGTCACCACGTCGCCCTTCAGGTCGCGCAGCAGCATGTGGTAGCCGTCCGGGTAGATCGCCACGGTATGCCGGCCGCTGTTCTCGAAGGACGCGATGGCGCGCTTCACCGGCTTGGGCGGCAGCACCTGTTCGTGGGCGCCGTACAGCACCAGCGTCGGCACCTCCAGCCGGTCGCAGGCCGCCAGCGCCTCGTCCATCAGGTCGGTCAAACCCTCCAGCGCATCGACGCGGGTGTCCTTGATGACCAGCGGGTCGCGGCCCAGCGCGCGCAGCATCTCGATGTTGTCGGAGGGCTGGATCTTCATGCCCTTGGGCGCCACCACCTTCATGCCGGGCACGAGGTTGTAGCTGACCCAGAGCGCGGCGCGCGGGAAGAAGCCCATGGTCTCGCGCCCCCAGACCGCCGGGGCGACCAGGATGGCGCCGTCCACCTTGGGCGCGCCACGGCGGGTCAGCGCGGTCAGCGCCACCGCGCCGCCCATGCTCTCGCCCATCAGGTAGACCGGCACGCCGGGGTGCTTGGCGTGCACCAGTTCGACCGCCGCGCGGGCGTCGGCGACCATGGTGTCCTTGCCGGCCCAGATGCCCGGCGCGCGGCCGGCGCCGAAGCCGCGCTGGTCGTAGGCGTAGGTGGCGATGCCCACATCGGCGAAGCGCCGGCCGGCGCTGTCGAACGCGGCGGAATAGTCGTTGAAGCCGTGCAGCGCCACCACGGCGGCGCGCACCGGCTGCTGGTCGGGCACCCACGAGCGCATGGGCAGCTCGACCCCGTCGGCGGCCACCATCGCCGTGTCGGTCAGCCGCGGCGGCATCACGGTGGTTCCCATCGGTTGATAGTTGGTGGAGCATCCCGCCACCAGTGTCACGGCAACAGCCAAACCCGCCAGACGGCTCATCCGGTCACGCAGCGCCACGGGAAACCTCCTGGCTATGGGCGCCGGCGGTGAGTTGGAGGAAGATGTCCTCCAGGTCCGACTCCTCGGTGGAAAGATCGACGATGGACAGCCCGGCCGCCTTCACCGCGGCCAGGATGGCGTCCGCCTTCAGGCGGCTCGGCTGGTAGCGCACGACCAGACGGCGCGGCTCCGGCAGTTCGGCGTGGAAGGCGGCCAGCCCCTCGGGCACCGCATCCAGGTCGCGGTCCAGCTCGAAGCTCATCGCCTTGGCGTCCACCCGGCGCAGCAACTGCGCCTTGGGCTCGCAGGCGACCACGGCGCCGTGGTTGATGATGGCGATGGTGTCGCACAGCTCCTCCGCCTCCTGGAGGTAGTGCGTGGTCAGCAGCACCGTGGTGCCGGCCTTGTTCAGGCGGCGGACGTGCTCCCACAACTGCTGGCGCAGTTCGATGTCGACTCCGGCGGTCGGCTCGTCCAGCACCAGCACCGGCGGGGTGTGCACCATGGCCTTGGCGACCATCAGGCGCCGCTTCATGCCACCCGACAGCGTGCGGGCGTAGGCGTTGGCCTTGTCGGACAGGCCCACGGCGGCCAGCAGCTCGTCGGTGCGGCGCTCGTGCTTCGGCACGCCGTAGAGGCCGGCTTGCAGTTCCAGCATCTCGCGCGGCGTGAAGAACGGGTCCATGTTGAGTTCCTGCGGAACCACGCCGATGGACGCGCGCGCCTGCCGTGGGTTGGCGTCGACGTCCGTTCCCCAGATGCTCACCGTGCCGCCGGTCTTGTTGACCAGCCCGGCCATGATGTTGATCAGCGTCGATTTGCCGGCCCCATTCGGCCCCAGCAGGCCGAACAGCGAGCCGCGCGGGATCGTCAGGTCGATGGCCTTCAGCGCCTCCTTCGGGCCGGAGCGGCCGGAGCCCTTGTAGACCTTGGTGAGTCCCCGCACCTCGACCGCGTTTGCGGGCAGAGGGATGGGGGAGACGGGGACGGCGTTCGAGACCATGGCGTCGCGTTGCACCCGCAGAAGTTCAAGACCGTTGATCGGGACGGCGCGATGGGTATGATCCCGCCGCACCCCACCGCATCTTAGCGTCGGGTTGGTCGGAAGTGTGTGTCAATAAGGGGGACGTCCCATGCAGCCCATCGAAACGATCTATGTCGAGACCGAGAAGGTCGGCTGCGACGGTGGCGGCGGCGCCCTCGGCCACCCGTTGGTCTATATCACGCTCGGCAAGGAAGGCCGTGCCGATTGCCCGTACTGTTCGCGCCGCTTCGTCCTGAAGGAAGGCGCCAAGATCTCCCACGGCCATTGACCGCTGGCCCCTGACCCTGGGGACAGTGATCCTCAGGACAGGGGCGACAGGACGGCCGGCGACCGGTTGAAGCTACGGAACCGCCCGCATGTGGCGGCGTTCCGCGATATTTCAACGGCCGTATTTCGAGAGGTCATGTTTCGGGGGCCGTGTTCGGCGCGGCCACACCTGATTCTTGCGTGCCGCATTGACGTGCCGCCGCCGGGCGACGACTGCCCCACGACTCGGCCGGCGGCGGGCCGGAGCCCTCCCCGGACGGCCACGCGCCGTCCGGGGCGTCGGTGTGCTCTCAGTGCGTCTTGTGCTGCTGCTGGTGCATGCCACCGTGCGCGCCGGGGGCGGCCCCGGGGGCGGCCATGGCGCCGGCCTCCTGCACCGGAACCTCCACGGTGACCGCGCCGGCCTTGGCGAAGGTCAGCGTCACCGGGAAGCTGGTGCCGGGCTTCAGCTGTCCGGTCAGGCCCATCAGCATGATATGGTTGCCGCCCGGACGCAGCACCTGCGGCTCGCCGGGGGCGATCTCGAAGCCCTCGACCGGGCGCATCTTCATGACGCCGTTGTCCATCAGGTGGGTGTGCAGCTCGACCTTGGCGGCGGCCGGGCTGGCGGCGGAGACGAGCCGGTCCGGCTCGTGGCCGGTGTTGACGATTTCCAGATAGCAGGCGCCGTTCGGCGCGTTCGGCGCGCTGGCGCGAGCCCACGGCGCCGAGACGGCGATGTCGCCGGCGAAAGCCGGGGCGGAGAGGGCGAGCGCGCACAGCGCCGCAAGAGTGGGCAGGACCTTCATGGCGAATTCCTAAAGCGGCTTTCCGGATGGCGTGAAGCCCCCCTCCCCAAGGGGAGAAGGGCTTGAAGCAGACTGAAGTGCCGATCGGCGCCGGTGCGGTAAGCGGCGCGCCGATCCCCATCCCGCGGAGGAAGCCACGGACGGACAAAGGCGCAGCCAGCAGCGCACCGGCGCCGCGGTGGGCAATGGTCAGGTGCGGAGTGGCGGCGCGTGGCCCGGCGGGCCGTTCCGATAGAACGGCTGCACCACATCGAAGGACACCACCGGCCGTTCGGCCGTCAGGAACGGCGGCGGCGCGATCAGCGCCACGGTGGGCGGTGGCGGCGCGACCGCGCCGGGAGCGGCGGTGCAGACCGGGCAGTGGACGTGCTTGGCGGCCGGTTGCCCCGCGGCGTTGCCAAGTCCGTCCCCAGCCGGAACCGCTTCCGGTGCGACCGAGCACATGTCCCCCGCGTCGCCCGTGCCGGTCGACGCCGCGAAGGCGTGGACCGACAGCGCGAGTTGGGCGAACAGCGCCACAATCGCCAGACACGCGGCCGACCGGCGCCAAGCCCCCTTGGGGGCGGCGTCGTGCGGGCGGGTGTGGTGAGCGGCGAGGCGCATGGGCTCTGGTCGAGCGATCGTTGGTCCACCCACAGTACCACAGCACAGCTCTAGGACAAGCCCGGCGCAGCCTGTTCGAAATTAGCGCAAATGCGGTATATTTAATCTTTATTAAGGAAGACGGCGGAGGATCGAATTGACCCGGCATACGGGCGTCCCGCGCCGGTGCGGGGCGGGAAATCTGGGCAGGACGCCATGGATCTCGGCAATCTCGGGCTGTTCAAGCTGATGTCGCGCAAGATGGGCTGGCTGACGCAGCGCCAGGAGGTGCTCGCGCAGAACATCGCCAACGCCGACACGCCGCAGTTCAAGGGCAGCGACCTCAAGCCGTTCTCCTTCCGCGACGCGCTGTCCGACAGCCGCCGCCTGACCCCGGTCTCGACCAGCGCCAGCCATCTCCAGGGCACGGTGCCGGCCGGCGGCATGGACAAGGAACAGCGGGTGCGCAACCCGTACGAAACGGCGCCGGACGGCAACAACGTCGTGCTCGAAGAGCAGATGATGAAGATGTCTACGACCGGCCTGGACTACCAGACGATGACCAACCTCTACAAGAAGCAGGTCGGCCTGCTGAAGATGGCGATCGGCCGCGGCCAGTAGGGCCTGCGGGAACGGACGCCAACAGGAAAGATGGAGGCGGCGGATGGATCTCTACAAGGCCATGTCGGTGTCGGCGGCGGGCATGAAGGCGCAGGGCACGCGCCTGAAGGTCATTTCCGAGAATCTGGCGAACGCCAACACCACGGCCGAGACGCCGGGCGACATGCCGTACCGGCGCAAGGTCGTCACCTTCCAGAACATGATGGACCATCAGGCCGGCGTGAACACGGTGCGGGTCGCCAAGGTCGATGTGGACAAGGGCGATTTCCAGCGCCGCTACGACCCCTCGCACCCCAGCGCCGACTCCGAGGGCTATGTGCTGCTGCCCAACGTCAACCCGCTGATCGAGGCCATGGACATGCGCGAGGCGCAGCGCTCCTACGAAGCCAACCTGTCGGTCATCGAGGCGTCGCGCACCATGCTGAACCGCACCGTCGAACTGCTGCGCACCTGATTAGAGAAGCTTGAGGAACACCTCCATGGTCGCCAACGTCGCCAACGCCGCCGCCGCCTACGCCACCACCGCGCTGAAGACCGCCGGCACCGGCATGGCGCCGCGCGGGGAGGGGCCGAGCTTCGGCTCGCTGCTGGAGGAGGCGGCCAAGAGCACCGTCAACACCCTGAAGCAGAGCGAAACCCTGTCGGCCAAGGCCGCGGTCGGTCAGGCGGACATCGCCGACGTGGTGCAGGCGGTGACCAACGCCGAAATGACGTTGCAGGCCGCCACGACGATCCGCGACAAGGTGATTGGCGCCTACCAGGAAATCCTGCGCATGCCGATCTGACCGCCCGACCCGACGCATCGCCGAGCCCCCATGACCGAGACGGACGTCATCGAAATCTGCCGGACCTCCATCATCACCCTGGTCATGGTGTCCGGGCCGATCCTGCTCGTCATGATGGTGATCGGCACAGTCATCTCGGTCTTCCAGGCGGTCACCCAGATCAACGAGCAGACGCTGTCCATCGTGCCCAAGGTGCTGCTGGTCTTCGGCATGCTGATCCTGCTGATGCCCTTCATGCTGGGCGAGATGTCGCGCTATTTCCAGGCCGAGATCATCGACCGGATCGTCGCCATCGGCGTCCCCTGATGGACGTTCTCCAGACTCTTCTCGGCGATCAGCTTTACGTCTGGATCATCGTCTTCATGCGGGTCGGCGCGGCGTTCATGACCATGCCGGCCTTCGGCGACTCCTTCATCTCGACGCGCACGCGCCTGATTCTGGCGGCGGCGGTGACCTTCGTCGTCTCCCCCGTGCTGCGCCAATACCTGCCGCCCGAGCCGCAGAACGTCCTGCGGCTGACCCTGCTGATCGTCGGCGAGGTCACCGTGGGCGTCTTCCTCGGCACGGTGGCGCGCCTGCTGTTCAGCGCGCTGGAGGTGGCGGGCACGGTGATCGCGTCGCAGGCCGGCCTGTCGAACGCGCAGATGTTCAACCCGGCCATGGGATCGCAGGGAACGCTGCCGGCGGCGCTGATGGGCTGGCTGGGGATGCTGCTGATCTTCCTGACCGACCTGCATCACCTGATGATCATGGCGGTGGTGGACAGCTACACGCTGTTCGTGCCGGGGGCGGCGCTGCCGGTCAACGACATGGCCGACATGATCGGCCGCTTGGTCGCCAAGAGCTTCGTCATCGGCTTGCAGATGTGCGCGCCGTTCATCGTCACCGGCATCCTGTTCGCGCTGGCGCTGGGCCTTTTGAACAAGCTGGCGCCGCAGATCCAGGTGTTCTTCATGTTCATGTCGACCCAGGTGGCGCTGGGGCTGTTCCTGTTTTCCATCACGCTGTCGGCGATGATGTTGTTCTGGTTGAGCTATTTCGAATCGACCTTCATCGAATTCCTGAACCCGGCCTGAGGACGGAGCGCAGACGATGTCCGAAGATGCCGATGACGCCTCCAAAACAGAAGAACCAACACAAAAGAAGCTCGACGACGCGCACAAGAAGGGCGACTTCGCCGTCAGCCGCGAGATCAACACGTGGCTGGCCGTGGCGGCGTCGCTGGTGATCCTGGTGGCGGTGCTGCCGGGGACGGCGATCGGCCTGCAACGGCGGCTCGCCTTCTACGTCGAGCACATCCACGAACTGCCCATGGACCGCGCCAACGTCGGCCTGATCCTGGTGCGCGTGCTGATGGACATCATGTGGGCGCTGTGGCTGCCGGTGCTGCTGCTGGGCATGGCCGGCGTGCTGGGGTCCATCGCGCAGACCGGCTGGATCGTCACGTGGGACAAGATCGTCCCCAAGTTCGACAAGATAAATCCCCTTACCGGCCTCAAGCGCGTGTTCGCCAGCGGCCAGCAGCTCGTCGAGCTGCTGAAGGGCCTTGCCAAGATGGTGGTGGTGGGCGGCGTCGCCTATCTGGCGCTCAGCCCGATGGTCACCTCGGTCGAGCACTTCACGGGCATCGACGTGATGGCGCTGCTGGCCGAGATGAAGGAGCTGACCTACCGCCTGTTCGTCGGCGTGCTGGCGGTGCTGACGCTGATCGCCGGCGGCGACGTGTTATGGCAGCGGCACAGCTACAACAAAAAGATGAAGATGACCAAGCAGGAGGTGAAGGACGAGTACAAGCAGCAGGAAGGCGACCCGATGATCAAGGCGCGGGTCCGCCAACTGCGCATGGAGCGCGTCCGCAAGCGCATGATGGCCAACGTGCCGCACGCCGACGTGGTGGTGACCAACCCGACCCACTACGCGGTGGCTCTGAAGTACGACCCCGGAAGTATGGGCGCGCCAACGCTGCTCGCCAAGGGCGTGGACCAGATCGCCCTCAAGATCCGCGAGATCGCCACGGACAAGGACATTCCCATCGTCGAAAATCCGCCCCTGGCGCGGGCGCTGTACGCCTCCGTGGAGATCGACGAGGAGATTCCGTCCGAACATTATCGTGCGGTGGCGGAACTCATAACCTATGTATTCAAGTTGAAGGGGCGTTCGATGGGGGGTTGACGGGCGCCGGGGCGAACGTTTTCGGGTGTTGCGGTTGGACGACGTATCTTCCATGGCGGATGGCTCGCTGCGCCCGCCGCACGGCCGGGCCGTCGCGGGACCGGGCTCCGCGTTGCCTGCCGTGGCCGCGCAGGTGGTCGGCGCGGCCGGGCTGGCCGCGACGGCGGTCGGGCTCGCCATCACGCACGCCCCCCTGGCCTGGGCCGGCACCGTGGCGGCGGCGGTGGCCATCGTCGTGCTGGTGGTCCGCCTGGCCCGTCTGCGCCGCCGGCTGATCCACGACGGCGCGCTGCTGACCGGGGCGCTGGAGGGGCTGTCGGCCGGCCAACTCATCACCGACGCGCCGGGCCACACGGTGTTCGTCAACGCCGCCTTCCGCGCGCTGGTCGACGCCGCCCCCGACGAAGCCCCGCTGCAAGCGCTGGAGCGCCAGCTCGGCGCCGACCCCGACAGCCTCGCCGAGTTCCTCCGCGTGCGCGAGCGCGCCCGCGCCGACGTGCCGGCGACGGCCGAGCTGACCGTGCTGCGCGCCGGCCGCGGCCGCGAATGGCGGCGCGTGCAGGCGCAGCCGATCGTCGATTTTCCCGGCGCCGTGCACTGGCGCGTCGAGGACATCACCGCCCGGCGCGAGCTGGAGCAGGTCATGCTGCGCGAGCAGGCCAAGCTCGTAGATTTCATGGACCACGCGCCGGTCGGCTTCTTCTCGGTGGACCGGGACGGCTTCTTCCTGTTCGTCAACGCCACGCTGGCGAAGTGGCTGGGCTGCACGCCGCGCGACCTCGTGGAGGCCGGGCGGACGCTGCACGAGGTGCTCGCCAACCCGCCCCGCGCCGCCAAGCCCTACGACCTGTTCGAGGGCGGCGGCGCCGAGCAGCGCGGCGAGCTGGCGATGCGCGGCCTCCAGGGCCGGCGCTTCCAGGCTTCGGCGGCGCAGACCGTGGTGGTGTCCGAGGATGGCGCCAGCGTGCACACCCGCTCGGTGGTGCGCGACCTGACGCCCGAGCGCGAGTGGCAGGAGGCGTTGCGCCTCTCCGAGCAGCGCTTCCAGCGCTTCTTCGAGGACGCCCCCATCGGCATCGCGCTGGTGGACGAGGCCGGCAAGCTGGCCGAGTGCAACCACGCCTTCCTGGCGCTGATCGGCGCCTTGAGCGGGCAGGTGATCGGCCGTCCCTTCGCCGACGTGATCGAGCCCAAGGAGCGCGGCGCGGTGGCCGAGCGCCTGACCTCGGTGCTCGGCGGCCACGACCCCGAGGCCCCGCTGGAGGTGCGGATGGCGGCCGGCCGCGACCTCGTGGTGCAGCTCTACGCGCGCCGCCTGGGCGGGGTGGGCGCCGAGGGCGGGGCGGGCCTGATCCTGCACTTCATCGACATGACGGAGCGCAAGAACCTCGAAGCGCAGTTCGCCCAGTCGCAGAAGATGCAGGCGGTCGGCCAGCTGGCCGGCGGCGTCGCGCACGACTTCAACAACCTGCTGACGGCGATGATCGGCTTCTGCGACCTGCTGCTGCTGCGCCACAAGCCCGGCGACCAGTCGTTCAGCGACATCATGCAGATCAAGCAGAACGCCAACCGCGCCGCCAACCTCGTGCGCCAATTGCTGGCCTTCTCGCGCCAGCAGACCTTGCAGCCGCGAGTGCTGAACGTCACCGACGTGCTGGCCGAGCTGTCGAACCTGCTGCGCCGCCTGATCGGCGAGAACATCGAGCTGCGCATGATGCACGGCCGTGAGCTTGGCCTGATCAAGGTCGACCAGAACCAACTGGAGCAGGTGATCATCAACCTCGTGGTCAACGCCCGCGACGCCATGTCCGGCGGTGGCCGGCTGACCGTGGTCACCTCCAACTACACCGTCAGCACGCCCGAGCGCCGCGAGCACGAGATCATCCCGCCTGGCGAGTACGTCTCCATCGAGGTGATCGACACCGGCGTCGGCATCCCGCAGGAGAACCTGCAACGCATCTTCGAGCCGTTCTTCTCGACCAAGGAGGTCGGCTCCGGCACCGGCCTCGGCCTGTCCACGGTGTACGGCATCGTGCGCCAGACCGGCGGCTTCATCTTCGTCGATTCGGCGCCGGGGGAGGGGGCGAAGTTCTCCATCCTCCTGCCGCGCCACCAGGGCGAATCGAAGCCCCCGGAGGCCGAACCGCGCGAGCGCCGCGGCAGCGACCTCACGGGGTCCGGCATCATCCTGCTGGTCGAGGACGAGGACGCCGTGCGCGTGTTCTCGGCCCGCGCCTTGCGCAACAAGGGCTATCAGGTGCTGGAGGCCAAGAACGGCGAGGCCGCCATGCAGCTCCTGACCACCGAGGCGGCCAAGGTGGACCTTTTGATCACCGACGTGGTGATGCCGCAGATGGACGGCCCGACTCTGGCGCGCCACGTGCGCAAGATGCGCCCGGACATGAAGGTCGTGTTCATTTCCGGCTACGCCGAGGACCGCTTCAAGGACGAGCTGGACGGCGGCGACAACGCTGCGCACTTCCTGCCCAAGCCCTTCTCCCTGAAGCAGCTCGCCTCCAAGGTGAAAGAAGTCATCAAGGGATAACCCTCTCCCGGGGCGGGAGAGGGGAACGCGACCCCAAGCCGCATTGACTTTACCCCCGCTTGCGACTCGGCCCGCGAAAACCAGAACATTCCATGAAAACGCGCTTGCCAACGGGAACAAAGCGCGTACAGTAAGCCCAACCCCGGCCAGATGACCGTGTTGAACTGAGAGAGGGAAACGGGCAATGTCGTCGTCCGCACAGCTCCGATTGGTGGAAAAAGACTCCATGGACAAACAGAAGGCCCTGGACGCCGCGCTGAGCCAGATCGAGCGCGCCTTCGGCAAGGGCTCGATCATGAAGCTCGGGGCGCGCGAGGCGACGGTCGAGACGGAGGTGATCTCCACCGGCTCTCTCGGCCTGGACATCGCGCTGGGCATCGGCGGCCTGCCGCGTGGCCGCATCATCGAGATCTACGGGCCGGAAAGCTCGGGCAAGACGACGCTGGCGCTGCACGCCATCGCCCAGGCCCAGAAGACCGGCGGCACCTGCGCCTTCGTGGATGCCGAGCACGCGCTGGACCCGAGCTACGCCCGCAAGCTGGGCGTCAACGTGGACGACCTGCTGATCTCGCAGCCCGACGCCGGCGAGCAGGCTTTGGAGATCGCCGACACGCTGGTGCGCTCCGGCGCCATCGACGTGCTGGTGGTCGACTCGGTGGCGGCCCTGGTGCCGCGCGCCGAGCTTGAGGGCGAGATGGGCGACAGCCACGTCGGCCTGCACGCCCGCCTGATGAGCCAGGCGTTGCGCAAGCTGACCGGCTCGATCGCCAAGTCGAAGTGCCTGGTGATCTTCATCAACCAGATCCGCCTGAAGATCGGCGTGATGTTCGGCAACCCGGAGACGACGACGGGCGGCAACGCGCTGAAGTTCTACGCCTCGGTGCGCCTCGACATCCGTCGCATTGGCGCCATCAAGGACCGCGAGTCGGTGGTCGGCAACCAGACCCGCGTCAAGGTGGTGAAGAACAAGATGGCCCCGCCGTTCCGCGTGGTCGAGTTCGACATCATGTACGGCGAGGGCGTGTCCAAGGTCGGCGAATTGATCGACCTCGGCGTTCAGGCCAACGTGGTGGAGAAGTCGGGCGCGTGGTTCAGCTACGACGGCACCCGCATCGGCCAGGGCCGCGAAAACGCCAAGACGTTCCTGCGGAACAACCCCGAGATGGCGAAATCCATCGAGGACAAGATCCGCGCCAACGCCGGTCTCGTCGCCACCGCCATGATGGGCACCCCGGAAGCCGACGCGGACGCCGCTTCGCCGGAGTGACGGCAGGCTGAAAAAAAGCTGAAAAAAGGCGCGCCTCGCAAGAGGCGCGCCTGATTTTCTCCGGATGGACGCTCGACGGAACGCTTAAAACGGCAGGATCAGGCGGCCCCAGGCGCGGGTGTCGTTGCCGCCGTAGTTGTTCTCATGCACGGTCGTGGTGAGATAGGCCTGCAGGATCAGCTTGTCGAAGTTGTAGCCGACCAGGGCACCGAGCGCGATCTGCTCCTGCTTCTTGTAGGTCGGTGTCGGCTTGCTGGTGTCGTACGACGCGAACCCCACCGGGCCGAGGTGCCATTTGCCGAAGCTCTTGGTCGCGGTCACGTCGATGTTCAGGAAG
The DNA here is from genome assembly GCF_053470425.1 of Azospirillum terrae. Lineage (NCBI taxonomy): Bacteria > Pseudomonadati > Pseudomonadota > Alphaproteobacteria > Rhodospirillales > Azospirillaceae > Azospirillum > Azospirillum terrae. The sequence continues at coordinate 234,135 of NZ_JBPXMR010000006.1, read as the reverse complement.
TCGGGGTTGATGGTCTTCGTCGCCTTCTTCGTGTTCATGCCGTAGATGAAGTTGGCGGTCGCGTTCCAGCCATCGGCGGTGTAGCTGAGGCCGACGCGCTGGTTGATGTCCGTCGTGTCGAAGCCCAGCCCGTTCTTCACCGGCAGATAGACGCCCAGCAGGTAGCTGGCGCCGAAGCCATTGCCCAGGTCCCACGCCAACTGGCTGGCGAAGAATGGGTTGTACATGCCGCTCTTATAGTAATTGTGGTCGATGCCGACCTCGAGTTCCGGCACCGCCGCCAGCAGTTGCAGCCGGCCGCCGAGGATCTTGGCCGGCGTGGACCAGGCCAGCACCGGAATGTTGACGCCCAGCGTGACATCGGCGTCGTTTGGCTGGGAGCGAACGCCCCAGTCGAAGGTGTCGACGAAATAGAAGCCCTCGGGCAGCGGCGCGCCGGCCGCGAGGCCGATGGTTTCGCCGGGCTGGGTCACCGACCCGGCCAGTGCCGGCGAGGCCGTGCAGATTGCGGCGGCGCACACCAAAATGGATTTACGCACCTTCGAACCAAAGAATTTCAACATTATGCGCGCCCTTTCTCTTGCCGCGGCTTCCCCTCGAATCCCGGTGGCGCGCCATCCACGATCCGAACATTCGTGCCGAGACGCAGGCGAGCAAACCGCCGGTTTGGCGCTTGGATGCGCCTGGGATTAATACGAAAGAAAAGGGTGGTGGCGGCTATAGTACTTTGTGCTGCACGCCAAACGGGCAGTTGCCATCGGGCGGATTGCTGTTGTCGCGCGCTGCGCTTTGTTTTTTCATGCTAAAGGGGTGTCTTCGGGCGTCATGCGACGAAAGTGCAATGCTGTGATTGTTGAAATATAAAGGCGCAGCCATCGTTCGTGGTTTCCATGCGAGTGTGGATTATACTGAAGAACCATAGGCTCGATTCGTCGCGCTAAATCATTGAATCATGGTGGTGTGCGGTGCGGCAAGGGGCGTATGGGCGCTATAGTGCTTTCGTGCAATTTGTACTTAAGATGCAAGCGCGTTCAATTGTGGATACCGCCACTGCGTGGTGTTCCTTCCCCCTCTCCCCCATGCAACGCATCGGCGAACAGCGTTGCACAGCGTTGCATTCCGTTTCATCCGGCGCGGCCGGCATGGCTGGCGGTGTGTGGACAGGCGCCCTAAGTCACGTTAAAAGCACCCGTTCGGCCTTTTTACGGCCCGATCCGCGCACCGGAGCCTGAAGACCCCATGCAGACCGCCAACGACATCCGCACCACGTTCCTGGACTACTTCGCCAAGCACGGCCACCAGACGGTGGAATCGTCGCCGCTGGTGCCGCGCAACGATCCGACGTTGATGTTCACCAACGCCGGCATGGTGCAGTTCAAGAACGTCTTCACGGGTGCCGAGTCCCGTCCGTACAAGCGCGCCGCCACCTCGCAGAAATGCGTGCGGGCCGGCGGCAAGCACAACGACCTGGACAACGTCGGCTACACGGCGCGCCACCACACCTTCTTCGAGATGCTCGGCAACTTCTCGTTCGGCGACTACTTCAAGCCGGACGCCATCGAGCTGGCCTGGACCCTGATCACCAAGGAGTTCGGCCTGTCCGCCGACAAGCTGATGGTCACCGTCCACACCAGCGACGAGGAGGCCGCGGCGCTGTGGCGCAAGATCGCCGGGCTGCCGGACGACAAGATCATCCGCATCCCGACCGACGACAATTTCTGGCGGATGGGCGACACCGGCCCGTGCGGCCCGTGCTCGGAGATCTTCTACGACCACGGCCCTCAGGTGCAGGGCGGCCCGCCGGGTTCGCCGGATCAGGACGGCGACCGCTTCATCGAGATCTGGAATCTCGTGTTCATGCAGTTCGAGCAGCTCGGGCCGGACAACCTCGTCCCGCTGCCGAAGCCGTCCATCGACACCGGCATGGGCCTCGAGCGCCTCGCCGCCGTCATGCAGGGCAAGCACGACAACTACGACATCGACCTGATGCGGGCGCTGATCGTCGCCTCGGCCGACGCCACCAGGACCGCGCCGGACGGCTCGCACGCCGTGTCGCACCGGGTGATCGCCGACCATCTGCGTTCCACCTCGTTCCTGATCGCCGACGGCGTGCTGCCGTCCAACGAGGGTCGCGGCTACGTGCTGCGCCGCATCATGCGCCGCGCCATGCGCCACGCGCACATGATCGGCGCCCGCGAGCCGCTGATGCACCGCCTCGTCCCGGCGCTGGTCCAGCAGATGGGCGACGCCTACCCCGAGCTGACCCGCGCCCGCGCGCTGATCGTCGAGACGCTGAAGCTGGAGGAGACCCGCTTCAAGCAGACGCTGGAGCGCGGCCTGAAGCTGCTGGAGGAGGCGGAGGAGCCGCTGCCCGCCGGCACCCCGCTGCCCGGCGACGTGGCGTTCAAGCTGTACGACACCTATGGTTTCCCGCTCGACCTGACGCAGGACGTGCTGCGCGCCAAGGGCCGCCCGGTGGACGAGGCCGGCTTCAAGGCCGCCATGGACGAGCAGCGCCGCAAGGCGCGCGAGTCCTGGGCGGGTTCGGGCGAGGCGGCGACCGAGAAGCTGTGGTTCGAGCTGCGGGACGAGTTGGGCGCAACGGAGTTCTTCGGCTACGACACCGAGGTCGCCGAGGGCAAGGTGACCGCGCTGGTCAAGGGCGACGCCCGCGTCGAGCAGGCCAATGTGGGCGACGAGGTGATGGTGATCGTCAACCAGACGCCGTTCTACGCCGAGTCGGGCGGTCAGGTCGGCGACACCGGCGTCATCTTCACCGCAGACGGGACCGAGGTGACGGTCAAGGACACGCTGAAGAAGCTGGGCGCCATCTGGGCGCACGCCGGCACGGTCACCAAGGGCGCGCTGAAGGTCGGCGACGTGGTCGAGCTGCGGGTCGATGGCGAGCGCCGCGCGGCGATCCGCGCCAACCACTCGGCCACGCACCTGCTGCACAAGGCGTTGCAGAACCGTCTGGGCGAGCATGTGACGCAGAAGGGCTCGCTGGTGGCGCCGGAGCGGCTGCGCTTCGACATCTCGCAGCCCACCGGCCTGACGGCCGAGGACATCGCCCAGGTCGAGGCCGAGGTCAACGCCCGCATCCTCGGCAACAGCGCGGTGGTCACCCGCCTGATGTCGCCGGACGAGGCGCGGGCGACCGGCGCCATGGCGCTGTTCGGCGAGAAGTACGGCGACGAGGTGCGCGTCGTCTCCATGGGCGGCCCGCACGGCGAGCTGGAGCGCGACTATTCGGTGGAGCTGTGCGGCGGCACGCACGTGCGGCGCACCGGCGACATCGGCATCTTCAAGATCGTCGCCGAGGGCGCCGTCGCCGCCGGCGTGCGCCGCATCGAGGCGCTGACCGCGCAGAACGCCGCCAACTATCTGAACGAGCGCGAGCATCTGCTGGGCGAGGCCGCTTCGGCCCTGAAGGTCCGTCCGGAGGAGGTGCCGACCCGCGTCGCCGCCCTGGTGGACGAGCGCCGCAAGATGGAGCGCGAGCTGGCCGATCTGCGCCGTCAGGTCGCCATGGGTGGCGGCGTGAAGGCGGACGGCGAGTCGGCGGCCAAGGATTTGGGCGGCGTGAAGTTCAGCGCCCGTGTTGTGGATGGTCTGCCGGCCAAGGACCTCAAGCCGATGGCCGACGAGCTGAAGAAGCAGCTTGGCTCCGGCGTGGTGGCTCTGGTGGCGACCAACGACGGCAAGGCGTCCATCGTCGTGGGCGTCACCGACGACCTGACCGGCCGCATCAGCGCGGTCGATCTGGTGCGTGTGGCGGCCGAGGCCTGCGGCGGCAAGGGCGGCGGCGGACGCCCCGACATGGCCCAGGCCGGCGGCCCCGACGCCACGCTGGCCAACGCCGCGGTGGAAGCCATCGAGAAGGCGATCACGGCGACGGTGGCGGCGTAAGAAACTCAGTTCCCTCCCCCGCCCAGCGGGGGAGGGCTAGGGTGGGGGTGCGACGCCACGCCTTGCCGCTTCATCTCGCGCCCCAGCCGCCCGCACAGCGCCAGCCCCGCCATTCGAAAATCCCCGGCGAGGGACTTCAGCGGCGCCTCGAACGTCTTCGGCCGGTTCTTCTCGACAACGAAGTGCCCGAACCACGCGAAGCCGTAGCCGGCCAGTGGTGCGGCCACCAGCAACCGCCAATCCCCGCGCACTGCCCCGGCCACCAGCAACCCAGTCGCCAATACGGTGCCGGTCACGTGCAGCGCCCGGTTCACCGGGTTGCGGTGCTCGGCGAGGTATTCCGGCCAGAACGCGCCCATGGCTGCCCTCTCCCTGCGGTTCCTCTCTTGAAAGGATAGGCGCAATCCTGGAAGGTTGCAGGCCTCATGCCAAAAGGGACGGACTCGATGCGCTTCACCGGCACCGACACCTACGTCGCCACCGAAGATCTGATGGTGGCGGTCAACGCGGCGATCACGCTGGAACGCCCGCTTCTGGTCAAGGGCGAGCCGGGCACCGGCAAGACCGTGCTGGCCCAGGAGATCGCCCGCGCGCTGAACAAGCCGCTGATCCCCTGGCACATCAAGTCCACCACCAAGGCGCAGCAGGGCCTGTACGAGTACGACGCGGTGAGCCGGCTGCGCGACAGCCAACTCGGCGAGGAGCGCGTGCACGAGATTTCCAACTACATCGTGCGCGGCAAGCTTTGGGAGGCGTTCGAGGCGCCGGCCGCCCCGGTGCTGCTGATTGACGAGATCGACAAGGCCGACATCGAGTTCCCCAACGACCTGCTGCTCGAACTCGACCGCATGGAGTTCCATGTCTACGAGACCCGGCAGACCATCAAGGCCCGGCAGCGCCCGATCATCCTCATCACGTCGAACAACGAGAAGGAACTGCCGGACGCCTTCCTGCGCCGCTGCTTCTTCCACTACATCCGCTTCCCCGACCGCGACACCATGGAGCGGATCGTCGATGTGCACTACCCGGGGCTGAAGCCGGATCTGCTGCGCGAGGCGATGACGCTGTTCTACGAGCTGCGCGAGGTGCCGGGCCTGAAGAAGAAGCCCTCCACGTCGGAGCTGCTGGACTGGATCAAGCTCCTGATGGTCGAGGACATCGATCCCGAGACCCTGCGCGCCAAGGACGCCCGCAAGATCATCCCGCCACTGTGCGGGGCGCTGCTCAAGAACGAGCAGGACGTCCACCTGCTGGAGCGGCTGGCCTTCATCGCCCGGCGCGACGGGCGGTAAGCGCGAGGGAGGTCGAGCCTCCCTCGCTTTCCCCTTACGGCGCGATGAAGACGCTCTTGTGCGTCCCGCCTTCGCCGGTCTTCTGCTCAGTGACCGAAAAGACCACGTCGGTGGAGCCGCTCTTCGCCGCGCCTTGCGGCAGCTTCACGAACACCCGGTAGGTCGCCACCGAGTCCCGCCCTGCGGTCAGCGTCAGCGCCGGACCGTGGCCGTCCAGGCTCGCCGCCGACAGCTCCGGCTTGTCGAGCCCCTGGAGCGTCAGGGTGTAGGTGCGCGGCTCGTGCGACTTGTTGAGCACCTTGATGGTGTAGGCGTTCTGCACCGACCCGTCCGACAGCGCGACGAACAGCGGCGCACGGTCGCGCAGCACGGTCAGGTCCAGCGTCGGCCGCATGGTCAGACTGACCAGCATGGCGCTGGTGACGATCAGCAGGATCAGGCCGTAGACGATGGTGCGCGGCCGGATGACGCGCGGCTTCACCACCTTCCCCTCGGCCTTCGCCACCTGATCGTTGTGGGTGTCGAACAGGACCAGATTGCCGGGGCGGCCGATCTGGGTCATCACCTCGTTGCAGGCGTCCACGCACAGGCCGCAGCCGATGCAGGAGATCTGCTGGCCTTTGCGGATGTCGGTGCCGGTCGGGCAGACGTGGACGCACAGCTTGCAGTCGATGCAGTCGCCGTAACCCTCGGCCTGCCGCTCCTCCCAGCTCTGCGACTTGCGCAGCGGGCGGCGGCCCTCGCCGCGCTGATCCTGGTAGGTGACGATGTAGGTGTCCTCGTCCACCATGGCGGACTGGAAGCTGCGCCACGGGCAGACGTAGATGCAGACCTGCTCGCGCGCCCAGCCGGCGAAGAAATAGCAGGTGAAGCTGAACAGCGCGGCGAAGCCCAGCACGGTGAACGACGCCTGCCCGGTCAGCAACTCGTGCATCAACGTCGGCGCGTCGTTGAAGTAGAACACCCAGGCACCGCCGGTGGCAATGCCGATGAGGATCCACGCGACGTGCTTGGCGGTCTTGCGCAACGCCTTGTTCAGGCTCATGGGCGCCTTGTCGAGGCGGATGCGCTCGGTGCGGCTGCCTTCGATCTTGGCCTCGACCCAGATGAACAGGTCGCTCCACACCGTCTGCCAGCAGGCGTAGCCGCACCAGATGCGGCCGAACAGCGTGGTGGCGGCGAACAGGGTGATGGCCGCCAGGATCAGCAGGCCGGTGAGGTAATAAACCTCCTGCGGCCAGATCTCGATGAAGAAGAAGTACAGCCGCCGGCCGGGCATGTCGACCAGCACCGCCTGATCGGGGATGCCCGGACCGCGGTTCCAGCGGATCCACGGCGTGATGTAGTAGATGCCCAGCAACAGCACCAGCACCGCCCATTTCAGGCGGCGGAAGGTGCCTTTGACGGCGGCCGGGTAGACCTTCGGGCGGTTGATGAACCAGTGGCGGCCGGGTTCTTCGGCGGCTGCGGTGGCGGCGGGTGTGTTCAGGGACATGGCTTCCTCGTGCCGGGGCGGCTCGACGGTGACCAGCTTTAAAGTCCTCTAATGTACGCCGTCTGTGACCAAGTCACATTGAGCTATCTCAATGGGACTTCAGGACTTTTTGCCGCGGAGCTGGTCCAGCCCTTCCCGGTGGGCGGCGTCGAACAGCGCCTCCAGCTCGGGATTGGTGCCGCGCAGGCCGGCCACCACGCGGGCCGCCCACTCGAAATACTCGACCTTGCGTTCCAGCTTCCAGTCGGCCGGGGGGCTGGTCTGCATGGAGCGCAGGTTGCTGGTCTTGTCGGCCAGCTTGACCAGCTTGGCGCGGTGCGAGGCGTGCGGCGCCGAATCGACCTGATGCTGCTTGCGCTCGTCCTTGGTCAGGCGCTTGTCGTCGGTGACCTCGGCGACGATGGAGGCGATCTCGGCGCCGAAATGCTCCTCCAACTCCTCGCGGGTGGCGTCGGTGTCCTCCAGCGTGTCGTGCAGGACAGCGGCGGCGACGGCCATCGGGTCCTCGCCGGCGGTCGCCTCGGCGACCAGACGCGCCACCTCGACGAGGTGGTTGACGTACGGCTCGCCGCGCACGCCCTTGCGGCGATGGTCGGTGTGCTTGTGGGCGGCGAAGTCGAGGGCGCGGGCGAACTGGACGAGTGCGTTCATAACCTTGTTTCGTCGGGCGTGTTTCCTGAGGAGGCGCTATAATGCCGTCCCCGCCGGGAGAACGCCATTGTTCACGAACTTCTTTTTCGAGCTGCGCCAAGCCGGCGTGCCGGTTTCGCTGAAGGAATACCTGACGCTGATGGAGGCCATGAAGCGCGGGCTGGCCGAACACCGCGTCGAGGATTTCTATTACCTCAGCCGCTCGTGTCTGGTGAAGGACGAGCGCAACCTGGACCGCTTCGACCGGGTGTTCGGCCATGTCTTCAAGGGCATCGGCGATCCCCCGCCCGAGGGCGAGGAGGTGCCGGTCGTCGACCTGCCGGAAGAATGGCTGCGCAAACTGGCCGAGCGCTTCCTGACCGATGAGGAGAAGGCCCAGGTCCAGGCGCTGGGCGGCTGGGACAAGCTGATGGAGACGCTGGCGCAACGGCTGGCCGAGCAGAAGGGGCGGCACCAGGGCGGCTCGAAGTGGATCGGCACGGCCGGCACCTCGCCCTTCGGCGCCTACGGCTACAACCCCGAGGGTGTCCGCATTGGCCAGAAGGAGTCGCGCCACCGCCGCGCCGTGAAGGTGTGGGACAAGCGCGAGTTCAAGAACCTCGACGATTCGGTCGAGCTGGGCACCCGCAACATCAAGGTGGCGCTGCGGCGGCTGCGCAAGTTCGCCCGCCAGGGCGCCGCCAGCGAGCTGGACCTGCCCGGCACCATCCGCGCCACCGCCAACAACGCCGGCTGGCTGGACCTGAAGCTGGTGCCGGAGCGGCACAACGCGGTGAAACTGCTGCTGTTCCTCGACATCGGCGGCTCGATGGACGACCACATCCGCCTGTGCGAGGAGCTGTTCTCCGCCGTGCGGACCGAGTTCAAGCACCTCGAACACTTCTATTTCCACAACTGCGTCTACGAGAGCGTGTGGAAGGACAACCAGCGCCGCACCAGCGACCGCACCGCGACCTGGGACGTGCTGCACACCTACCCGGCGGACTACAAGCTGGTCTTCGTCGGCGACGCGGCCATGAGCCCCTACGAGATCGTCTACCCCGGCGGCAGCGTCGAGCACTGGAACGAGGAGGCGGGGCAGGCGTGGATGCAGCGCATGCTGTCGGTCTACAGCAAGGCGGTCTGGCTGAACCCGGTGCCGGAGAGGTCCTGGAACTACACGGAGAGCACGCGGATCATGCAGCGCCTGATGGGCGGGCGGATGTACCCGCTGACGCTGCAGGGATTGGACACGGCCACGCGGGAGTTGATGCGGTAGGAGAAGGACTTCCGAGATGGTCGTGGAAGCTGCTTGTGTCGCGTGGCAGAGGCGGTATTCTTTTCGGCAAATTTCTCTTTCCGATATATTGCATTAGGATGGAGTATGCTTGAGAAGCTTCTCGAAGCCATCGTTGGTGCTGTTATCGAAGTGGGCGTGGAAACCGCCATCAGGGGGGTGAGTGGCGGGAACTCATCCTCCGCTGCCGGGGACGCTCCGCGAGATCCCGACGCTACAGACGACGAGAAAACACCTGCGGAATCGGTCGTTCCTAACCCTTCGTGCAAGCCGGCCGTCGAATAGCCAGTCACACCCACCGCGCCACCACCACCCCCGCCCGCGACAGGGCCACCGCAGTCGTCGCCAGCACCCGCGCCCACGGCGGCGCCTCTGGATGCAGGCCCTCCGCATCCCGCGCGTGACGCGCCTCGTCAGCCCGGCAAGCCTCCAGCATCCGCAGCAAATCTGCGTCCGGTGCCACGCTGCGGGCCAAGACGATCTGCCGCGTGTAGTGCCCGTCCACCCAGCGCTCCACCCCGGCCACCACGGCGTACAACGCCGCCGGCCCGAGCCGCGCCGGCACCCAGCCCAGCAGCCACCCGGCCAGCCGCCAGAACGGCCCCAGCCGGCTGCGTGCGCCCGGTGGCAGATACACCTCGAACAGGCGCAGATGGTCCAGTTCGATCAACCGGTGTCCGGCGGCAAAGCGCCGCACGTGGGCGTCGCGGGTACCGGCCAGCGCGCCGTCGTAGAGCCGTACCGCCACCAGTTCGCCCACATGATCGACGCGCAGTTCGCGCCGCATTCGCGCCGGCAGCGCGGTGAAGGGCAGGCGCGGCGGCTCCAGGCCGGCGACCGCGGACGGCAGGCCGTCGTAGGGAGAATCGTCGTGCGTTATGCCAGAACAATCTGGGGAAGCGACGGGGCGCCGGCAACAGCCCGGCCAACGCTGGCGCGCATCCGTTGCAAGGCTGCGGGTTTTACGGCTAGGGTTCGGCCCGCGAAGGAGAGTTATCCACATGGCGGACGCCACCCCCATCACGGTCGCGAAAGGCGACGGCATCGGTCCGGAGATCGCGGACGCGGTGCTGCACATCCTCGCCGCCGCCGGCGCGCGGCTCAAGGTCGAGGAGGTGCCGGCGGGCGAGGCCATGTACCGCAAGGGCCACGGCGGCGGCCTGGGGCCGGACGGCTGGGCCTCCATCCGCCGCACCCGCGTGTTCCTCAAGGGGCCGGTGGCCACCCCGCAGGGACCAGGCTTCAAGTCGCTGAACGTCACCGCGCGCACCGCGCTGGGGCTGTTCGCCAACGTCCGCCCGTGCGTCTCGCACCATCCCTACGTGCGCACGCGCCACCCGCGCATGGACGTGGTGATCATCCGCGAGAACGAGGAGGACCTCTACACCGGCATCGAGCATCGGCAGACCGACGACGTGATTCAGTCGGTCAAGCTGGTCTCGCAGCCCGGCTCGGAGCGCATCGTCCGCTACGCCTTCGAGTACGCCCGCGCCAACCGCCGCCGCAAGGTGACGGCCCTGGTCAAGGACAACATCATGAAGCTGACCGACGGGCTGTTCCTGCGCACCTTCCAGGAGGTCGCGGCGGAATACCCGGAGATCAAGGCCGACCATTTGATCGTCGACATCGGCGCCGCGCGCCTCGCCGACCAGCCCGAGCGCTTCGACGTGATCGTCACGCTGAACCTCTACGGCGACATCGTTTCCGACATCGCCGGGCAGATCACCGGCTCGATCGGGCTGGCGGGGTCGGCCAACATCGGCGACCGCTGCGCCATGTTCGAGGCGCTGCACGGCGCCGCTCCGATGCTGGCGGGGCAGGGGATCGCCAACCCCTCGGGCCTGCTGATGGCTGCCGTCATGATGCTGGTCCACATCGGCCAGGGCGAGGTGGCGGAGCGCGTGCACAACGCGTGGCTCCGCACCATCGAGGACGGCATCCACACCGGCGACATCCACTCGCGCGGCATGAGCCGCCTGCGCGTCGGCACGAGCGCCTTCGCCGATGCGGTGATCGAACGGCTGGGCCTTTTCCCGGCGACGCTGCCCGGCGTCGGCTACGCCATCGGCCGGCCGGCCTTCGACACCGCGCTGCGCGCCGTGGGGCGGCAACCGGCGGTTAAGGAACTGGTCGGGGTGGACGTTTTCCTGCACTGGTCGGACGGCGGGCCGGACGATCTGGCGGCGCGGGTGCAGCCGCTGGCCGGCGCGGCGCTGGAACTGGCGAGCATCTCCAACCGCAGCCAGAAGGTCTGGCCGGACGGCAACGCCGGCATCTTCTGCACCGACCACTGGCGCTGCCGCTTCGTGGTGCGCGGCCAGCCCATCGCCCATCGCGACATCGTGGCGCTGCTCGACCGTCTGGCGGTGGCGGGGCTGGACTTCATCCAGATCGAGAATTTGTGCAATTTCGACGGTAAGGCGGGGTTCTCGGCGGCATGACGGTGAAAGCGCTCCTGACCGGCCTTCTGCTGCTGTGTGCGGCCGGCACCGCCAACGCGGCATCGCCGCTCGACCGCTATCTGGCCGCGCGCGACCGCGCCATCGAAGCCCTCAACCGCGAGCCGGTGGGCAGTGACAGCGTGTCCGTCCAGGAAAAGCGTGCGCTCAGCGACCTTGAAGCGATGCTCAAGGCGATGATCGGCCCCGTGACCATGAAGGGTCTTCCCCCGGAGGGCCGGATCAACCTGGAAACGCTGCTGAAGGAGATGGGCTTCGGACGCCTGGATGGCCTCACCTACGGTGTGCCGGACGCGGAATCCGTCGTCGTGACGACGGACGGGCTTCTCGGGGCCTGGCTGAAGGGGCACAAGGACTGGGCGCCGGAAGCCCGCATGCCGCAGGACGTCAAGGGCGCGCTCCGGCGGGAGGAATTCTACACGCAGGCCATCAGCACCGACGCCGCGATCGCCCAATTCGCCGAGATCCCGGTGGTGGCGCCGAAGGCCGGTTTCGTGTTCGCCATGCTGGCCCTTCCCCGGCAGGACATCGGCCCGTGGATGCCCGACCGGATCATTCTGTCCGTCGTCCAGGGCGGCCGGGTGTTCATCATCAGCCAGCCCACCGCCGTGACCATCACCCCGATCTCGGTGTGCAGCGACATCTGGCAGGATTACCAGAAGAAGGCGAAAGCGGCCCTGGACGCTTACCGGCCGACCGAGTCGAAGAAGGACAAGGCCCTCTTCGCCAAATACACCAGGCTGGAAGCGGACGGCGACGCCGAGCACCGCCGCTGCTTCGCCGCGCACCTCAAGGAACAGAGCTATTTCCCGGCCTTGGTCCGCCAGACCCAGTCGCTGATGGACCGCTTGCCATAGCCGGGGCGACCGGCACGGAATAACCTGGGCTGGGCGGGCGTCCTCACGAAGGAGAGCAGCCCGAACCGGGCGGGGGCCGTAGCCATGCCAGCAGCCGACGAGATCGACGACCGCGCCATCGCCGCGCACGTGCCGCGCCTGCGCCGCTACGCCGCGGCGCTGGTGGGCAATCTGGCGGACGCCGACGACCTCGTGCAGGACTGCGTCGAGAAGGCGCTGGCTAACCGCCACTCGCTGCGCGACCCCAGCCGTCTGAGCGGCTGGCTCCTGTCGATCCTGCACAATCTGCACGTCAGCGGGCTGCGCTGGAAACGCCGGCGCGGGCACGAGATGCCGGTGGAGGACTTCGCCGACGACGTGGCGCTCAGCGCCCCGGCGGCCGACCGAGGGGCGGTGCGCGACGTCGTCCGCGCCTTCGCCCTGCTTTCCGAGGAGCACCGGCGCATCCTGCTCCTGACCGGGCTGGAGGGGCTGTCCTACCGCGAGGTGGCCGAGGTGCTGGAAGTGCCCATCGGCACGGTGATGTCGCGGCTGGCGCGCGCGCGAGAGCGGCTGCGCGTCCTGCTGGAGGGCGGCGAGGAGCAGGTGCTGAGGAGGATCAAATGACCGCCCCCGAGGAGGACCCCGTGACGGAGGCCGACCTGCACGCGTGGCTCGACGGCGAACTGCCCGACGAGCGGCAGGGCCTTGTGTGCCGCTATCTCGACGAGCATCCCGAAGTCGCCCGCCGCTTCGCCAGCTACCGCGAACAGCGCGCCCTGGTCGGGCGCGCCTTCGCGCCGCTCATCGACCGGCCGCTGCCCGACCGCCTGAAGCCGCCCTTCAACCGGCGCCGCGGCGCGGTGGCGTGGCCCGCGCTGGCGGTGGCGGCGTCGCTGCTGATGTTCGTCGCCGGCGGGGCGGCGGGCTGGCTGGCGCATGGCTGGGCGGTCCCCGGCGGTGCTCCGCCAACCGTCTTCGTCGCCGACGCCGTCGCCGCCTATCGGGTGTTCGTCGCCGAGGTGCGCCACCCCGTAGAGGTCGGCGCCGACCAGGAGGAGCACCTCGTCACCTGGCTCGGCAAGCGGCTCGGCAAGCCCTTGCGCGCCCCGCGGCTGGCCAGCCGCGGCTACGATCTGGTGGGCGGCCGCCTGCTGTCGGACGCCGACGGGCCGGCGGCCCAGCTCATGTACCAGGATGCGGCGGGTCGCCGCATCACGCTGTACGTCCGGCCGACCCGTGACCCGGCGGACACATCCTTCCGTTTTGCGCACGACGGCAACGTCCAAGCTTTTTATTGGCGCGACAATGGGTTAGCTTGGGCCCTAACGGGGGAGCTCGATCGGGCTACCCTTTCCGGCATCGCCGAGGACGTCTATCGGGCGCTGAACTCATAGGGCGTAGAGACTTATGCACAGAAATGTTGCTCATACCCTCTATCCCTAAAGTGCCTCATCTGGTAGGTTTGCCCTCGGCCGGCACAAAATATTGCGCCTTATGGAAAATGGCTGTCTGACGATTTGCGGATGGCCACCGGCCGGGGCATGGGGGACCGGACCATGGTGGAGATGGGGATGAGTTGGACGGACGAGCGGGTTCAGCAGCTTAAGGACCTGTGGGCGCAAGGGCGGAGCGCCAGCGAGATCGCCGACATTCTCGGCGACATCAGCCGCAACGCCGTGATCGGCAAGGCGCATCGCCTGGGGCTTTCGGGCCGGCCGTCACCCATCAAGAAGAAGCCCTCCCGCGGGGCGACGATCCTCAGCCTGACCGAGCGCATGTGCAAGTGGCCGGTGGGTGACCCCAAGCACCAGGATTTCCATTTCTGCGGCAAGACGGCGCTGAACGGGCTGCCGTACTGCGCGGAGCACGCGGCCATCGCCTATCAGCCGACTTCCAGCAAGAAGCGCGACGAGGACCGCAGCGTCGGCGCCGCCTGACGTTACGACCGACGTTTCCCCGTGCTGAACGGACAGCGGCCCCCAATGGGGGCCGCTTTTGTTTTGACTCCTCAATACTCCACGTCACCGTGCTTGAGGTTCACCAGCTTGCCCCTGGACAGGGAGATCATCAGTTGCACGATCACCTCGTGCATGATGATGGTGTGGTGGTTGTCGGTGGTCTGCATGTGCTGGCGCAACCCCTCGCGCACCTTCGCCACGCCGGTGACGTCGATCAGCACGTCCAACTGCTCGCCCAGGCGGGCCAGCTCCATGAAGTCGGTGGTGGTCGTCACCCCGCGCTTGCGCGCCAGCCGCATGCCCGGCGCCTCCGGGTCCAGGTCGGCCACGCCCATCACCTGGACGAACGGCGCGTCGAGAAGCTGTTGAAGAAGCGGGGTGCCGGTCTCGCCGGCGCCGATCACGGCAACGCAGAAGGTGCTGTTGGGCATCGTTTCCTCAGGTTTGGTTCGGTTCATTCGCATGAAAAAAGCCCGGGGCGGTTGCCCCGGGCTTTCAGGAGTCCGGGGGAACACACGCGTTCCCCCAATTTCTCCGCCGAAACGCCCCTCAAAGGAGAGGGGCCATGGTGTCGCACCCCATCGTTCAGGCGCGGGCGGCCATCTTCTTCTGCAGGTTGTCGTCCAGCTTGGCGAGGAACTGCTTGGTGGTCAGCCAGGGCTGCTCCGGGCCGATGAGGATGGCCAGGTCCTTGGTCATGTAGCCGGCCTCGACGGTCTCGACGCAGACGCGCTCCAGCGTCTGGGCGAACGCCACCACCTCGGGCGTGTTGTCGAACTTGCCGCGGTAGGCGAGGCCCTGCGTCCAGGCGTAGATCGACGCGATCGGGTTGGTCGACGTCTCCTTGCCCTTCTGGTGCTCGCGGTAGTGGCGGGTCACCGTGCCGTGCGCGGCCTCGGCCTCGACGGTCTTGCCGTCCGGCGTGACCAGCACCGACGTCATCAGGCCCAGCGAGCCGAAGCCCTGCGCCACCACGTCCGACTCCACGTCGCCGTCGTAGTTCTTGCAGGCCCAGACGAAGCCGCCTTCCCACTTCAGCGCCGAAGCGACCATGTCGTCGATCAGGCGGTGCTCGTAGACGAGCCCCTTCGCCTTGAACTTCTCCGCATAGTCGCGGTCGAAGATGGCCTGGAAGATGTCCTTGAAGCGGCCATCATAGGCCTTGAGGATGGTGTTCTTGGTCGACAGATAGACCGAGTAGTTGCGGTCCAGGCCGTACATCAGCGAGGAGTGCGCGAAGCCCTCGATCGATTCGTCGAGGTTGTACATGCCCATCGCCACGCCGGAGCTGGGATAGTCGAACACCTCGTGCTCGATCGGCTCGCCGCCGCCGGCCGGGGTCCACTTGATGGTCAGCTTGCCGGGGCCCGGCACCGTGAAGTCGGTCGCCTTGTACTGGTCGCCGAAGGCGTGGCGGCCGATGATGATCGGCTTGGTCCAGCCCGGCACGTAGCGCGGCACGTTGTTGCAGACGATCGGCTCGCGGAAGACGGTGCCGCCCAGGATGTTGCGGATGGTGCCGTTCGGCGACTTCCACATCTTCTTGAGGTTGAACTCTTTGACCCGCGCCTCGTCGGGGGTGATGGTGGCGCACTTGACGCCGACGCCGTACTGCTGGATCGCCTCGGCCGACTCGACAGTGACCTTGTCGTCGGTCTTGTCGCGGTTCTCGATCCCGAGATCATAGTACTTCAGGTCGATGTCGAGGTACGGCAGGATCAGCTTGTCCTTGATGAACTGCCAGATGATGCGGGTCATCTCGTCGCCGTCGAGCTCGACGACCGGATTGGCGACTTTGATCTTCTTCATGGGTGCGAGTTCTCCCCGGGGGGTAAGGGCGGTGTTGTCCTTGGGCGCCGAGCGCCATCCAGCGGGCGTACCCGGACCGGCCGCGCGAAGCGGCCCATCCGGCTAGGCAAAGGCATGGCAGGTCTTATATCACCGGCCCGGCGGGAAAAGGAAGGCACGGTGGCCGGTCGTGACGCGGTTCTCGCAACCCGCGTGTCACAGCCACTTGGTTTCGGCTTCCACCACCGGCTCGGGCGCGCGCGCCAGCGCCGTGAAGACCTCCTCGACGCTGCTGACCACGGTGAACAGGCTGCGGTTCGCCGGCTTGCAGAAACCGGCGCCGATCATGTGCTCGATCAGGCCGACGAGCGGCTGCCAATAGCCGTCCACGTCGACGATGACGATGGGCTTGTCGTGCAGGCGCAACTGCTTCCAGGTCAGCACCTCGAACGTCTCGTCCAGGGTGCCCATGCCGCCCGGCAGCACGACGAAGGCTTCCGAGCGGTCGACCATCATGCGCTTGCGCGTGTGCATGCTGTCGACGACGTGCAGCTCGGCCAGCCCGGTGTGCTCGACCTCCATCGCCTGGATGTGCTCGGGGATGATGCCGATCACCTCGCCGCCGTTGCCGATGGCGGCGTCGGCGACGATTCCCATCAGCCCGACCCGGCCGCCGCCGTAGACCAGCCGGATGCCGCGCTCCGCCAGCCCGGCGCCCAGCCCATGCGCCGCATTCTTGTAAGCGTCCGGTACCTGACTGGAGGAGCCGCAGTACACGCACACGGAGTTCGGGGTCATCATCCCACCCACGTCGGTCGTTGCATCGGGCATCGGTTGCATCACGATCCTGTGATTGGCGTTCGGGACGCAGGCCGTTAAACCATCAGCGGTGGAATAACAAGCCCGCCCCGGTCGTCAACCGAGGTATCCGCCGTCTTATAATGGGAGAGGACATCATGAAGCATCGCATGCTCAACGCCATCCTGGCCGCTTCGGTTTCCGCCGGCCTGTTCCTCGCCGTGGCCCCGGCCGCCTCCGCTGCCGACCCCGCCGAGCAGGTCAAGGCCCGCCAGCAGCACATGAAGAAGTTCGGCAGCAGCATGCAGACGATCGGCAAGTTCCTCAAGGGCGAAGCCGGCACCGTGGCCGACGTGCAGGCCGCCGCCGCCACCATCGACGAGGCGGCCAAGGGCGATTTCGCCGCGCTGTTCCCGCAGGGCACCGCCGCCCCGCTGGCCGACAGCGCCGCCAAGCCGGAGTTGTGGCAGAACCTTCCCAAGGCCCAGCAGCAGTGGGTGGACCTGAAGCCGGTGACGGCCAAGCTGGTCGCCGCCGCGGCCACCGGCGACAAGGCGCAGATCGCCGCCGCCCAGAAGGCCACCGGGCAGGCCTGCGGCGGCTGCCACGAGGACTTCCGCATCAAGAAGGACAAGTGAGCGGATGCGTCCCGCCGTCCTTCTCATCCTGTCGGCTTCCCTCACCGTGCCGGTATCGGCGTCGGCCGCCGACCCCGCCTCCACGGACCCGGTGCAGCGCGGCGAATACGTCTTCGCCGCGGCCGGCTGCCATGGCTGCCACACGGACGAGAAGGGCGGCGGTGCGCCGCTGGCCGGGGGGCGTCCGCTGAAGACGCCCTTCGGCACCTTCTACAGCCCCAACATCACCCCCGACCCGACGCACGGCATCGGCCGCTGGTCCGACGCCGACTTCGCCAGGGCGTTGCGCACCGGGCACGGCAAGGAGGGGGAGCCGCTGTTCCCGGCCTTCCCCTACACCTCCTACACGCGGATGAGCGACCGCGACATCGCCGACCTCAAGGCCTATCTGTTCAGCCGCCCGGCCAACCCGGCGGCCAACAAGCCGCACGACCTGTCGCCGCCCTTCGGCTGGCGCTTCCTGCTGCCGGTGTGGCAGGCGCTGTACCTGGAGGAGGGGGCGCTGAAGGACGACCCCGCCAAGCCCCCGGAGTGGAACCGTGGCCGCTACATCGTCGAGGCGCTCGGGCACTGCGGCGAGTGCCACAGCCCGCGCAACTGGATGGGCGGCATCGACGGCAGCCGCGCGCTGGCCGGCAACCCCAAGGGGCCGGACGGCGACAAGGTGCCCAGCCTGCGCCCCGACCCGAAGACCCTCGGCACGTGGTCCGTCGGCGACGTCGAGACGGTGCTGGAGACGGGCATGCTGCCCGATGGGGACGTCGTCGGCGGCGCCATGGGCGAAGTGGTGCGCAATTCCACCTCCAAGCTGACCGCTGCCGACCGCCACGCCGTCGCCGTCTACCTGAAGTCGCTGCCGCCCGCCCCATAACGTCGGTTTCGTATCCGAAATAGTTCCGCACCGGCGCATCCGGCCGTTGATCGGCGCGCGCGACTTACCGATACTCGGGAGGCGGGCGCCCCGGTCGGCTGCCCGCCAGCATACGGTGCGGCGGTGAAACAGATCCTTCTTCTCGGTGCGGCGGGAGCGGCCATTGTGGCCGCCGCGCTGACGTATGGCCTGCGCGAGCCCGTCCGCGAGGACGCGGTGGCCATCGCCCCCACAGCCATGCAGGGCGCCACCCAGCCCGCCAACCCCCCGGCCGCCAAATCCCTGGCCCCGGCGGAGGCTCCCGCCGCGGCGCCGGCCAAGCCGGTGGTTCCGCAATTCGACGTGGTCCGCGTGATGCCCGGCGGCGAGGCGGTGATCGCCGGCCGCGCGGCGCCCGGCGCGGCGGTCACCGTGTTCGACGGCAACCGGCCGCTGGGCGAGGTCACCGCCGACCGGCGCGGCGAGTGGGTGCTGCTGCCGGCCAACCCGCTGTCGCCCGGCAGCCGCGAGCTGAGCCTGACCGCGCGCCTCGGGGCTGAGTCGGTTCCGGCCGAGCGCGTCGTCGTCCTGGTGGTGCCGGATGCGCAACGCGACGTCGCCGGCCGCCCGACCGGCCAGCCGGGTGAGGCGCTGGCCGTCGCCGTGCCGCGCGAGGGCGCCGGCGTCAGCACGGTGCTCCAGGCCCCGCCGCCGTCCAGTCCCGAGCCCGCCCGCGTCGAACCGGTCAAGGCCGATCCCGTTGCCCCCGGCGGGTCATCGAGCCGCGGTCTGCCGCCGCTGCCGCCCGGCGGCGTGTCGGTGGAAACGATGGACTACGACTCGGCCGGCCGTGTCGCCATGGGCGGCCGGGCGCAGCCGGGCAGCGCGGTGCAGCTTTACCTGGACAACATCCTCGTCGGCCGCGCCGCCACCGACCCCGACGGCCACTGGCGCCTGAGCCCCGAGCGCAGCATCGATCCGGGCGTCTACGCGCTGCGCGCCGATCAGGTGGCGACCTCCGGCAAGGTGACCGCGCGCGTCGAGTTGCCGGTGCAGGTGTCGGAGATGCCGAAGGACCTGCCGAACGGCCAGTCGCTGGTGGTCCAGCCCGGCAACAGCCTGTGGCGCATCGCCCGGCGCACCTACGGCGAGGGCCTGCGCTACACGACCATTTACGAGGCCAACCGCGGCCAGATCCGCGACCCGGACATGATCTATCCGGGGCAGATCTTCGCGCTGCCGGCGGCGAAGTAAGCCACTCGCCCAGCAACAGCAAGCCTTTGGCCGTCCCATCCCCGGCCAAAAACAGGAAGCTTCGCCGCCTCCCGCTAAAATTCTGTCAAGGGCGAGGCACCCCGACTAGAATGCGCCGCTTCATGTCAGGGGGTAAGTGACCGGCGATGACCGCCATCGATACCGTACTCGTTCCGATCCACCGCGCCGGCTGGCCGTTCATCGCGATCTTCGCGGTGGTCTCGCTCATCCTGGGCTTGGTGGTGGCGACTCCGCTGGGATGGATCGGACTGATCCTCACCGCGTGGTGTGTCTATTTCTTCCGCGATCCCGAGCGCGTGACCCCGTCCCGCGACGGGCTGCTGGTCAGCCCGGCCGATGGCCGCGTCACCATGATCGTGCCGGCGGTCCCGCCGCCCGAGCTGGGCATGGGGCCGGAGCCGCGCACGCGCATCTCCATCTTCCTCAACGTCTTCAACGTGCACGTCAACCGCGTGCCGGCGGACGGCGAGGTGATCGCCGCCGAGTATCATCCCGGCGCCTTCCTCAACGCCGCCCTCGACAAGGCCAGCTCCGAGAACGAGCGGCAGGCGATCCGCCACCGTCTGCCGGACGGGCGTGAGATCGCCTATGTGCAGATCGCCGGTCTGGTGGCGCGCCGCATCATCTGCCACCTCAAGCCGGGGCAGGTGGTGAAGGCGGGCGAGCGCTTCGGCCTGATCCGCTTCGGCAGCCGCACCGACATCTACCTGCCGGACGGCGTGGTGCCGCAGGTCTGCGTCGGGCAGTTGGCGATCGGTGGCGAGACCGTGCTGGCCGACCTGCAATCCACCGAACCGCAGCGGGTCGGGGAGGTTCGCTGATGAAACGGCCGCCCGTCTTCAGGCAGGGCGTCTTCAAGCCCGGCGTGTTCCGCAAGCGGCACCCGCGCCGGCCGCACCCGCGCTTGAAGGGGCTGTCGATCAATCATCTGCTGCCCAACGTGCTGACCGTGCTGGCGCTGTGCGCCGGCCTGACGGCGATTCGCTTCGCCATCGACGGGCAGTGGCAGCCGGCGGTGGTCTCCGTGGTGACGGCGGCCATTCTCGACGCGCTGGACGGTCGCATCGCGCGGCTGCTCAACGGCCAGAGCAAGTTCGGCGCCGAGTTGGACAGCCTGTCCGACGTGGTCAGCTTCGGCGTGGCGCCGGCGCTGATGATGTATCTGTGGGCGCTGGGGTCGGCGGGCAGCTTCGGCTGGATCGCCGCGCTGGCCTATGCGGTGTGCATGGCGTTGCGGCTGGCGCGCTTCAATTCGCGTCTGGGCGTGCCCGACCTGCCGCCGTTCGCCTTCAACTACTTCACCGGCGTTCCGGCGCCGGCCGGGGCGGGGCTGGTGCTGTTGCCCATGGTCGCCGGTTTCGAGGTGGGGCCGGCCGTCGTCGCCCACCCGGCGCTGGTGGTGACGTGGACGCTGCTCATCGGCCTGCTGCTGGTCAGCACGCTGCCGACCTTTTCCGGCAAGGGCATGCGGGTGCCCACCCACTATGTGGTGCCGGCGCTGGTCGGGGTGGGCCTGCTCGCCGCCTTGCTGGTGGCTCAGCCCTGGTGGACGCTGCTCCTGCTCGGCCTCGCCTACATGGGGACGATGCCCTTCTCGGTCCGCCAGTTCCGCAAGCTGCAACGCGCCGCGGCGATCATCCAGGCGCCGGCCGGGGACGAGAGTGCCGCCGAGCCTCCCGCCGAGCAGAAGGGCGACGCGGCTTGATCCGCCAGTCCCGGCATATCTGCAGGGCGGGCAACCGTCACACGGATTTCACGGATTGAGGCACGGATTACACGGATTTTTTTTGATGCTTGCCGCGCATCGGCGTTCCCGTAAGCCGCTGCCGTGCACGAATAGAAAAATCCGTGTAATCCGTGTTCAAATCCCCAAAATCCGTGTGAAAACCGGATTTCAGCCCAGCGCTCGTTCCGTGGTCAGCACGTGGCTGACCATTGGAACCGTCCGCAGGCAGTTCGCCACGTGGTCGGATTCGGCGCGCGCCAGTCCGACCATCTCGACGCTGATATCCAGCGTCTCGCCATCGGGCAGCAACTCGCTGCGCAGCGCGGCCGGCACCAGACCGCGCTTGGCGAACAGTTCCAGCACGCGCGGCAGCGAGCCGGGATCGGCGTCGGCACGGACGGCGAAGGTCACGCAACGGCCGGGATCGGTCGCGCGGGCTTCGGCGGGGGCGGGCAGGACGGTGGAGGATTGAACGGCAGGCATGATGCTGAGCTTTCCCTAAGGAATCTTCGATGAGCGCGGACGATGGTTCCCGGCCTTCAGAGAAGGACCGGGCCGCTAATTCGAAGAATCCGGGAAAGCTGTTCGTTCATGCCCGCGAGCCTATCCGCGAACGCCGGTCCGGTCAACGGGCCCGAGTCGCCTTCGCGTCGCGCTGGTTTGTCGCGGGTGGGTGCATTACCTCCCTATGAACGCTCCCACGAGGCCCCGATGACCGCCGACATCCTGATCCGTCCCGCCGACCCCGACGACTCGCCGGCCATGGCGCCGCTGTTGGTCGAAGCCGGTGGCGGCATCTACGAGTTCCTGCTGGACGGCGTGGTGCCGGGGGCGAGCGTGGCCGACTTGCTGATGCCCGGACTGGCGGCGCGCGAGGGCTCGTTCTCGTACCGGCACTGTGCCGTCGCGGTGGACGGCCGGTCGGTGATGGGTGTGGCGCACGCCTATCCGGCGAACTGGATGAAGAGCGTCGACCGCAGCTTCCTGCCGGCCGAACGGCTGGAGCACATCCGCACCTTCGACGCGGCGCAGGACTGGGGCAGCTATTTCCTGTCGGCCCTGGCGGTCACGCGGGCGTGGCGGCGGCGCGGCGTCGCCGCCCGGTTGCTCGACTGGGTGGAGGGGCGGGCACGCACGGGCGGCTTCGACCGCATCACCCTGCACGTCTGGGCCGACAACGCGCCGGCTCGCCGGCTCTACGCCCGGCACGGCTACATCGAGGTCGAGGTGGCCGCCATCCCCTGGCACGCGCGGCTGCCGCACGAGGGCGGCAGCGTACTGCTGCGCAAGCGGCTGTGACGGCGCCGGCCTGGGCGAATGGCGTATGCCTCATCCATTTGTATGAGAAAGACCCTTTCCCATTGGCGTAATGACGGCCGACTTTGATCTGATACTGTCACCCCCTTGAACGTTATCAAGGGGTTGCCCTTCGGATGCCCGCACGCCGATCCGCCCGCGACCTCTGGATCCTGCTGCTCTTCTCCTTCATGGTGCCGCTGCTGCTCCTGGCGGTGGTGGCGTGGCGGGATTACGGCACCGGCTTCGCCAACGCGGAGCGGCATGTCGAGCGCACCAATTCGGTCGTGTACGAACATACGTTGCGTCTGTTCGAGACGTACGCCTTCGTGCTGGACGAGATCGACCAACGCATCGCCGGCCTGTCCTGGGACGAGGTCACGGCCTCTCCGGAGATCCACCGGTATTTGAAGCGGATCGAGGTTGCCTTCCCGCAGGTCGGCAGCCTGTGGCTCAGCGACGGCACCGGCACCGGGAAGGCCAGCAGTGTCGTCTACCCCATACCGCCCAACAGCATATCGGACCGCGACTACTTCGCCGCGCTGAGGGACGGGGACTCCCGTTACATCAGCGCCGCCTACCCCGGCCGCACCACCGGCAAGCCGGCGTTCAACGTGGCGCGGCGGCGCTCGACGCCGGACGGCCGATTCGACGGCAGCATCCTCGCCTCGGTGTACGTCACCGAGTTCGTCGACTTCTTCTCGCAGGTGGTAGCCACCCCCGGCGACGCCGTGTCGCTGGTGCGCGCCGACGGCACCATCCTCGCCCGCTTCCCCGAAGGTCCGTCGGGGGTCAAGCTGCGGCCTGAAAGCGGCTTCATGCGCGCCATCGCCCAAGCGCCGCAGGGTGGTCAGTTCCGCACGGTGTCGCAGGGTGATGGAGTGGAGCGGCTGTACGCCTATCGGAAGGTGGGCGTACAGCCGGTGTACGTGCTGTACGGCCGGACCACCGACTGGATTCTGACGGAATGGCGCGGGCACGTGCTGTTCTATGCGCTGTTCGCGGTGCCCTCAGCGGTGCTGCTGGCGCTGGTGTCCTGGCTGGTCGTCCGCAAGGCACGCGCCGAGCAGGCGGCGCTGGCACGCGTCGCTGCCGAGGTGGAGCGCCGCCAGCGCGCCGAGGAGATCATTCAGAAGATCCAGCGGCTGGAGATGCTGGGCCAGATCGCCGGCGGCATCGCGCACGACTTCAACAATTTGCTGATGGTCATCACCAGCAACCTCTATCTGGCGCAGTCGCGGAGCGGGCAGGGCACCCCGGCGGCGCCGTTCATCGACACCGCCATGCAGGCCGCCTACCGTGGCGGCCAGTTGACGCAGCAGCTTCTCACCTTCTCGCGCCAGCACACCGTCAAGCCGGAGGTGGTGGACGTGAACGCCACGCTGGCATCGATGATCGACGGCATGCTGAAGCGCTCGCTACGTGGCGACATCGCCGTGGAGGCGGACCTGGCGCCCGGCGTCTGGCCGATCAAGGTGGACCGCGCGCAGATGGAGCTGGCGGTGCTCAACCTCGCGGTCAACGCCCGCGACGCCATGCCGGACGGCGGCACGCTGCGGGTGAGCGCGCGCAATGCCGTGCTGGGCGGCCTGGGGGAGGGTGGTCCGGGGGATGGGGGGGAACCGGGCGGGCTGTCCGGCGAGTTCGTGGCGCTGACGCTGGCCGACAGCGGCTGCGGCATCGACAAGGACATCCAGGAGCGCGTCTTCGACCCGTTCTTCACCACCAAGGAGGTCGGCAAGGGCACCGGCCTGGGCCTCAGCCAGGTCTACGGCTTCGCCACCCAGGCCGGCGGCACGGTGGGGCTGGACAGCCGGCCGGGGCAGGGCTCCGCCGTCACGCTGTACCTGCCGCGCAGCCACGAGGGCATGGCGCAGCCCGACGCCGCCCCAGCCCAATGCCCGACGGCAGCCGGCGGGTCGATCCTGCTGGTCGAGGACAGCCCGGAGATCGGCCGCACCGCCACCACGCTGCTGGAGGGGTTCGGCTACGCCGTGGTGCACGCCGAAAACGCCGACCGCGCGCTGGAGGTGCTCGGCAAGGGGCGACGCTTCGATCTGGTGTTTTCCGACATCGTCATGCCCGGCAGCATGAACGGCCTGGACCTCGCCCGCACGGTGCGCGAGCGCTTCCCGGCGCTGCCGGTGCTGTTGACCACCGGCTATTCGAACACCGCCAACACCGCGGAGGCGGAAGGGTTTCGGCTGCTCCAGAAGCCCTACCGCCCGGAAATCCTCGCCGAGGCGGTGAGCGAGCTGCTGGGCGAGCCGGTCGAGGCGTAAAGGTCCCCTGAAGGACACACCGCGCTGCCGCGGCATGGCCGTACGGTGCCGCCATGCGCGAATACCGCTCCTTCACCACGCAACGCCTTCTGGCCGTCGACGCCCGCCTGGAAGCCATGGCCCGCACCCAGGCCGTCGTCGAGCGCCGCCTGACCGGCGAACTGCGCGTCCTCCACATGGTGCTCGGCCTGTGGGCGATGGCGCTCGCTGGTGTGGTTACCTGGGTGAATTTGCCTGGGTGACGCTGAGCCGCGAAGCTGTGGCGTTGCCGGCAACCATTTCACACGGATTTCACGGATCTTTTCACGGATTACACGGATTTCTCCATTCGTGCCCAGCAACGGCCTTCGGGATGATCCGACGCGCCGCAAGCATCAAAAAAAAATCCGTGTAATCCGTGCATAAATCCGTGAAATCCGTGTAAACCCTGCTCCCCCAACGAAGCGCCCGGCTTCCCTATTCCTCCGCCGCCGTCACACCCTCAGGCAAGTGCCGGCGCAAGTAATCGGCCAACTGCTGCAACTCCGCCCCGCGCGGGCTTCCCTTGCGCCAGACGAGGCCGACACGCCGCGCCGGCTGTGGTTCGGCGAAGGGGCGCGTCTCCACCCCCTCCGGCGCGCGCGGCCGGGCCAGCGCCGGCAGCAGCGTGACGCCGACCCGCCCCGCCACCATCTCGCACAGCGTGTTGAGCGACGTGCCGGAAAAGCCGTCACGCTCCGGCCGGCCGTTCAGCCGGCACACCGCCAGCGCCTGATCGCGGAAGCAATGGCCCTCCTCAAGCAGCAGCAGCCGTTCGCCTGCCAGATCGCCTTCCTCCAGCGCGGCGCGCGCGATGAGCGGGTGCCCGGCGGGCAGCGCCACCGCGAACGGCTCGTCGAACACCGCCGCGTGGTCCAGGCCGGGCTCGTCCACCGGCAGCGCCAGCAGCAGCGCGTCGAGCGTGCCGGCCTTCAGCGCGTCGAGCAGGCGTCCGGTCAGATCCTCGCGCAGGAAAAGCTTCAGTTCCGGGTGGTCGCGGCGCAGGGCCGGCAGCACCCGCGGCAGATAGTACGGCGCCAGTGTCGGGATCGCGCCCAGCCGCAACTCGCCGCCCAGCGGCACCCCGGCGCTGCGCGCGGCCGCCGCGAGGTCGGTCATTTCGCCCAGGATGCGGCGCGCCCGCGCCACCGCGTCGCGCCCGGCGGCTGTCAGCAGCACCCGGCGCTGCGTGCGCTCCACCAGTTGGACTCCGAGCGTGTCCTCCAACTGCTGGATCTGCGCCGACAGGCTGGGCTGGCTGACATGGCAGCGCTCGGCGGCGCGGCCGAAGTGCAGCGTGTCGGCGACGGCCACGAGGTAGCGGAGCTGGCGCAGCGTGACGGCTTCGATCATCGGTCCTTCCTATCACACCGGTCGGAAAAGACAATTGGACCGGCCGAGCTTGCGCCATCATGTTTGGACCAATTCCAAACAATAACGCAAATGCAAGGAGCAACTGGATATGCTGACCGTTGGTGACAAGTTCCCGGCTTTCGACCTCCAGGCCACGGTGTCGCTCGACCCGAACAACGCGTTCGCCCGCATCACCGACCGGTCGGACGCCGGCAAATGGAAGGTGTTCTTCTTCTGGCCGAAGGACTTCACCTTCGTCTGCCCGACCGAGATCGCCGCCTTCGGCAAGCTCAACGGCGAGTTTGCCGACCGTGACGCGGTCGTCTACGGCGGCTCGACGGACAGCGAGTTCGTCCACCACGCCTGGCGCACCCACCACGAGGACCTGAAGCACCTGCCGTTCGCCATGCTCGCCGACATCAAGCGCGAGCTGTCCACGGCGCTGGGCATCCTCGACAAGAACGAAGGCGTGTGCCTGCGCGCCACCTTCGTGGTCGATCCGGAGGGCATCATCCGCCACGTCTCCGTCTACGACCTGTCGGTCGGCCGTAACCCGCAGGAGATCCTGCGCACGCTCGACGCGCTCCAGACCGACGAGCTGTGCCCCTGCAACTGGCAGAAGGGCGAGACCACCCTCCAGGCCGCCTGACCCCCATCGGGCCGCCTGCGGAAGGACGGACGGGCGCACTGCCCCCACCCCCGCGCCCGTCCGCGCCTCCCTCACTCATTCAAGGAATTTGCCGCCATGACCCTCGACGAGCTGAAGGGCACGCTGCCCGACTACGCCAAGGACCTGAAGCTGAACCTGTCCAACGTGCTGACCTCGCCGAACCTGACGGCGCAGCAACTGTGGGGCACGGCGCTCGCGTCCGCCATCGCATCCCGCAACGACGTGCTGGTGCAGACGATCGCCGGTGAGGCGGTCAAGGCCCTGGAGCCCACCGCCTTCAACGCCGCCAAGGCGGCGGCGGCGATCATGGGCATGAACAACATCTATTACCGCTTCGTGCATCTGTCCGGGCACGCCGACTTCAAGACGCTGCCGGCGCGGCTGCGCATGAACGTCATCGGCAACCCCGGCGTGGACAAGCTGGACTTCGAGCTGTGGTCGCTTGCCGTGTCGGCTGTCAACGGCTGCGGCATGTGCATCGAGGCGCACGAGCGCGAAGTGCTGGGCAAGGGGGCGGCCAAGGAAGCCGTGCAGGACGTGATCCGCATCGCCGCCGTTCTGCACGCCGTGGCGGCCACCCTGGATGCGGAGCGGGCGCTGGCGGCGTAAGCGATATCGCGCAGGATTGATCTGCAACGCTCGGGCGTGATATATATCGCTCATGCTGATGATCACGCCCGACCAGATCCGCGCCGCGCGTGCGCTTCTCCGCCTTGAACAGCGTGAGTTGGCAGAGCGCGCCCACGTCTCCGTCGCCACCCTGCGCCGGCTGGAGGCGGCCGAAGCCGTATCCGCCGTGTCGCCGGAGACCCTCGGTCAAGTCCGGCAGGCTTTGGAAGGTGCGGGGGTGCAATTCATCTATGGCGGCGTTCGGCGACTTGGCAAGCGAAACCCCGAAGAGGCGGCAGAACGGAAACGCCGGATCCGGGAAATTGTTGACGAGTTCAACAACAAGTATCCGCCGATTAACCCGGATTTCTCGGAAGACGACCTGTACGATGAGAATGGATTGCCCGCGTGATTGTCATCGACACGTCGGCGCTGATCGCCATTCTCAAGAAAGAGCCGGGATTCGAACAGTTCGAGGATGCCATCAGCGACGCCAAGGCATGCTTTGTATGTGCGGTTAGCGTGTTGGAAGCGGCGCTGGTGATCACCGGACGTGGACCTGCGGAATTCGGGCAGGCTCTCGACACGATCCTGCGCGACATGAAAATCGAGATCGTTCCTTTCGATGCCGGCCTTACCGCCCATGCCCGCGACGCCTTCATCCGCTTCGGCAAGGGCCGGCACCCCGCCGGCTTGAACATGGGCGACTGCGCGTCCTACGCACTCGCCAAAGCAAACGACCTGCCGCTGCTGTTCAAGGGCAACGACTTCTCCCAGACCGACATCACCTCTGCTCTCGCCTGACGGAACCCGCCTCCACCCGCTTTGTTACTCCCCCGGCTGAGCGGACGGAGAGGGCGGGAATGACGGAGTGGCTGGTCGATGTGATGCACTCGATGGGGTACGTGGGGATTTTCCTGCTCCTCGTGCTGGCGCGTGTCGTGCCGCCGGTCCCCGCCGAGACCGTCATCCCGCTGGCCGGTCTGGGCGCCGCCACCGGCGAGTACAATCTGTATGCCGTCGCCATCGCCGGCGGGTTGGGCTCGTTGGTCGGCCAGCTCGTCTGGTACCTGCCGAGCCGTCTGTTGCCGCCCGACCGGCTGGAGCGTTTCCTCAAGCGCCACGGCCACTGGCTGACCATCCGGCCGAAGCAGGTCAGGCGCGCCACCGCATGGTTCGCTGCTCGTGGCGGCCTCGCCGTGCTGTTCTGCCAGCCGATCCCCGGCCTGCGCACGCTGATCTCCATTCCCGCCGGTGCCTGCCGCATGCCGGTGTGGCGCTACAGCCTCGCCTCCGGCGCAGGCTCGATCCTGTGGACGCTGGTGCTGGCGTGGACCGGCTGCATGCTCTCGACGTGGCCGCGCATCACCGACATGGTGGGCTGGTTCACCATCGGTCTGCTGGCCTTGCTGGTCGGGATCTACCTGTTCCGCCTTGCCCGTCACTTCCACGCGTTGCGCGGCGGCGCGCCATGCGAGGAGATGCTTACCACCCTGCCAACACGATGCCGGTGAACGCGGTCCCCAGCGCCCACAGCCCGAAGCACGCCAGCCCGACGCCGGTGCAGTGGTTGAGCACCGTCAACCCCTGGTCGGTGATGCGGTGGCGCACCGCCGCCACGCCGGACGACAGCGCCAGCCACCAGCTCGACGCTCCCAGGAACACCCCCAGCACCATGGTGGCAGCATCGAACTTGCCGAGGTTGGCGCCCAGCCCGAAGCCGGCGAACACCGCGATGAAGGCAAGGATCGTCGCCGGGTTGGTCAGCGTCAGCGACAGCCCGGTCATGAATCCGGCGATGGCCGTGCGGCTGTCCGGCGCCTTTGAGATTTCCTGCTCCTCGGCGGCTGGCCTCTGGCGGAAGGTGCGGATGGCGACGGCCAGCATGAAGGCCCCGCCGACGACGCGGAACCACGTCTGGTGCCCTTCCAGGAAGGACAGCGCCGCCGACACGCCGAAGGCGGCGATGGCGCCATAGATGGTGTCGGCGACCGCGGCGCCCATGCCGGTGGCGAAGCCCATAAACGGGCCGTGCTGAATGGTGCGGCGGATGCACAGCAAGCCGATGGGGCCGACCGGCGCTGCGATGGCGATGCCCAGCACGTAGCCTTGCAGCAGCACCACCAGCAGTTCCTGGACCACCAACATCCTCCCCGAGGCAGCAGGGGCCGTGCCGACGCCGCGGCGGCCATGCCTGCCCCGCGTGCATATCCGCCCGCCGAGGTCAAGTCAACCGCCGCCGCGGCCAAGCGTCCCCTGTTTTGGCGGCTCCGACGCGGGTATTCTCCTTTCGTACGAAGCGGGGAGGGGGTGGGGATGAACCGGTTCACGGTGACGCTGGCGGCGCTGCTGGCCTGGGCACCAGCCGTGGCGGCACAGGACTTCGCGCCGGCCGTCGTCTACGACATGGGCGGCAAGTTCGACAAATCCTTCAACGAAGCCGCTTACACCGGCGCCGAGCGCTTCAAGAAGGACACCGGCATCGCCTACCGCGACTTCGAAGTGACCAACGAGGTGCAGCGCGAGCAGGCGTTGCGCACCATGGCCCGGCGCGGCGCCAGCGTGGTGGTCGCCATGGGCTTCGCCCAGGCGGCGCCACTGGAAAAAGTCGCCAGGGAGTTCCCCGGCACCAAATTCTGCCTGATCGACGAGAAGCTCGACGCCCCCAACGTCCAGTCCGTCACCTTCAAGGAGGAGGAGGGCTCGTTCCTGGTCGGCATGCTGGCGGCGCAGGCGTCGAAGACGGCCAAGGTGGGCTTTATCGGCGGCATGGACGTGCCGCTGATCCGCAACTTTCTCACCGGCTACGAGCAGGGCGTGCGCCACGCCGCGCCCAACGCCGAAATCTTCGTCAACATGACCGGCACCACGCCCGCCGCCTGGAACGACCCGACGCGCGGCGCGGAGCTGGCCAAGAGCCAGTTCGGCCGCGGCGCCGACGTGGTCTATGCGGCGGCCGGTGCTACCGGCCTGGGCGTGCTGCAAGCGGCCGCCGACGCCGGCAAGCTGGGCATCGGCGTCGATTCCAACCAAAACTTCCTGCATCCCGGCCGGGTGCTGACCTCCATGGTCAAGCGCGTGGACGTATCGGTCTACACCTGCTTCAAGGACGCCCGCGAGGGCACCTGGAAGCCCGGCCACCGCGTGCTTGGCCTCAAGGAGGACGGCGTCGCCTGGGCGCTGGACGAGCACAACCGCGCCCTCATCACGCCCGCCATGCAGAAGGCCGTGGACGACGCGCGGGCGCAGATCGTCGCCGGCACGCTGACCGTGAAGCCCTACAAACCGTGACCGTCCCCGCGCTGGAGGTTCTGGGCGTCGAGAAGTGGTTCGGCGCCAACCACGCCAACCGTGCCGTGTCGTTCGCCGTGGCGAAGGGGACGATCCACGGCATCGTCGGCGAGAACGGCGCCGGCAAGTCCACCATCATGAACATCGTCTACGGCACGCTCGCCGCCGATGCCGGCACGGTGCTGGTGGACGGCCGCGAGGCCCGTATCTCCAGCCCGCGCGACGCCATCGCGCTCGGCATCGGCATGGTGCACCAGCATTTCATGCTGGTGGAGACCTTCACCGCGCTGGAGAACGTCCTGCTCGGCTTCGAGGGCGGGCCGACCCTGGCGCCGGGCCTCGCCCGCGCCCGCGCCGAGCTGGAGCGTCTGGCCCGCGACTACGCGCTGGAGGTGGACCTCGACCGCCCGGTGGGCGACTTGGCCGTCGGCGCCCAGCAGCGTGTCGAGATCTTGAAGGCGCTGCACCATGGCGCGGACCTGCTGATCCTCGACGAGCCGACCGGCGTGCTGACGCCGCAGGAGACGGCGCACCTCTTCCGCATCCTTCGCGCGCTCAAGGCGCAGGGCAAGACCGTCATCATCATCACCCACAAGCTGCGCGAGATCGTCGAACTGACCGACGCCGTCACGGTGATGCGCCGCGGTCAGGTGGTGGCGACGCTGCCCACCGCCCGCACCGACGCGGCGGCCTTGGCCGAGCTGATGGTCGGCCGCCCGGTGCTGCTGCGCGTGGACAAGACGCCGGCCACGCCCGGCGCTCCGGTGCTGGAGGTGACGGACCTGCGTGTCGCCGAGCGCGTCAACGGTGTGGATTTCACCGTACGGTCCGGCGAGATCGTCGGTATTGCCGGCGTCTCCGGCAACGGCCAGTCGGAGTTGCTGGAGGCATTGGCCGGCATGCGCCCGGCGGCATCCGGCACCGTCCGACTGCACGGCCACGGCATGGGCCATGTGCCGGAGGACCGGCAGAAAATCGGTCTCGTCACCGGCTTCGCGGCGTTCGAGAACGCCGTCCTCGGCCGCCAGACCGACCCGGCTCTCTCCCGCGGCGGCCTGCTGTTCGACTGGAGCGCGGCGCGCGCGCGTTGTGCCCAGGCCATGGACGCCTACGACATCCGCCCCGCCGACCCGGACCTGCGCACCTCCGGCTTTTCCGGCGGCAACCAGCAAAAGCTGGTGCTGGCCCGCGAGATCGAGGGCAATCCCGACCTGCTTCTGGTCGGCCAGCCGACCCGCGGCGTGGACATCGGCGCCATCGAGTTCATCCACCGCCGCCTCGTGGCGCTGCGCGATTCCGGCACGGCGATCCTGCTGGTGTCGGCCGAGCTGGACGAGATCCGCGGGCTCGCCGACCGCATCCTGGTGATGTTCGCCGGCCGCATCGTCGGCGAGGTCTCCCCCGACACCGACGAGCGGACGCTGGGCCTGATGATGGCGGGCGTGGACCCGAAAGGCGAATCGCCGCTCACCCAACGGTCGGCTTGACCGCCGCATCGCCCGCGACAGCTTCCCTAGCGGGTAAGCTGGAGGCGTGTATGCGGACGCTGCGGGAACGGCGGGTGGACTTGACCATCCAGACCAGCGGATTGGCGGCCAGCGTGGTCGCCGGAGCCATCCTGATGGCGTGGACGATCCAGTCCGGCAACGCGACCGCCTCGGTGGCCGCCGCGGTCTACGGGGCATCATTGGTAGCGATGTTCGCCTGCTCGACGCTCTACGCCGCCACCCAGGCGCCGCGGCGCAAGGCGGTGCTGCGTGTCTTCGACCATTCCGCCATCTTCCTGCTTATCGCCGGAACCTACACGCCGTTCTGCGCGCTGGTGGTCGGTGGCTGGCGCGGCTTCGGGCTGCTGGCCGGGGTGTGGATGGTGGCGGCGCTGGGCATCCTGCTCAAGGTGCTGTTCCGCCACCGGCCGGAGAGCGTAACCGTGGTCCTCTACGTGGCGCTGGGCTGGGCCGGCATTGTCCAGATCGACGCGGTGATCGAGCGTCTGCCGGCAGACGCGCTGGCGCTGCTGGCGGCGGGCGGTGTGATCTACACCGCCGGGGTGCCGGTGCACCTGCGCGACTCCATTCCCTACAACCAGGCGATCTGGCACGCCTGCGTGCTGGTCGCCGCAGCCTGCCACTACGCCGCCGTCGTGCTGGCGCTAGCTGCGGCTTAACTGGGTGACGTGGCCATCCGCCGCGACCAGCCAAGCCTCCCGCCCGCCACCGTCCCTCAGGATGTCGGCGGCGTGCGCCGGCTCGGCAACGCACAAGGCGGTGGACAGGGCGTCGGCCGCGGTGGCGGTGTCGGCCAGCACGCTGACGCCGGCCCAGCGCCGCGCCGGCAGCCCGGTCGCCGGGTCGAACAGATGGTGGAAGCGCCCCAGCCGGTCGAACACCGTGCCGTAGCCGCCGGAACTGGCGACCGCCCGACCGCTCATTTCCAGCGTGCGCAGCAGGCCCTCGGGCCGGTTGGGATCGCCGATGCCGACGCGCCACGGCAGCCCGTCGCCGCGCGGGCCGAGCGCGCGCGTCTCCCCCAGATCGAGCAGGACGTTCCGAATGCCGGCGGCGCTCAAGCGGTCGGCGACGCGGTCGGTGATGAAGCCCTGGGCGATGCCGTTCAGCGTCACCGCCATGCCCGGCCGGTCGAACGCGATCCCATCCGCACCGGTGCGCACACCGCGCCCGTCCACCAGCGCCCGCGCCGCGGCAACCGCGTCCGGCGCTGGGCCGTCCGGGTCGGCGTCTGGCTTTGCGAAGTGGTGCGCGAACAGCTCCCACAACGGCTGCACGGTGACGTCGAAGGCGCCGCCGCTGAGGTCGTGGACGCGCCGCGCCTCGTCCAGCAGCGCCACCAGTTCCGCAGGCGGTGCCGACAGACGGCCGGCACGGTTCAGCCGGGACAGGGCGGAATCGCGCCGGTACAGGCTGAACACGCGCTCCAGCCGCGCCACCTCGTCCACGCACGCGGTGATCAGCGCTTCGGCTTCGGCGCGGTCGGGGTGGTGCAGCGTGATGCTGGCCTCGGCGCCCAACGCCTGCCCGCGCCAGCGCACCGTTTCGAACGCAACAGCCGAGCCGGGGACCAGCGCGGCGGCCCCGGCAATGGCGATGAAGCGGCGGCGCGTCAGCTCAATCCGCATGGCATGTCTCCCGCGCGGCCCGCTTCGTGGACAGCACCAGCGGCACGCAGCGCGCGGCGTCCTGATGGATCGCCACGCAGTCCAGGCATTGGAAACACTCGTGATAGCGGATCGCCCCGTCCTTGCGGATGGCGCCGTAGCGGCACTTGCGGCGGCAGAGCTGGCACGGCGTGCCGCACTCCGTCCGCCGCGCGATCCAGTCGAAGCGGCGCAGCCGGCCGAGCAGCGCCAGCGCCGCGCCCAACGGGCAGACGAAGCGGCAATACCCCTTGAACACGACCGTGCTCGCCAGCACCGCCAGCACGGCATAGACGACGAACGGCCACTCGCGCCGGAAACCCAGGGTGATGGCGGTCTTGAACGGCTCGGCCTCGGCCAGCGTCTCGGCCAGTCCGGTCGACAGCGCCGTGCCGCCGACCAGCACGGCGAGCACGCCGTACTTCACGTTTTCCAGCCACGCCGGCACGGCGATCTGCCGCGCGCCCAGCCGCGCCGCAACGTCGGCGGCGAACTCCTGCAACGCGCCGAACGGGCACAGCCAGCCGCAGAACGTGCCGCGCCCCCACACCGCCAGCGCCCCCAGCGCGAACCCCCAGACGACCAGCGTCGGCGGGTCGTACAGGAAGAAGCTGAGGTCCATCCCCGTGCCCGCCGCCTTCACCAGCGCCAGCACGTTGACGATGCTGAGCTGCGCCTGCGCCACCCAGCCGACGAACACCAGCGTGTAGGCGAGGTACAGCCGCCGCACCCAGGCAAAAACCCGCGGATTCCGGGTCAGCACCGCCGGCCGCGCCAGCAGCACCGCCAGCAGCGCCAGCCCGGCGCCGAGCACGCCCAGTTCCCCCGCACGCGCCGTCCAGGACGCCCGCCATGATGGCGCCCCCTCGGCGTCCTCCCGTTCGAAGAAGCGCTCGGGCAGGCGGTAGTCGGTGGGGAAGTCGCGGCTTTCCGTTTCCGGCCGGAACGAGCCGCGCTGGCGCGTCACCCGCAGCGACAGCGTCCAGGGCGACGCCGGGTCGAAACCGGTGCGCCCATCGACGCGGAACAGCTTCGCCTCGCCAAAGCCCGGCACGCCGGGCAGAAACTCCAGCTCGGCGTCGGCGTCGCGGATCGGGATGGGCAGGTTGCCCTGACGCAGCGCCAGCCGGTCGGGCACGGTGCCGCGCACGAAATCCTCGCCGGTGAACGACCAGCGGCCGGAGGACATCACGATCACCGCGTGCTCCCACGGCTCCAGCCGCGCCATGACCCGCCGCCAGCCCTCTTCGCCGAGCAACGCGATCCCCACCGTCGGCACGGTCAGCAGGCCGAACCGCAGATCCGCGACGGGCTCGTCGGGCTTCGCCGTCGCCTCGCTGTCCAGGCCGGCGAAGCGGGTCCCGGCGAAGGCCGCCTCGACCTCGCGCCCGGTCAGGCGCAGGTGGCCGAGATGGGCGTCCCACGGCGCCGAGTCGCGCACATCCGCGCGCACGCGCGCCGCCTCGGCCGGCGCCACGCCCGCCAGCTTGGCGCGCGCCACCTTCAGCGACGCCGCCAGGATCGTCACGTTGGCGATGCGGACCGAGGCGGTGGCCTTGGTGATGCCGTCGAGGGTGACCGCCGTGCTGTTGGAGCGGTCGCCGCCGCCGTAGACGCTGCTGACCTTGATGTTCTGGCGGATCGACAGGCCGCGGTACTGGCGCAGGAAATCGACGAACGGCTCGACGCCCAGACCGTCCACGAACACCGGCTCGTTCTGCTCCAGCACCTCCACGTCGAGGAAGCCGCCGTCCTTGTCCATGGCGACCAGCAGGTCGATCGGCGTGCCGGTGAAGCCGGGGATGCGGACCAGATCGTTGGTTTCGAAGATGTAGCCGGCCAGCGCGCCGTCGCGCAGCAGCGGCCACGCCGGCAGATCGGCCTCTTTCGCCCCCAGCGTCACCCCCGCCGGCAGCAGGCGGCGCAAGCCGTCCTCGCTCAGCACGGCGGCGCGTGCGTCGGCGAGTGCGACGATCAGCAGCAACAGGGTCAAAAAGGCGCGCAGCATCGCCCCAGTATCGCCCATGCGCCACCGTACGGGTATTCGCCGATGGTAGCAGGCCGCTTGCGTTGTGCACCGTGGCGAGGCACCTTCGACCCGCGTTCGGTGCGGGATTCAGGCTATGGCGGGCAATGCGCGGGGGAGCGGCTTACGGCCGCCCGGCACGGTGCCGGGCTGGGTCGGGCATGCCCTGCTGCCGGCGCTCAACGTGGCGGCGGCGCTGGCGCTGTCGGGACTGGTGGTCGCCGGGATCGGCGAGAACCCGCTGGCCGCGCTGAAGGTGCTTGTCTATGGCGCTTTCGGCTATCCCGAGGCGGTCGGCTTCACGCTGTACTACGCGACCAGCTTCATGTTCACCGGGTTGGCGGTGGCGGTCGCCTTCCACGCCGGGCTGTTCAACATCGGCGGCGAGGGGCAGGCAACGATGGGCGGCCTGGGCGCCGGGCTGGTCGGCTTGGGCCTGACCGGCTGGCCGTGGCCGGTGGCGGCGCTGCTCGGCGTGGCCGCCTCGGCGCTGTTCGGCGCCGCCTGGGCCTTTCTCCCCGGCTGGCTGCAAGCCAGGCGCGGCAGCCACATCGTCATCACCACCATCATGTTCAACATCATCGCGGCGTCGCTGATGACGTGGCTGATGGTCGACGTGCTGATCAAGCCCGGCCAGCAAAGCCCGGAGTCGCGCGAGTTCGCGCCCGAGACATGGCTGCCCGCCATGGATCTGGTCGCCGGCTGGCTGGGTATCACGCTGCCGGCCTCGCCGCTGAACCTGTCCTTCGTCTGGGCGCTGGCGTGCTGCGCCCTGGTCTACGGCTTCGTCTGGCACACGCGCTGGGGCTTCGAGCTGCGCACGGTCGGCCAGAACGAGCGCGCCGCGGTCTACGCCGGCATCCGCCCGGCGCGGGTGGTGGTGCTGGCGATGCTGGTGTCCGGCGCGCTGGCGGGGTTCGTCGGCCTCAACGAGATCCTGGGGGTGCAGCACCGGCTGCTCTTGAACTTCACCGGCGGGGTGGGCTTCGTCGGCATCGCCGTGGCGCTGATGGGGCGCAACCACCCCGTGGGCATCGTCCTGGCGGCGCTGCTGTTCGGCGCGCTGTATCAGGGCGGGTCGGAGCTGTCGTTCGAGTTCCAGACCATCACGCGTGAGCTGGTGGTGGTCATCCAGGGCCTGATTATCCTGTTCGCCGGAGCCCTGGAGAACCTGTTCCGCCGTGCGGGGGTCACGGGATGAGCGAGGCGTTCACCATCCTGCTGCTGCTGGCCGACGCCACCATCCGGGTGGCGACTCCGCTGGTGCTCGCCGCCTTCGCCGGTCTGTACTGCGAGCGCGCGGGGGTGGTGGACATCGGCCTGGAGGGCAAGATGCTGGCCGGCGCCTTCACCGCCGCCGCGGTCGCTTGGGCCACCGGCAGCCCCTGGCTGGGCCTGCTCGCCGCGATGGCGGTCGGGGTGGCGCTGGCGCTGGTGCACGGCTTCGCCTGCGTGACGCACGCCGGCAATCAGGTCGTGTCCGGCATGGCGATCAACATCCTCGTGGCCGGGCTGGCGCCGACCCTGGCCTTCGCGTGGTTCCAGCAGGGCGGCCAGACGCCGCTGCTGCCGGCCTCGGCGCGGCTGCCGCAGATCCACCTGCCGGGCGTCGAAACCTTGAAGCCGATCCCGATCCTCGGGCCGGTGTACGATGTGGTGCTCGACGACACCAACGTGCTGATCTGGCTGACCGCCGCGGTGGTTGGCGTGACCGCCTGGATGCTCCACCGCACGAGCTTCGGGCTGCGGCTGCGCGCCGTGGGCGAGAACCCCGCGGCGGTGGACAGCGCCGGCCTGTCGGTGGCGGGCCTGCGCTACCGCGCGCTTCTGGTGACCGGGGCGCTGACCGGGGCGGCGGGGGCGTATCTGTCCACCGCGCACGGTGCTGGATTCGTGCGTGACATGACGGCGGGGAAGGGCTACCTCGCACTCGCCGCGCTGGTCTTCGGCAAGTGGCGGCCGTGGCCGACGCTGGCGGCGTGCCTGCTGTTCGCCTTCACCGACGCGGTGCAGGTGCGCCTGCAAGGCGTGGCGCTGCCCGGCATCGGCACGGTGCCGGTGCAGTTCATCCAGATGCTGCCCTACGCGCTGACGGTGCTGCTGCTGGCCGGTTTCGTCGGCCGGGCGGTGGCGCCAAAGGCCAGTGGCGTCGCTTATGTGAAGGAGCGCTGATGACCCCGCAGAACCCAAGGGCCGCCGCGTCCGTTCACGCTGCACCGGCCCCGACAATGGACGCCCGCGCATGACCGCCGCCAAGGCCGCCGCCGAGATCCTGGCCCGCGCCCCCGGCGTGCGCCCGCGTCTGGGCATCGTTCTGGGTTCCGGCCTGGGCGGCATCGCCGACCGGGTGGAGGGCGCCGTCGCCATCCCCTACGCCGAATTGCCCGGCTTCCCGGTGCCGGCGGTCGAGGGCCACGCCGGGCGCCTCGTGCTGGGCCGGCTGGGCGGCTATCCGGTCGCCGTCATGCAAGGCCGCGTGCACGCCTACGAAGGCACCGGCTTCGCCGCGCTGAAGACCGCCATCCGGGCGCTGAAGCTCGCCGGCTGCGACACGCTGGTGCTGACCTGCGCCGCCGGCTCACTGCGCACGGAGGTCGGGCCGGGCCGGCTGATGCTGATTTCCGACCACATCAACATGCTGGGCAGCAACCCGCTGGTCGGCCCCAACGACGAGTCGTTCGGTCCGCGCTTCCCCAGCCTCACCGACGCCTGGGACCCCGCTCTGCGGACCCTGATGCGCGCAAAGGCCGCGGATCTCGGAATCGACTTGGCGGAAGGCGTGTACGCCGCGTGGCTCGGCCCCAGTTTCGAGACGCCGGCCGAGGTGCGCATGTTGAAGCTGCTGGGGGCGGACGCCGTGGGCATGTCCACGGTTCCCGAATGCATCGTGGCGCGGCACTGCGGCCTGCGGGTCGCCGGGGTGGCGGTGATCACCAACCTCGGCGTCGGCTTGAGCGACGAGCCGGTGGACCACGATCACACCTTGCGCAATGCTGCCGCGGCGGCGACCGACCTGGAGCGGCTGCTGACCGGATTTCTTGAGGGATGGACCGTAGGGGACGAGGCCCAGCCATGAAACTGCTCGCCGAACTGCAACTCGCCGTCGATGCCGCCAAGGACGTCAAATCCACTCCCGCGATGGCGCGGCGGGCGGTGGCGCTCCTCGACCTCACCAGCCTCAACGACGACGACACGGAAAAGAGTGTCCTCGCGCTGTGCAAGCGCGCGGTCACGCCGGTCGGCCCGGTGGCCGCGGTGTGCGTCTGGCCGCACTTCGTCAAGCCGGCGCGCAAGGCGCTGAAGGGCAGCGGGGTGAAGATCGCCACCGTCGTCAACTTCCCGGCCGGCGAGGCCGACGCCGCCACGGTC
Source organism: Azospirillum terrae (assembly GCF_053470425.1). Taxonomy (NCBI): domain Bacteria; kingdom Pseudomonadati; phylum Pseudomonadota; class Alphaproteobacteria; order Rhodospirillales; family Azospirillaceae; genus Azospirillum; species Azospirillum terrae. The sequence continues at coordinate 195,113 of NZ_JBPXMR010000006.1, read as the reverse complement.
GCCGCCGACACCCAGGCCGCGTGCAAGGCCGGGGCCGACGAGATCGACGTGGTTCTGCCCTACCGCGCCTTCATCGAGGGCGCGCGCACGCTGCCGCTCAAAGTGCTGCACGCCTGCCGCGAGGCGTGCGGCGAGGGCGTCACCATGAAGGTGATCCTGGAATCCGGCGCCTTCCCCGACCCCGACCTGTTGGCCTGGGCTGGGCGCGACGCCATCGCCGCCGGGGCGGATTTCCTCAAGACCTCCACCGGCAAGACCACGCCGGCCGCGACGCTGGAGGCGGCGGCGCTGCTGCTGCACACCTCCGGGCAGGCCGGGCACCGGGTGGGTGTCAAGGTGGCGGGCGGTGTGCGCGACGCGGCCTGCGCCGCCGCCTACCTGCACCTCGCCGACGCGCTGATGGGCAAGGGCTGGGCCAAGCCGAAGAATTTCCGTTTCGGCGCCTCGGGCCTGCTCGACTCGCTGCTGGCCGAGCTGGGCGAGGCACCCGCCGACAAGGCTACGGTCGAGGGGTACTGAGCGTCGATGCTCCCGCAGGAGATCATTCGCAAGAAGCGGGACGGCCAGCCGCTCACCGCCGGGGAGATCGGCGCCTTCGTGCAGGGCATCACCGACGGTTCGGTCACCGAAGGGCAGGCCGCCGCCTTCGCCATGGCGGTGTTCTTCCGCGGTATGGACCTGGGCGAGCGGGTGGCGCTGACCCGCGCCATGACGCGGTCCGGCCGGGTGCTGGACTGGAAGCCGCTCGGGCTGCCCGGCCCGGTGCTGGACAAGCACTCCACCGGCGGCGTCGGCGACAAGGTCAGCCTGATCCTGGCGCCGGTCGTGGCGGTGTGCGGCGGCTTCGTGCCGATGGTTTCCGGGCGCGGCCTTGGCCACACCGGCGGCACGCTGGACAAGTGCGAGAGCATCCCCGGCTACACGGCCAAACCCGACGTGGCGACGCTGCAACGCGTGGTTCGGGAGGTCGGCTGCGCCATCGTCGGCGCCACCGACGACGTGGCCCCGGCCGACCGCCGGCTCTATTCGGTGCGCGACGTGACGGCGACGGTGGAATCGCTCGACCTCATCACCGCGTCGATCCTGTCCAAGAAATTGGCCGCCGGGCTGGATGGCTTGGTCATGGACGTGAAATTCGGCTCGGGCGCCTTCATGACCACGCTGGACGCCGCCGAGGCCCTGGGCGAGAGCATCGTCACCGTGGCGACCGGCGCCGAGTTGGTGGCCCGCGCGCTGCTGACCGACATGAACCAGGTGCTCGGCCGCACCGCCGGCAACGCGCTGGAGGTGCGCGAATCGCTGGCCTTCCTGCGCGGCGAGCCCACCGACCCGCGGCTCTATGACGTGACGGCGGAGCTGACGGCGGAGCTGCTGGTCGTGGGCGAGCTGGCGACGGACGTGGCCGATGGCCGCCGCCGTTTTGACGCGGCGATCCGCAGCGGTGCCGCCGCCGAGCGCTTCGCCCGCATGGTGCGGACGCTGGGCGGCCCCGCCGATCTGCTGGAGGCGCCGGACAAGCACCTCGCGTCCGCCCCCGTGCGGCTGGCGGTGCACGCGCCGCGCTCCGGCGTGGTGGCGGCCATCGACACGCGCGCGGTCGGCATCGCCGTGGTGGCGCTCGGCGGCGGGCGCGCCAAGGTGACCGATCTGGTGGACCCGGCGGTCGGCCTGGACGCCGTCGCCGGCCTCGGCGAGGTGGTGGATTCGCAGCGCCCGCTGGCCGTCGTGCACGCCCGCAGCACCGCCGACGCGGAGCGCGCCGCCGCCGCGCTGCTGGAGGCTTTCACCATCGCCGACACCGCCCCGGAGCCCGGCCCGCTGGTGGCCATGAGGATCTGACGACGGTATGAACTTCAACCTCCGCGGTATCGCACTCATCGTCACCGCGTTCGCGTTGTTCTCCGTCGTTGACAGCCTGATGAAGCATCTCACCGGCACCTACCCGCTGGTGCAGGCGATGTTCTTCAACGCGTGCTTCTCGCTGATCCCCATCGCCGGCTTCGCGCTGGCGCGCGGCGGGCCGCGGATGCTGGCGACGCGGCGGCCGAGCCTCCAGCTCGTGCGCGGGCTGACCGGCTCCGCCGCCGGACTGGGGGCGTTCTTCGCCTTCCAGCGCATGCCCTTGGCCGACGTCTACGCCATCCTGTTCTCCTCGCCCCTCATCATCACCGCGTTGTCCGGGCCGCTGCTGGGCGAGCGGGTCGGGTCGCGGCGCTGGGCGGCGGTGCTGCTCGGCTTCACCGGCGTGCTGGTCATGCTGCGCCCCACGCAAGCGGTGGTGAACGTCGGCGCGCTGGGCGCCCTGGTCAGCGCGGTGTGCTTCGCGCTGTCGGCGCTGATCGTCCGCCGGCTGGGCACCGCGGAGACCGCACCCTCCTGGCCGTTCTACGGCAACCTGCTCACCGCGACGATGCTGGCGCCCTGGCAGCCCACCGTCTGGGTGACGCCCCGGCTCGCCGACCTGCCGCTGATGGCGGCGACCGGGCTGATCGGCGGCACGGCGCTGCTCTGCCTGCTCTCGGCCTTCCGCATGGCGCCGGGGGCGGTGGTGGCGCCGTTCCAGTACACGCAGATGCTCTGGGGCGTGCTGTACGGCGCGGTCATCTTCGGCGACGCGCCGGACCCGTCGCTGGCGCTCGGCGCCGGTATCGTCATCGCCAGCGGCCTGTACGTGCTGCGCGCCGAGACCCGCGCCAGAAAGAGGCAAGCTTGACAAGGCGGTCGGGCTTGCCGATTCTCGCGCTCGTACGGCTGGGGTGCCTGTCCGTCGGGACAGGCTGAGAAACTACCCATCGAACCTGATCTGGGTCATGCCAGCGAAGGGAGCCGACCGTCCGAGGCCCGCCCTCGTACGGCGTTTCCCCGCCGGCGAGGAGGACATCCATGCGGCGGTTTGCGATTCCCATCCTGTCGATTCTGCTGGCGCCCCCCGCGCTCGCCGATTCCCTGAACGTGCCGGTGCTGGTCCCCCTGACCGGTTTCCTGTCGCTGGAGGGCACCAGCCAGCGCAACGGCGCGCTGCTGGCGCTCAAGGAGGCCCCCGCCGGCCTGCCCGTGACGTCCGAGGTGGTCGACACCGGCACCTCCCCCGAAGCCGCGGTGACCGCGCTGGAGCGCGCCGCCGGCAAGCCGGTGACGGCGGTGGTGGCCTCCATGCTCGGCACGCAGATGCTGGCGATGCTGCCGCTGGCGAAGGATTACAAGCTGCCGCTGGTCACCGTGTCGGGCACCGCGGCGATCACCGAGCAGGGCAACCCCTGGGTCTTCCGCTTCTTCCCCGGCGACGCCGTGACCAAGGCGGCGCACGCCCGCTATGTGGTGGAGGAACTGGGCAAGAAGCGCCCCGCGGTGATCTACCAGACCACGGCCTACGGTCAGGGCGGCAAGGCGCATCTGCTGGAGCGCTTCAAGGCGCTGGGCGCCACCCCGGTGTTCGAGGAGGGGGTGGACACCTCGGCCAAGGACCTGCTGCCGGTGATCGCCAAGGCGCTGGCCGCCAACCCCGACGTGCTGGTGCTGCACCTGCACTCCGCGCCCACCGCGCTGTTCATCCGCCAGGCGGCGGCGCACGGCGTGACCATCCCCATCGTCGCCGGCTCCGCCATGCACCAGCCGAGCACCGCGGCGCTGCTGGAGCCCGCCGAGCTGAAAGGCGTGTGCGCCGAAACCGCGGCTTCGCCGGTGTCCGGCGGTTCTCCCGAAGTGGAGGCGTTCACCGCCGCCTACCGCCGCGCCTTCAACGCCGAGCCGGACGCCTTCGCGCTCGGCCAGTACGACGGCGTCAAGATGGTGCTGGACGCGGCGGCCAAAGGCGCGCGGACGCCGGAGCAGGTGCGCGACGCGCTGTCCAAGGGCGCGTACAAGGGCCTCGCCATGACGTACGCCTCGGACGGCAAGGGCAACATGGCGCACTCCGCGGTCATCGTCTGCTACGACGGCGCGTCGCGTGTGCCGAAGCTCGTCAAGCGCTACGACAACGTGACGGGCGTGGTGAAGTGACGGTCCTGCAACTCCTCGTCAACGGCGTGGCGCTCGGCGCCGCCTACGCGCTGGTGGCGTTGGGGTTCGTGCTGGTGCTGAACGCCACGGGGGCGGTCAACTTCGCGCACGGCGATCTGGTCATGGCCGGCGGCATGCTGGCCGTGGCGCTGGCCCCGCATCTCGCCTCCCTTTGGCCGGCGCCGGGCTTGGCGCTGCTGCCGCTGGTGCTGGTGCTGATGGCCGCCCTGGGCCTCCTGGTGTCGCTGCTCGCCTATCTGCCGCTGCGCGGCCGGCCGCCGGTGTCGGTGTTCATCAGCACCATCGCGGTCGGCATCATCCTGCAAAACGGCGCCAACGCGCTGTTCGGCGGCGAGCCGCGCGCCGCCCCGCCGCTGCTGTCGGGCGGCACGGTCGCTCTCGGTGGGTTGGTGGTGTCCGTGCAGTCGCTCGCCATCGTCGCCGTCGCGGCGCTGCTCATCGGCGCCCAGCAGTGGGTGTTCGCCCGCACGCAGTTCGGCCGCCGCCTGCGCGCCACGGCACAAGACCCGGAGATGGCGCGCGCCTGTGGCATCCCCGTCACCGCCATGATCCTGGCGACCTTCGCGCTGGGCACGGCGTACGCCGGGGCGGCGGGGCTGCTGCTTGCCAACCAGTTCTTCGTGACGCCCAGTGCCGGCGGCGACCTGATCCTCAAGGCGTACATCGCCGTGACCATCGGCGGCTGGGGCTCGGTGCCCGGCGCGGTGGTGGGGGCGCTGCTGATCGCGCTGTTCGAGGTCGGCGTGTCGTCCGTGCTGTCCTACCCGGTGGCGCTGGGAGCGCTGTACGCGACGCTGCTGCTCATCCTGGTCGCCCGCCCGCAGGGCCTGTTCGGCGAGGCGGCCCGGCGCCGTGCGTAACGCGCTGGCACTCGCCGCCCTGGCGCTGCTGGTGTACGCGTTGCTGTACGCCTCCCCTTATGGCCTGCGCGTGCTGACCGTGGCGGGGGTGTACGCGTTGGCGGCGATCGGCTTCCAGGTGGTGTTCGGGCTGTCCGGCGCCCTGTCGCTGGCGCACGGCGCCTTCTTCGGGGTGGGGGCGTACGCCACGGGCATTCTCGGCAGCCAGTTGGGCTGGAGCTTCCCGGCGACGTTCCCGGTGTCACTGGCGCTGCCGGTGCTGCTGGCGCTGCTGGTCGGGCTGCCGGTGCTGCGGCTGGAATCGCACTACTTTGCGTTGGCGACGCTGGGCATCGCTCAGGTGGTCCTGCTGCTGGCGATCAACGCGCCGGACATCACCGGCGGAGCGAACGGCTTGCCCGGCGTACCGGGCGTCGCGGCGTTCGGCATGGACGTGCCGCGCGGCCTGCCGCTGGCCGCCGTGGTGTGGGGTTTCGTGACCCTGGGCGGACTGCTGGCGTGGCGGCTGGCGCGCGGGCGCTGGGGCCGGGCGCTGATTCTGCTGCGCGACGACCCGCTGGCCGCGGCGACGCTCGGCCTCGACGTTGGGCGGCTGCGCATGCAGGCGTTCGCGTTCAGCGCGCTCTACGCCGGAGCCGCCGGGGCATTGTCGGTGCACACGCAGCGCGTCGTCTCGCCGGAGGTGCTGGAATTCCCCGTCATGGTGTCGATCCTGACGATATCCGTGGTCGGCGGCCGCGGCCGGGTGGCCGGCGCGGTGCTCGGCGCCTTGCTGCTGATCCACCTGCCGGAATGGTTCCGTTTTCTGGAACGCAGCTACCTGATCCTCTATGGCGCCGCCCTGTTGGCCGCCATCATCCTGGCGCCGCACGGGTTGACCGGCCTGCTCGACCGCCTGCTGCCCGCCAAGCCCCGGTCCCTGCCTCCGCCGGCACCGCTGCCGGCACGCCCCGTCACGCATGGTCCGGTGCTGCGCGTCGAGGGACTGGAGAAGGCGTTCGGCGGCGTGCGGGCGGTGGACGGCGTGTCGTTCACGCTGGAGTCCGCCCGCATCACCGGCCTGATCGGCCCCAACGGCTCCGGCAAGACGACGCTGATCAACCTCGTGAGCGGTCTGGAGCGCCCCGACGCCGGCCGCATCGATCTTCTGGGGCATCCACTGGCCGGCGCCCGTCCCGACCGCATCGCGCGGGCCGGCGTTGCGCGCACCTTCCAGTCCGCCGGCTTGCCGGAGGAGTCGGCCGTCCTCGAAGCGGTCGCCGCCGCCCGGCTGGAGCGCGATTCCTCGGCAACCGCGGCCGAGGCCCACGCCCTGTCCGTGCTGGCCCGTCTGGACGTGGCGAACAAGGCGCAGGACCGTTGCGGCGGTCTTCCAGCCGGCCTGCGCCGCCGCGTCGAACTGGCCCGCGCGCTCGCCCGCCAACCCCTGGTGCTGCTGCTCGACGAGCCCGCCGCCGGGCTGACCGACGCCGAAAAGGCGGAACTGGCCGGCCACCTGCGCGCCGTGGCGGGGGAGGGCGTCGCCGTGCTGGTGGTCGAGCACGACATGGGCTTCCTGCTGCCGCTGGCCGACCGCGTGCTGGGGCTCGACCAGGGGCGGGTGCTGTACGACGGCGACCCGGCCGGCGTGCCGCACGACCCCGCGGTGGTCGCCGCCTATCTTGGTTCACCCGCATGACCGACCTTCTGCGCATCGACGCTCTGTCCGCTGGTTACGGCGGCTCCACGGCGTTGCACGGCGTCACCCTGACGCTGGCCCCCGGAGAGGCCGTGGCGCTGCTGGGCGCCAACGGGGCCGGCAAATCGACGCTGCTCAAGGCGGTGCTCGGCCTCGTGCCGTCCACCGGGCGGGTGACCTTCGACGGCGTGGACCTGACCGGCCTGCCGCCCGAGCGGCGCGTGCGCCTCGGCCTGGGCTATGTGCCGGAGGGCCGGCGCGTCTTCCCCGGCATGAGCGTGCGCGACAATCTGGAAGTCGCCAGCTTCGCCCCTGCCGCCCCGCGCCGCGCGGCGCTGGAGCGCGTCTTCACCCTGTTCCCGCAACTCCGCGCCAAGTCGGCCGAGCGGGCGTGGCGGTTGTCCGGCGGGCAGCAGCAGATGCTCGCCATCGGCCGGGCATTGATGGGCGCGCCGCGCCTGCTGCTGCTGGACGAGCCGTCGCTCGGCCTGTCGCCCAAGCTGGCCGGCGACATGTTCGCCGCCGTGCGCGCCATCGCGGAGGCCGGCACCGCAATCCTGATCGCCGAGCAGAGCACCGCCCGCGCGCTCGCCGTTGGCCGGCGGGCGGTGCTGCTGCGCCTCGGTTCCGTCCTGTTCGAGGGGCCGGCCGACACCTTGCCGCCGGATGCGCTCCGCGCCGCTTTTCTGGGCGATCCCCTTGCCGATGGCGGAGCGGGCCGATAGGGTCCGCGGCGCCTTTCCCACGGACTTGCCCGATGACCGTCAAAGCCCCGATCCTCGCCCTGCTGGCCGGCCTGCTGTCGTCCACGGCCTTCGCCAAGGAGACGCCCCGCGCACCGCTGCCGGCGCGCAAGCCGGCCCCGGCCGCCGAGGCTCCTGCCCCCGCGCCCGCACCTGCACCCACACCCGCTCCGGCGCCGGGCGAGCCGCCCAAGGCCACCGAGCAGTCCGCCGCCGCGCTAGCGCCGCAGGGGGAGTGGCGTGTCGGCCCGGTCAACGCTCTGGACGGCAAGTTCGCTTATTGTGTGGCGGAGAACCACTTCGTCAGCGGCCACGGCCTGATCATCGCCCGCAACCCGCCGGGCGAGCTGAACATCGTCGTCGCCATCCCCGGTGCCCAGTTGCCCAAGAATCAGCGCTGGGAGGTCAAGGTGCAGGTGGACGACACGCCGGCCCGCGACCGCACCGCGGTGGCGATGCAGTCGGACTTGCTGGTGGTCCCGCAGGGCAAGGACGACGAGCTGTACACGCAGCTCCAGCGCGGCCGGCAACTCGTCGTGCAGTCGGCGACGGACCGCGTCGCCTTTCAACTGAAGGGCACCGGCAAGGCGCTGATCGACCTCAAGGCCTGCGCCGAGAAGGCCAGACCCGCCGAGCCGCCCGCCGCCAAGCCGGCCCCCCAAGCCGACAAGGGCCCGGACAAGGGGGGCCCGGACAAGGGGGGGCCGGACAAGGGGCCGGGCAAGACGCCGTTCCCCGACGCGCTGGGCGAGATCCTGGCCCAGGCCGGCCTGCGCGAGGTCGAGCCGGTCAGCTTCGCCGATTTGCCTGAGGACAAGCGCCCGGCCGACTTCGCATGGCGCGCCGGCCGCGTCTTCGGCGGCGTGCGCGAGCGCATCGTCGGCGACGACGCCACGCTGGTCGGGTTGACCAACGAGTATGTGGACACACTGAAGGCCAAGTGCCCCGGCACGGCCAACGCCACGCTGACCGCGGCGGAAAAGTTCGATGGCGTCGAGATCCGCACCGGCGCCGTGGACTGCCAGTCCAAGGACGAGACGGTGCACGTGGCGCTGACCTTCTACCTGACCGGCTCGCGGCTGTTCACCACCTTCTTCCACGAGGGCGCGGCATCCGACGCCTCGGTGGCCGACAAGGCGCGCGACAACATCACCGCGGTGATCCGCCGATTGGCGGGGACACCGGCCAAGCAGCCGTAGGGCTCAAGCTTTTGATTTTTAATCAATACGTCCGTGCACTAGGATGCCCTCCCAAGCGACGAGGAAAACGATGAGCGATGAATTGAAGTGCCCTCAGTGCAACTCCGAACACGTCTATCAGGATGGCAGTCTGTGGATTTGCCCCGAGTGTGCCCATGAATGGAACCCCGAGGCCGCCGGTGACTCCGGTGCGGAAGCGTCGCAGGAGATCCGGGATGCCAACGGAAACGTGCTCGCCGATGGCGACACTGTCTCCGTGATCAAGGATCTGAAGGTCAAGGGTTCGTCCCTGGTTGTCAAAGGCGGGACCAAGGTGAAGAACATCCGCCTGACGGATGGGGCCGACGGGCACAACATCGCCTGCAAGATCGATGGCATCGGCGCGATGAATTTGAAGTCTGAGTTCGTGAAGAAGGCCTGACGGCGGCCGTATAAGGAAGAGAGTTGAAACACCAAGGGCGCCAGGAAGTCCCTTCCTGGCGCCCTTGGTGTTTCCTGATTTTTCATGACCCGCTGCTCAGTGGTGCATGCCCTGGAGGGCTTTCCGGCACGCCTCCTCGCAGCTTCGGCAGGCTTCGGCGCAGATGCGGCAGTGGTCGTGCATCTTGGCGTGGCGCTCGCATTCCTCCGCACACAGGCGGCAGGCGGTGGCGCAGGCCTCGACCATCGCCCGGATCACCGCTTCGTTGGACCCGCTCCGCCGGGTGGCGACGGCGCCGGTCGCCGCGCAGACATCGGCGCAGTCCATATTCAGCCGAATGCACTGCACCAGTTCGGCGACCATGTCCTCGCCCAGGCAGGCGTCGGCGCAGGTGGTGCAGGTCTGCGCGCAGTCGTAGCATTCCTCGATGCAGCGGATGAGCGCGTCGTTGGTCTTGCCCTGGACGTGCGGATGCGTGCTGATCATTTCGCGGGCGTGCATGGCGGACCTCCGATGTTGGGATGACGGGCGGCCGTGGGGGGCGTCCTGTAGCCGATCAACAGCGGTGGTGTGGGATGGTTCTGGATGGATTAATCCGCGGACAAATTCCTGTTGATCAAAGGTACTTTCCCGCCACCTGCCGTGACAACACCCACCATGCCGCCCACATTAAGGAAAAATGCGAATATGGAATAACCGTAGTTTCCCTTGTTGAATTGATAGAGATCGTCGACAAAGATATTTCCGGCAACGACAATGAGCGCTGCGGAAAAAAGTATTCCAAACCACGAAATTTCAGCTTTCGCCGGAGGTGCAATCCGCAGAACGCCGTCGAATATTTTTGCCACGGCAACATGGGAAAGGACCAGGGCTGCGGGCGTAAGAAAAATGAACGCGGCAACGATCAAAATATTTACGATCGGCTGAGGTGAATTCGGAGCGCTGCCCGCCATCGTGCCGATATACACCAGCATGATGAGCGAAAGTGGCAGCAGAATGAGGTTCAGCTTGAAGAAGCCTCTGCCAATCACGGCCAGCGGGACGGTGTGGATCACGCGTTGTCCATTCTGCGCCAAGAACAATGGCTCACTCGCCACCCTCCGGACACGATAGCCCGACCCACGATCTCAGAGAAGCGCCCTCACACGTCCACCGTCACCCCCAGCACCTCCGCCGCCGCCTTCACCATCGCCGCGTCCACCGGCGGCGGGGCCACGTTCACTCCCTTCGCCAGCGCGTCGGTGACCAGTTCCAGCACCCGTGTCCGCGCGTACCATTTCGAGTTCCCGGCCACCGCGTTCCACGGCGCGTTGTCCGTCGAGGTCTCGTCGAACATGTCCTCCACCGCTTCCTCGTAGTCGTCCCACTTCGTGCGGTTGCGCAGATCCTCCTCGGTCAGCTTCCAGCGCTTGTAGGGGTTGGTCAGGCGTTCCTGGAAGCGCCTCAGCTGCTCGTCCTTGCTGATGTGCAGGAACAGCTTGACGATGCGGGCGCCGTCGTCGGTCAGCATCTTCTCGAACTCGCGGATCTCGCCGTAGGCGCGCTTCCACTGCTCCTTGGAGGCGAAGCCCTCCACCCGTTCGACCAGCACGCGGCCGTACCAGGAGCGGTCGAAGATGGCGATGCCGCCCGGCGTCGGCAGCCGCTTCCAGAAGCGGTACAGATAATGCCGGCCCTGCTCGTCCGGCCGGGGCGCCGAGATCGGCCAGACGTGGAAGCCGCGGGGGTCCAGCGGTTCGGTCAGGCGGCGGATGGCGCCGCCCTTGCCGCCGGCGTCCCAGCCCTCGAACACGATGATGGCGCGGCGCTTCTCGTGCCAGTAGGTCTGCTGGATGCGCAGCAGCTCCTTCTGCAGCTTGGACAGGCGCTTCTCGTAGGCCTCCTTGTCCTCCAGATGCGCCGCCTTCATGTCGAGCTTCGACAGGCGGATTTTTCCATTTTTGTTCAGGCCGTTCTTGGTCAGGCCTTTCTCGTCCTTGGGCATGGCACCCGCCTCCTTATCCAACCGGGAACTTCTCCGTGGTGCCGGGGTTGAGCGCGGCAACACCGCACCGAGGGAAACCATGGTCACCGCCGGACCGCGCATCTACAACCTGTTTCCGACGCTGATCGGTCCCCTGCGCGAATGGGCAGGGCATTTGCCGCGCATCGAGGGCATGGGGTTCGACTGGGTCTACCTGAACCCGATCCATTACCCCGGCTTCTCCGGCAGCCTCTACGCGGTCAAGGACCCGTACCGCCTGCACGACCTGATCCAGGGCGGATCGCCCGAGTCCCCCGACGACCTCGTGCGCGGTTTCGTCGCGGACGCACGGCGGCACGGGCTGTCGGTGATGCTCGATCTGGTGGTCAACCACACCGCCAAGGACGCGCTGCTGGTGGACTCGCATCCCGACTGGTACCGCCGCCAGTCTGACGGCGCGATCATCAGCCCGCGCGCCGTCGATCCCGTCGACCCGTCGCTGGTCACCGTGTGGGGCGATCTGGCCGAACTGGACTACGGCAACGCGCAAGCCCGCGCCGGCCTGATCGAGCACTGGAGCCACTATCTCCGCCACACCACCGCCCTCGGCATCAAGGGCTTCCGCTGCGACGCCGCCTATCAGATCCCCGCCGAGGTGTGGCGGCCGCTGATCGCCGCCGCCCGCGACGTGAACCCGGAGGTGATGTTCTTCGCCGAGACGCTCGGCTGCACGGTGGAGCAGGTGCGCGACCTGTGCGGCGCCGGCTTCGACTTCCTGTACAACTCGGCCAAGTGGTGGGACTTCAAGGCGGACTGGCTCTTGGAGCAGTACGAGATCTACCGCCGCATCGCCCCGACCATCGCCTTCCCGGAGAGCCACGACACCGACCGCCTCGCCGCCGAGGTCGGCAGCCAGGACACCGAGCGCCTCGCCCGGCACCTGAAGATGCACTACCTGTTCGCGGCGTGCTTCTCGACCGGCGTGATGATGCCGGTCGGCTACGAGTACGGCTTCACCCGCAAGCTCGACGTGGTCAAGACCCGCCCCGAGGATTGGGAGGAGCCCAAGCTCGACCTCACCGGCTTCATCGGCGCGGTCAACACCATGAAGCGCGACACGCCGGCCCTCAACGTCGAGGGGCCGCAGTGGCGCGCGACGGCGCCGCACAACCCGGTGGTCGGGCTGGTGCGTACGGTGAACGGCAGCGCCGAGGGCTGCTCGGTGGTGCTGCTCAACCCCGACGAGGCCAGCGCCCACACCATCGACCCCGGCCCGGTGCTGGCCGCCACCGGCGGCGTGTTCGGCGGCTTCGACGACGTGACGCCGGAGGCCCAGCCCAAACCCTTCGAGCCCGGCGACGGCCTAACGCTCAACCCGCTGGAACTGCGTGTCTTCCGCGGCCGGGCCGAGCAGGTGCGGCCCATCGTCGTGCGCGGCCACGACCCCGACGCCATCGCGCAACAGCGCATGGACGAACTGGCGGCACGCCGCGTCACCATCGAGGCCGTCTACCCGGAAATCGACAGCGGCCGCTTCCCGGTCCGCCGCGTGGCTGGCGACGTGATGGACGTGTGGGCGGACATCTACACCGACGGCACCTTCGTGCTGAGCGCGAGCGTGCTCTACAAGGCGGTGGACGAGCCGGACTGGCGCGCCGCCCCCATGCGCTTCGTCGACAACGACCGTTGGGTCGGCCACGTGCCGCTCACCCGCAACACGCGCTACATCTACACCATCGAGGCGTGGCGCGACGTGTGGGAGAGCTGGCGCGCCGACTTCGTGAAGAAACACGACGCCGGCCTCGACGTCTCGCTGGAACTGGCCGAAGGCCGCCGCTTCGTCGAGCAATCCGCCTCCATCGCCCACGACGAGGGCCGGTCGATGCTCCAGCAGGTCATCGACCGCATGAACGGCCTGCACGGCGACGAGCTGATCCACTACGCGCTGTCCGATGGCCCGCGCCACACCATGCACCACTTCGGCGAGCGCCAGTACCTGTCGCGCTACGGCTGCGACCTGGAGGTGTGGGTGGACCGCACCGCCGCACGGTACTCCGCGTGGTTCGAGATCTTCCCGCGCTCCGCCTCGCCGGACCCGAGCCGGCCGGGCACCTTCGACGACGTGGTGGACCTGCTGCCCTTCGTGCGCGACATGGGCTTCGACGTCCTGTACTTCCCGCCCATTCACCCCATCGGCCGCAGCTTCCGCAAGGGCCGCAACAACACGCTGGGCGCCGGCCCCGACGACCCCGGCGTGCCCTACGCCATCGGCGGCGAGGAGGGCGGGCACGACGCCATCGACCCGATGATCGGCGATTTCGACAGCTTCCGCCGATTGGTCGCCGAAGCCCACCACCACGGCCTGGAGATCGCGCTGGACTTTGCCGTGCAGTGCTCGCCGGACCATCCCTGGGTCAAGCAGCACCCGCACTGGTATTACTGGCGCCCGGACGGCACCATCCGCTACGCCGAGAACCCGCCCAAGAAGTACCAGGACATCGTCAACATCAGCTTCTACCGCGGCGCCTACCCCGACCTGTGGTACGCGCTGCGCGACGTGGTGCTGTTCTGGTGCGAGCAGGGGGTGCGCATCTTCCGCGTGGACAACCCGCACACCAAGCCCTTCCCGTTCTGGGAGTGGATGATCCACGAGGTGCGCGACCGCCACCCCGGCGCCATCTTCCTGGCCGAGGCGTTCACCCGCCCGAAGCTGATGCGCCGCCTCGCCAAGATCGGCTTCCAGCAGTCCTACAGCTACTTCACCTGGCGCAACACCAAGCCGGAGCTGACCGAGTACCTGACCGAGCTGACCCAGGGCGAGTCCAAGGAGTACATGCTGCCGAACTTCTTCGCCAACACGCCGGACATCCTGCCGCCCATCCTGGTGCACGGCGGTAGAGCGGCGCACATGATGCGCGCGGTGCTGGCGGCGACCTTGTCCCCCAGCTACGGCCTCTACGGCCCCTACCTCGTCTGCGAGGCGGACCCGTTCCCTGGCAAGGAGGAATACAACCACTCGGAAAAGTACGAGATCCGCCACTGGACCTACGACGCGCCGGGCAACATCGTCGACTACGTGACGCGCCTCAACCGCATCCGCCGCGAGAACCCGGCGCTGCACGAGTTCACCAATCTGCGCTTCCACAACGCCTACGACGACAATGTGCTGCTGTACGGCAAGATGACGAAGGCGAAGGACAACGCGATCCTGATCGCCGTCAACGTCGATCCGCACGCCGGCCACGGCGGCACCATCGAGGTCCCCTTGTGGGAACTGGGCCTGCCCGACGGCGCCCATGTGGAGGTGGAGGATCTGTTCACCGGCCAGCGCTTCCGCTGGATCGGCAAGTTCCAGCACGTCTGGCTCGATCCGCAGCAGAACCCGGCGGCGATCTGGCGGCTCAGCCCGCCGGGGGCATAGGCACGCCGTGCGTTCACCGGCCGGGGGAGACGTGGAAGGCGGGGGACGGCATGGATGAGGCAGCGCGGCTGCTGCTCGGCAGCGGCCTGGAGTCGAAGGACATCAACGTCCTGCAAATGATCCTGCGGGCGGTGATCGTCTATCTGGTCACGGTGCTCATGGTCCGCCTGGGCAAGAAGCGGTTCATGGGCAAGACCTCGGCGTTCGACGTGATCCTCGGCATCATGCTGGGGTCTATCGTCAGCCGCGCGGTCACCGGCAACGCGCCGATGCTGCCGGCGCTGGCGTCGTCCGGGATGCTGGTGGCGCTGCATTGGATGGTTTCGGCGGCCGCTCTGCGCTGGCACGGCTTCGGCCGGCTCTTCAAGGGTGGCACGCGCGTCCTCATCCGCAACGGGGCCGTCGACGATGCGCAGATGCGCGCCGCCCACCTGACCGCCCACGACCTGGAGGAGGATCTGCGCCGTCACGGTGTGGGGAGTACCGGGCAAGTCGCCGAAGGCCGGCTGGAGCGCAACGGCGACATCAGCCTCATCCGCGCCAAGCCGGAGCCGAAGATCCTGGAGATCCGCGTGGCCGAGGGCGTGCAGATTGTGCGGGTGGAACTGGGGTAGGGGCGGGGAGCCGTCAGAGCGGTCGCTGGTAAAGTCTGCGGATGCGCAGAACCTGCACATTGCCGGCCGTTCGATTGTCGTGCGTGTCGGGCGTGACTCGGTAAATGATGCGGTGGCCTTCGACCGGCCTCTCCCGCGTCCCCATCCGACGTCCGTGCGGCCAGCTCACCGGGCGCTCCTTCAGATCCTCAATGGCGTCGAGAATGCGCCCGACGACAGCATTGGCCCTTTCCCCGGCTCCCGGTTGGGAATACCAGGCGCGGACCCGTTCGAGGTCTTGCGCAGCAGCCCACGTAAAAGCGACCGTGCGTATCATCAACGGGATAAGCGCGGAGTCGATTCAGGTGTGGGGGTGGGATGCTCGTCCGGCGTGTCCCAGGATGCGACCCAGTCCTTGATTTGGTCGAACGGGATCAATTGCCCGGCGTCGGCCTGCGCAAGTCCCTCGTCGATGGCTTCGAGGTCATCGTCCTCGGGGTGACGCTTTACCAGTCCCATGTCGTCGTCCTGCAACACGCTCAACGCACGCTTTCAAGATATGACGATGCACGGGGCACAGCAATGCCCCCGATGCTCCATCTAATCCTCCGACACCCGGTCATCCAGCATGTAGACCCGGCACCGATGCTTGGTCGCCTTCTCACACAAATCCAGCGCGTCGCTGGAGGCTTCCTGTTCGGTGCGGCGGCCGGTGCGCCAGCCGAAGCCGCCGGCCGGCGACACCGCGAACGCCTTGTGCCCCGGCGCCGACAGGAACTTGGCGAAGGCGTCGAGCCCGCGTTCGTTGAGGGCCGGCGGCGGCTTGGCGACGACCTTGATCAGTTCCATGGGCTTGGCGCGCGGGGCGAGGCCGTGCGCCGTCAGGAACCGGTCCACATAGGGCGTCCACACCGGGATTCCGGCCGAGGAAAACAGCGAATGCCCGTCCTCGCCGAACGGGGGCGCCGCCACCATGGTGGCGTTGCCGCCGGCCCCGTTGAAAGCCGAGGCCAACTGCCGCGCCACCGCCGGCCCGAAATAGTGGTCGTTCTCGGCGTAGACCCACAGCATCGGCACCCGCGAGCGTTTGCCGAAGGTGCGGAACGCATCCACCAGCCGGTCCTCGGCGCAGACGACGCCGTCGCTGGGCGAGCCGCGCCCGCCGGCAAAGCTGATCCCCGCGACCAGACCCGGCGGCGGGTCGGCGGTCAGCGCCACCGTTGCGAAGCCGCCGGCCGACACGCCGACGCTGATGATGCGCCGCGCGTCCACATAGGGCTTCTGCGCCATGGCGCGGATCGCCCCGCGGATGTCGTCGGCGCTGCGCTTGCCCGACGTCAGATAATCGGGCGACTTGCACGGGCCGTTGCTTTCGGCGAACTCGGCCTCGGACATGCCGTAGCCGCGCCGCATCAGGATCAGCGCCGCCCAGCCTCGCCGGGCGAATTCCTGCGCCTGAGGCACGTAGCCGTTGGGCGTCCGCTCGCGGCGTTCCTCGGGCTTGCGCGGGCTGCCGTGGTTGATCACCGCCAGCGGAAAGGGACCCGGCCCCTCCGGCCGCACCACCAGCGCTTCCAGCACCGTCTTCTCGTCACCAAAGGTTCCCGGCACGGTGACGGCGAGGCGCAACGGTTCCTGCACCAGCCCTGCGGCGACGGCGGGCACGGCAACCCCGCCACACGAAAGGGCGCCGCTCAGCAGAAGGAGAACGGCCAGGAAGCGCAGGCGCATCGGTGATCCTTACGGTTGGAGGGCCGGCTGGTTTTCCTTCACCCACGCCGGATAGCGCAGGCTCAGCATATGTTCGCGGTCCTGCATGTCCAGCACGGCGCGGGTCACGCTCGGGTCGGCGCGCATCTTGTCCTCGCCGGCCATGTGCACGACGCCCAGGCGGCGGTTCGGCAGGAAGTATTCGACCAGCTCGCGCGTCTCGGCGTCGAAGCGCCACGGGCCTATGTAGTTGCACCATTCCGGCAGCAGCTCGATGGGGTGGCCGTCGAGGTAGATCGCACCGGCCATCGCCAACTGGTCCGAGGTGAAGATCCGCCCCTTCTTCAGCACCCGCGCCTGCCACGCCTGGAACGACGCCCAGTGCGGCGCGTCGGCGCGCAGCGCGTACGCCCCGGCGTTCAGCGTCGGCCGGGTGGCGAGCGCCCGGCATTCGGCCGTGGACAGCCCCGACCGGCTGGCGTTCTTGTAGAGGATTGAGCGCACCCGCGCGAGCGGCCCGAACAGCCACTTCAGCTTCAGTTCCGTCTCGGCGAAGCGGCCGAACTGCGCGACGATGGTGAAGCGGCCCTTCAGCGCGCCACGGTGCAGCAGCTCGATGGCCTCGAAATCCTGCACCCAGGCGTCGGCGTCGATCCAGATCACCGTCTCGTAGCCGGGGAAGTACGTCGGCAGGTGCAGCTTGGCGAGGTTGGCCTTCAGGTGCACGCGCCCGCGCAGCCGGTGCGCCGGCAGATCCACCGGCCAGGGAGGCGACACCACGTTCACCCCCTCGGCGCGGAAGCGGGCGATCTGCTCTTCGGTGAGGCCGGCGTCGATGACGCCCACCGGGCAGTCGGCGGGGTTCGGCTTCAGCGCGCGGATCGAGTCGATCAGTTCGCGGATCAGGGGCTCGTAGCGGGCGTCGCCGCCGGTGACGACGATGAAGGAACCGGGCGCGGCCATGGCGGGGGAAAACACGTAAGGGAAGGGCGCCGGCAGGGTGCGCCGGGGCGCGCGGCCAAGTCAAGGTTGCTCAAGCCGGCCGAACGCGCCGGCCTCATCCGATCGACACCGTGCAACCTTACGGCGTCCGTTGTGTTTCCCCCTGGACTCCCACAAGCAACTCCCACAAACCCGGATTGCGGCGACGCCATGATCGATCGGCAGGACCCCCTTTGGTACAAGGACGCCGTCATCTACCAACTGCACATCAAGGCTTTCTTCGATTCCAACAACGACGGGATCGGTGATTTCGCGGGCTTGGCGCAGAAGCTGGACTACATCCAGGATCTGGGCGTCACCACGCTGTGGATTCTGCCGTTCTACCCCTCGCCGCTGCGTGACGACGGTTACGACATCGCGGACTACCGCGAGGTCAACCCCTCCTACGGCAACATGCAGGACTTCCGGCGTTTTCTGCGCGAATGCCACGACCGGGGCTTGCGCGTCATCACCGAGCTGGTCATCAACCACACCTCCGACCAGCACCCGTGGTTCCAGCGCGCCCGCACCGCCAAGCCCGGCTCGAACCACCGCAACTACTATGTCTGGTCCGACACCGACCAGAAGTACCAGGGCACCCGCATCATCTTCTGCGACACCGAGAAGTCCAACTGGACCTGGGACCCGGTGGCGCAGGCCTATTACTGGCACCGCTTCTACTCGCACCAGCCCGACCTGAACTTCGAGAACCCCAGGGTGATTCGCGAGGTGCTGAACGCCATGCGCTATTGGCTGGACATGGGCGTGGACGGCCTGCGCCTCGACGCCATCCCCTACCTGCGCGAGCGCGAGGGCACCAACAACGAGAACCTCCCCGAAACCCACGAGGTCCTGAAGATCATCCGCGCCGAGGTGGACAAGCACTACACCGACCGCATGCTGCTGGCCGAGGCCAACCAGTGGCCGGAGGACGTGCTGCCCTATTTCGGCGACCCGGCGAAGGGCGGCGACGAGTGCCACATGGCCTTCCACTTCCCGGTGATGCCGCGCATGTACATGGCGCTGGCCATGGAGGACCGGCACCCCATCGCCGACATCATGCGCCAGACGCCGGATATCCCGGAGACCAGCCAGTGGGCCATCTTCCTGCGCAACCATGATGAGCTGACGCTGGAGATGGTCACCAACGACGAGCGCGACTATCTCTGGAACTTCTACGCCACCGACCGCCGCATGCGGATCAACCTGGGGATTCGCCGCCGTCTCGCTCCGCTGCTGGAGAACGACCGCCGCAAGATCGAGCTGCTGAACAGCCTGCTGATGTCCATGCCCGGCACGCCGGTGGTCTATTACGGCGACGAGATCGGCATGGGCGACAACATCTACCTGGGCGACCGCGACGGCGTGCGCACGCCCATGCAGTGGTCGCCCGACCGCAACGGCGGCTTCTCGCGCGCCGACCCGGCGCGGCTCTATCTGCCGGCCATCCAGGACCCGATCTACGGCTTCCAGGCGGTGAACGTCGAGGCGCAGGCGCGCAACCCCTCGTCGCTGCTGAACTGGACCAAGCGCCTGATCGCCGTGCGCCAGCAGCACAAGGCCTTCGGCCGCGGCCAGTTCCGGCTGCTCTACCCCGGCAACCGCAAGGTCCTGGCGTACTTGCGCACCTTCGAGGACGGCGAGCGCGAGGAGATCGTGCTGTGCGTCGCCAACCTGTCGCGCTCGGCCCAGGCGGTGGAGCTGGACCTCAAGCCGTGGAAGGGCCGCATCCCGGTCGAGATGCTGGGCCGCACCGTCTTCCCGCCCATCGGCGACCTGACCTATCTGCTGACCCTGCCGGCCTACGGCTTCTACTGGTTCGCGCTGGCCGCCGAGGCCGAGCTGCCGGCGTGGCACGAGACGCTGCCCGATCCGATCCCCGACCTTGTCACGCTGGTGGTGCGCGAGGGGTGGTCGGCGCCGGCCTTCGGCCGCTCCAGACAGGAAATGGAAGACGCCGTGCTGCCCGCCTTCCTGCCCGGCCAGCGCTGGTTCGCCGCCAAGGACCAGGCCATCACCAGCACCCGCATGGCCAGTTTCGGCCAACTGCCCGATCCCAATGGCGGCGACGGCTATCTGATGGGGCACGTCACGGTGTCCGTCTCCGGTGACGGCGGACCGCAGCACTACCTCCTGCCGCTCGGTATGAGCTGGGAGCCGGACGCCGCCTCGGTCGGCTGGTATCTGCTGCCCTTCACGCTCGCCAAGGTCCGCCGCGGGCCGCAGCCCGGCGCCCTCTACGACGCGGCGGCGGAGGAGGGGTTCATCTTGGCGCTGATCCGCGCGCTGCGCGAGGGGAAGGAGATCGCCTCCCCCCACGGCCGCCTGCGCTTCGAGCCGACCTCGCGCCTGGACTCCCTCGAACTGCCGGACCCGCCTGTGGTGCGCCGCGTTGGCGTCGAGCAGAGCAACACCTCGGTCCTGATCGGCGATCAGGTCATCGTCAAGCTGCTGCGCCGGCTCTCCCCCGGCGTCCACCCGGAGCTGGAGGTCGGCCGCTTCCTCACCGAAGTGGCCGGCTTCGCCAACACGCCGCCGCACCTGGGTGCGGTCGAGCACATCGCCGAGGACGGCACGCCGACGACGCTGGTCGTGGTGCAGGGCTTCGTGCGCAACCAGGGCGACGGCTGGGCCACCACCATCGCCTACCTGGAGCGCGAGTTGGACGAGTTGCGCGTCAACGCCCCCCAAGCCCCTGGCGAGTCCGCCGATGGCGAGCCCTTCGCCGTCTACCGGCAATGGGCGGCGGCGCTCGGCCAGCGCACCGCCGAGATGCACCTCGCCTTCGCCACATCGGGCGGCGGCCCGGATTTCGAGCCGGAGCCGGTAACCCACGACGATCTGCGCTCCTGGGCCGACCGCGCTCGCCGGCAGGCGGAGAGCGCCTTCGCCTGCCTGACCGCGTCCCTGGAGCACCTGTCCGGCGACGCCCGCGCCGAGGTGGAAGGCCTCCTCTCCCGCCGCCGCGAAATCCTCGACCGCCTGGACGAGGCCGTCGCCCGCCCCGTCGAGACGGTGAAGACCCGCGTTCATGGCGACTATCACCTGGGGCAGGTGTTGCAGGCGCAGAACGACTACTACATCATCGACTTCGAGGGCGAACCGGCCCGCCCGCTGGCCGAGCGGCGTTCCAAGCGCTCGCCGCTGATCGACGTGGCGGGGATGCTGCGCTCGTTCGACTACGCGGCGTGGGCGGCGATCTTCCGCCTGGAGGCCCTGGCGACCGAGACCGCCGCGCCCGCCCGCCTGTCCGAGGCTGTGCGCGACTGGCAGGCGCGCACGATCTCCGCCTTCCTGGGTTCCTACCGCGAGGCGGCGCGCGGCAGCGTGGTGTGGCCGGCCGACGAGTCGGCGGCGCGGCGTCTTCTGGCGCTGTTCCTGCTGGAAAAGGCGCTCTACGAGATCGCCTACGAGGCGTCCAACCGCCCCGCATGGCTGTCCATCCCGGTAAAGGGCGTCCTGGGCATCCTCGACGGCGCCATCCTGCCGCAGTGGGATTGACGCGGTGTCCGCGTTGAGCGACCAAGAAGGCTAAGACGAGGAAGGGACCACCGATGCCCCCAGCAATGTCCGGCGAGACCAGCACCCGGCTCAAGGCCGACCCCAAGAAGGCGGCGCTGCTCCGAGGCGGCATCGAGGCGATCGTCCACGCCGACCACGGCGACCCGTTCGCCATCCTGGGCCAGCACCAGGACGGCCCGGACGCCCCGGTCGAGGTGCGCGCCTTTTTCCCCGGTGCCCTGCGCGCCTGGGTCATCGACAGCGCCACCGGCGAGCCCGCCGCGGAGATGCACCGCCTGCACGACGCCGGCTTCCTCGCCGCGGTGATGCCGGATCGCCGCCAGCGCTTCCGCTACCGCCTGCGCGTCGAGTTCCCGCTGGCGACGATGGAGTTCGAGGACGCCTACCGCTTCGGCCCGATCCTGGGCGAGCTTGACCTGCACCTGATCGCCGAGGGCAACCACCTGCGCGCCTACGAGCGCCTGGGCGCCCACGCCCGCGAGATCGACGACGTGTCCGGCGTCGCCTTCGCCGTCTGGGCGCCCAACGCCCGCCGGGTCAGCGTGGTCGGCGACTTCTGCGAGTGGGACGGCCGCCGCCTGCCCATGCGCAAGCGGGTCGAGGCCGGTTTGTGGGAGATCTTCGTCCCCCACGCCGCCCCCGGTGACCGCTATAAGTTCGAGATCAAGGGCGCCGACGGCACCCTGCTGCCGCTGAAGGCCGACCCCTACGCCTTCGAGGCGGAGCTGCGCCCGGCCACCGCCTCGGTGGTGCACGGCGTGCAGCCCTACGGCTGGCAGGACCACGCCTGGATGCACGACCGCGCCCGCGCCCAGGACCGCGAGGCGCCCATGAGCGTCTACGAAGTGCACCTGGGCTCCTGGGCGCGGGTGCCGGAGGAGGACAACCGCTTCCTCACCTACGACGAGCTGGCCGCGCGCCTGATCCCCTATGTCAAGGACCTCGGCTTCACCCACATCGAGCTGCTGCCGATCACCGAGCACCCGTTCGACGGCTCCTGGGGCTACCAGCCCATCGGCCTGTACGCGCCGACCAAGCGGCACGGCGGCCCGGAGGATTTCAAGCGCTTCGTCGACGCCTGCCACCGCGAGGGCATTGGCGTCATCCTCGACTGGGTGCCGGGGCACTTCCCCACCGACCAGCACGGCTTGGCCGAGTTCGACGGCACGCACCTGTACGAGCATTCCGACCCGCGCCAGGGCTTCCACCAGGATTGGAACACGCTGATCTACAATTTCGGCCGGCGCGAGGTGTCGAACTTCCTCCTCGGCAACGCGCTGTTCTGGCTGGAGCAGTACCACCTCGACGGCCTGCGGGTGGATGCGGTGGCGTCGATGCTGTACCTCGACTACAGCCGCAAGGCGGGGGAGTGGATTCCCAACGCCTTCGGCGGCCGCGAGAACCTGGAGGCCATCGCCTTCCTCAAGCGCATGAACGAGCTGGCCTTCGGCCGCCACGACGGCGCCACCACCATCGCCGAGGAGTCCACCGCCTGGCCCAGCGTGTCGCGGCCGACCTACCTGGGCGGCCTGGGCTTTGGCTACAAGTGGAACATGGGGTGGATGCACGACACGCTCGACTACATGCAGAAGGACCCGATCCACCGCCGCTACCACCACCACGGCCTGACCTTCGGGTTGCTGTACGCCTTCTCCGAGAACTTCGTCCTGCCGCTGAGCCACGACGAGGTGGTGCACGGCAAGGGCTCGCTGATCAACAAGATGTCCGGCGACGTCTGGCAGAAATTCGCCAACCTGCGCGCCTACTTCGCCTTCATGTGGACGCATCCCGGCAAGAAGCTGCTGTTCATGGGCGGCGAGTTCGCGCAGTGGCGCGAGTGGAACGACGCCCACAGCCTGGACTGGCATCTTCTGGAGGAGCCGCTGCACCGCGGCGTTCACGCGCTGATCCGCGACCTCAACAGCCTGTACCGCGACGAGCCGGCGCTGCACCAGCTCGACACCGACCCGGCCGGCTTCGAGTGGATCGAGGCCAACGACTCGGACAACAGCATCCTGACCTTCCTGCGCCGGGGGCGCGAGCCTGAGCACGTGTTCGTGGTGGTGTGCAACTTCACCCCGGTCCCGCGCGAGGGCTACCGTGTGGGCGTGCCGTTCGCGGGGCGCTATGCGACGCGGCTGAACACGGACGAGGGGCAGTATGGCGGGGGCGGGGTC
This sequence comes from Azospirillum terrae, assembly GCF_053470425.1. Classification (NCBI taxonomy): domain Bacteria; kingdom Pseudomonadati; phylum Pseudomonadota; class Alphaproteobacteria; order Rhodospirillales; family Azospirillaceae; genus Azospirillum; species Azospirillum terrae. The sequence goes on along the minus strand of NZ_JBPXMR010000006.1, from coordinate 171,825 downwards.
GGGCCGGGGGAGGGCGTCGACGCGGAGGAGGTGTCGTGGCATGGGCGGCCGTATTCGCTGAACCTGACGCTGCCGCCGCTGGGGACGGTAGTGCTGGAGCGGGTGGGGTGAAAACATAGATATCTATTGCGCTTTCAGAGAAGGGCGTGGTTTGCCATTGATCTGGCGTGCCACTGTTTCGTCGTAACGATTGGAAAATGAAGGCTATGGTTCTGTAGTGGTGTTGGGGTGAGGTGTATTTCATCATTTTTTGCAAGGGCTTTGGTTTATGAGCGATGGCGGCGATAATAATCCTGATGACGGCAGGGATAATTTCTCACCGAAGGTGAAAGATGTTCTGGCAAAAAAATCTGGATACATCTGCTCCTTTCCTGGGTGCCATAGGTTAACAGTTGGTCCGTCGGCGGATCGATCATCTGGTGTTAGTATGGTTGGGGTCGCCGCACACATTACGGCTGCGGCAAAAACTGGACCTCGATACGACAAGGACATGCTGCCGGAGGAGCGTGCGAGTGAAGGGAACGGCATATGGATGTGCCAGACGCACGGAAAGTTAATTGACGACAACGAGAGTAAACATACGGTTGTAGCCCTTAGGCGCTGGAAGAAGCAGCACGAAGATTGGGTTTTTTCGCGGGTTTCTGCTGGAGAGCGCAGAATTAGGTCGGGTTTGGCGGAAATTAAATTATCAGAGATTGGCATTTTCTCCGAGAATGAGAAAGTGGTGCTGGGGAGGCATAATATCGTATTCGGGCGTTCAGATTCTGGGAAAACAACTTTTTGTCAGGCCATTGCTGCGCTTTCTGGTGGAGCGCACTATAATTGGTTTTCGGAGCGGTTCGGCTTCTGCCGTGGATCTAGCGGAAGCCCAATAATTGAAGCCGGTGTTATTGCGAGTGGAATGTACCATTCCGTTAAATTGAGCCAGCAGACTTTAGATTTAAAGGGAAGCAAGGCGAAATTTCGCAATAGGCTGCACATTGAGGTTAATGGTGGTGTATATGTAGATTGGCCGCGTCAAATGTTCAAGGTGTTACATTTTGACGGTCAGTTATATTATAGGAGGGGTGGTCTCAAGGACACGTTTCGTGAAGCAATTAGATATCTATCATCAATTTTTCAGATTACGGAAGATGTGATGTGGGACTCTCTTCGAGAAGAGTTGTTTTCCACATCCGCATTTGGATATAAATTCAGGCGGGTTGGGAAATATTCCGTTAATATACTCGTTCCTGATGGGCGATCATTCTTTCTGCCTGTGGAGAATTTAAGTCACACGGAGAAAACATTTGCATTAATTGATATAGCTATAAAATTCGTCACTTCACTAAAAAGCGATACGCCTTGGCTTGTTATATTTGATACTGGATTCTTTGCGCGCCTAGATTCGACCAACAAAACGTTGCTATTTAATAAAATTATGTCAATGGAAGATGACGCCATGCAAAGCATATTTTGCGTTAATGATGAGTACGGCGCGGATATGCTTAAAGACTATAAATCTGATTTGTGGTTCAGTGCGTCGAAATTGGGTGCGCTTAATGTGCACGCTTTTCTTTGAGGAGCGGGTATTTTCTGTGTGAATAATGTTACTATTCAGGACGGTGCGAAATCGGCAAGATATTTTAAATCATCAGTAATAATTTCTAATAACATTTCGTCGTGAGGGCGCTCCAAGCGACTGCGGATGCACAGAGCCTTGACGGCAAGGCCCGGAAGGGTGGTGGGGCGGGTGGCAAGCAGGCGCTCGGCGGCTTGATCGCAGCGGATTTCGGCGGCGATCAGGTGCGAATCGTCTGCGTCCGGGTCGGGATCGAGATTGTAGGCTTTGGCCAGGGACTCGGTGATGCGCAACTCGGTGGCCCAGGCTTCGTAGAGGGGCAGGGTGGGGTCTGCCGGAGTGGCGGGCAGCGGTGGGGCCGCGAGGGCCGTGGTGCTGGCAGTCAGCAATGACCGGCGCGGTAAAGGCAAAGTCCGTGTATCTTGGGAATCAGCCATGATCCAAGCTCCTCAGAAGCTGGGTTGTGGTCAGGCCGGGCGGGGTGCTCCAACACCGCGCTCGGCCGCATTGGCTCTATGCTGAACCTTTGGTATTTTGGGTTAACTCGCCCGCAAGTTCAAACAAAAAGTTATACCATTGGAAAAAGACAACATCTCTCCGGCGCAATGCCGTGGCGCACGGGGCATGCTCGGGTGGAACCAAGGCGATCTTGGCGAGGCCGCCAACGTGTCGCGGCAGACGATCCTCGATTTCGAACGCGGGGCGCGGACGCCCTATCCGAACAACCTGCTCGCCATTCGCCGCGCGCTCGAAGAGGCGGGGATCGAGTTCATCCCGGAAAATGGCGGCGGGCCGGGGGTGCGGCTGAAGAGGGCGGGGGCAGCACCTTGACGGGCGGGGCGCCGCCATCTATGTTAGTAACGAATAGGTTACCATGACAAAGGTCGGAGAGTACCTGTACGAGGACGGCGGCAGCCCGTACCAGATCTGGTTCGACAGTCTGACGGCAGAGGCTGCGGTGCAGGTGTCTAAGGCGAAGACCAAGATGTCCCTTGGTCAGTATGGAAATATAAAGCCGCTCGACGAAGGCATTCACGAATACCGGATCGATCATGGGCCAGGGTATCGGATCTATCTGGCGTGGGACGGCGACCAGTTGATCATTCTTCTGGGCGGCGGCGACAAGGGCACCCAGAGTAAGGATATTGCGGAAGCGAAACGTCTTTGGGCGGAATACAAGCGCCGGAAGGCCGAGAGGGCGAAAGGGGCGAGAGACGCCGACCGGCAGAAATCCAAGCCCGTCAGCAAGGGTCCCAAGAGGAGAAAGTAGCCATGGCTCTAACGCGCGACTTTCGAGAGACGGTCAAGGCTCGCGCCGACCGAGACCCCGAGTTCCGTCAGGCCTTGCTCCGCGAGGCCGTTGACAGCCTGCTCGGCGGTGAGGTTGCGGTCGGTCAGGCCATGCTGCGCGACTACATCAATGCCACCATCGGTTTCGAAACGTTGGCCGACGAAGTGAACGTCAACGCCAAGAGCTTGCACCGCATGCTCGGGCCGAAGGGGAATCCGCAGGCGAAGACGCTGTTCCCCGTGCTCGCTCACTTGCAGCAGCGGGAGAAGGTCCGGCTGCATATGGCTTCGGCGGCCTGATCCGTTTTCCAGCGAGCGCGTTGCCCTCAACCTCCCCAGGCTGCGCCTGGGTCCCCTCCCTCTCCCACAGTGAGTGGAAGAGGGCGCGGCGCCTTGACAACCCATGCGCTCTCATGATAGGACAAAAATCCGTCACATAAGACAAAGAGCCCAGCCATGACCACGACCGGCGGTCCGACCAAGATCGATTTCAACGAGCACAGGGACAAGGAAGCGCTCCGCCTCGGCGTGGAGGTGCCCGAAGACGAGTTGCTGCCCGCGTGGCTGAAGGAGCCGCCGGTGCCGAAGTCCGGGTCTCTGGTGCCGAACTCGCGCTTCCCCGAGGAGGCGTGGGTGCACGCCGCCTTCATGCTGGCGCGCGGCAGTTCCTTCCTCCAGGTGGCGCGCTCGCTGGGGTGCAGCCGCACCACGCTGTGGCGGGCGTACTACGGCTCCATCGACTTCCGCACCCGCATCTGGTGGGAGCGCAAGATCCTCGAACGCGAGGCGCGGGCGCAACTGGGCTCGCTGACGGATATGGTGTCCATGCAGATCCGCCACGCCGTCTCCAACGGCGACATGGCGACGGTGCGCTGGCTGGCCGACCGGCTGGACGTCTTCCAGGCGCGCGGCGGCGCCCGTCCGCTGCCCGACCACCCGGAGCAGGACCGCGAGACGCCCATGGAGCCCGTGCTCGGCGAACTCCCCGCCCCGGCGCCCGACGAGCCGCCGGTGGCGCTCATCGCCCATCTGCCGGAGGCGGAGGGGCTGAAGGGCCAGTTCCCCTGGACCTCGACCGGCACCATCGAACAGCCCGATTTCATCTACGCCGGCGGCCGGCGCCCCTGACCCGGAACCGGGAGGGACGAATGGAACAGGGTGCGTACACTGTTCCAAACTGTTCCAAACTGTTCCAAACTGTTCCAAGCGCCACGCCGCTTCTCCTGCCCGGAGATTTTCTGCCGGGACGTAATTCCGCTCTCGCTGTTGTGGGGCTGCCTGTCCAGGCGATCCAATTCAACACGAGGAGGACCCCAGATGAACAACGATCAGAACCGGAATCAACAGGGCAACCAGGGCAAGCAGAGCAGCCAGCAAGCCCAGCAGAACGACCCGAACCGGTCGCAGCAAGGCCAGCAGGGGGGCCAGCAAGGCCAGCAGGGGCAGAACACCGACCAGCAGCGCAAGCAGCAGGCCCAGCAGGGCGAGCACAACCGTGGCCAGCAGGCGGGCCAGGGCGATCAGAATCGCGGTCAGCAGGGTCAGAACCTCAACCGCGATCAGGACAAGAACCGTTAGCGGCTTCGGCGCCGGCGGTTGAGACGGGGGGCGGTCCGCTGGCCGCCCCTTTCGCGTTCGCCTCGAAGGACGGGCGCGCCGCCGAAGGTGCCCTGTCCCGATGCGCCGGGCGATCCCATCTCTTGTTCCGCCGGCTTTGGACCGGCGGCGGAGGGGGTGCGCGATGACCTACTGCGTGGGGCTTTGCCTGGAGGATGGGTTGGTGCTGCTGTCCGACACGCGGACCAACGCCGGCGTCGACCACATCGCGAGCTTTTCCAAGATGCACGTGATCGAGGTGCCCGACGAGCGGGTCCTGGTCATCATGTCGGCGGGAAACCTGGCGATCTCGCAGTCGGTGATCGCCTTCGCGCAGAACGGCGTCGAGGTGGACGGCGTGGTCCAGACCCTCCACGCCGTGCCCAGCATGTTCGCCGCTGCCCAACTGATCGGCGCCGCCATCCGCAAGGTGCACGCCCTGGACGGCAAGGCGCTGGACCAGCACCATGTCCCCTTCGACGTGTCGCTGCTGCTGGGCGGGCAGATCAAGGGGGACGAGGCGCGCCTCTTCCAGATCTACCCGGCCGGCAACTTCATCGAGGCCACCTGCGACACCCCCTACTTCCAGGTGGGCGAGCACAAGTACGGCAAGCCCATCCTCGACCGCGTCGTCCACCACGACACCGATCTGGCGGCCGGGGTGAAGCTCGTGCTGCTGTCGATGGATTCGACCCTGCGCAGCAACCTGACGGTCGGCCTGCCCATCGACCTGCTGGTCTATCGGCGCGACGCGCTGCGCGTCGATCTCCGCCGCCGCATCACCGAGTCCGACCCGTACTTCCGCAACATCTGCGAACGCTGGTCGGTGGCCCTGCGCGACGCCTACCGGGCGCTCCCCGATCTGGAGTGACCGGGGAGGACCCCGTCAATCGAAGACCGGGACGTGCTCCATGCCCGTGGCGCTCAAACCGTCGTCGTCGGTCTTGCGCTCCTCGACCCGCGGCGGGGAGGCCGCTTTCACGGCCGGGCTGGCGGCCATGGCGGGCGCCAGGGGATGCGGCGGGGCGCCGCGGTGCAAGGTGATGCCGAGGGCGAGGCTGGCGGCCGCCAACGCGGCGGCGCCCAGGGCGAGGTGGCGGTTCATCGTCATGGCGGGACTCCCTCCAGTGCTGCGGTACGTCGGCGGCTGCCGACGCGTGCAGACTGGCGGGCGCTGGCCTGCGCGGCTGTGAGGCGGGCCACATTTCGCGGGTGGGGGAGGGATTACAGCCCGACGGCGCCGCGCAGGTCGGTGCCGTTCATCCGGGCGCCGGTCAACTCGGCGTCGGTGAGGGTGGCGTTCATCAGGTTGGCGCCGCTCAGACGGGCACCGCTGAGGTCGGCGCCCTCCAGATCGGCGCCTGCCATCTTGGCCTTGCTGAGGTCGGCGGTCACCAGGATCGCCTTGCGCATGCGGGTGCGCGACAGGTCGGACGGCCACAGATGGCCGCCGGTGATGACCAGCGGGCCGAGGCGGGCGCTGGACAGGTCGGCCTCGTCCAGCGCGGCGCGGTGCAGGTTGACGCCGCGCAGATCGGCCTCCAGCAGCAGCGAGCCGCGCAGATCGGCCAGCGACAGGTCGGCGGTGACCAGCGAGGCTCCGGTCAGCTTGGCGGCGCGGATCTTCGCGGTGCGCAGCACCGCCGCCGACAGGTTGACCCCCGACAGGTCGAGCCCGGACAGGTCGCGGCCCGACAGGTCGGCCCGCTTGCCGGTCTTGCCGTTGCTGAACACCCAGGAATCGTGCTGCTCCAGGATGTCGGCCAGCTCGTCGCCGAACAGCGCGCGGGCATCGGCCAGACGGGCGCCGGTCAGCCGCGCGGTGGTCAGGTCGACGTCGTCGGTCAGGGCGCCCAGCATGTTGGCGCCCTCCAGCCTGGTGTGGCGCATCACCGTACGGCTGAGGTTGGCGCCTTCCAGCTTGGCGCCGCTCAAATTGGCCTCGGACAGATCGGCGCCTTCCATGTCGCAGCCGGTCAGGTCGGCGTTGCGCATGTCGGCGCGCATCAGCTTGCTGCCGCGCAGGCAGGTGTCCCGCAGGTCGGTCTGAAGGATGAAGCTGTCGGAGATCTTCGCCTGACTGAGGTCGGAGCGCGCCAGCACCGCGCCCGACAGGTCGGACGTGGATGAGATCTGCACCATCGGCCGCAGGTCGCCGCCGGCACCGTTCATCAGCATGCCGTTGCGCAGATCGGCCTGCATCAGGTTGCAGCCCGCCATCATGGCGCCGCGCAGCACCACGCCGCGCATGTCGGCGCGGCGGAAGTTGGCGCGCACCATCTGCGCCCGGCGCAGGTCGCTGCCGAACAGCGAGGCGCCCTCCAGGTCGGTGCCGTTCAGCCGCGTCCCCACCATCCGCGAGCCGGTGAGGTCCGCCCCGGTCAGCATCCGCCCCGACAGGTCGAGGCCGGACAGGTCGCACAGCTTCAGCATCGCCCGCGCTCCGCCGGGCCGCGAGCGGGTGAACGCCTCGTGCCGGGCCAGCACGGTGTTCAGCTGCTCCTGGGTCAGGCGGATGCGGATTGCAGCCGGAGCTTTGGAGTCGGCGACCTGTTCCATCGGGGTGGGCCTCGCTAAAGGATGATGCGAATGCCTGTCGAATATTGGTAACTGGGGCGGGGGCGGCGCGAGTCGAGGGAAGGGGCTAGCTCTTTAGCGTCATACCTATTTCGTCAGCGGTGCCCCGCGCGGTCCTTGACGCTCACGGCGTGCCTCTCCTTTATTGCAGGCGGGGGATGCGCGATTGGTGCAGGGTCCCGCCGTTTTTCGCAGCCCGCCTTTTTCGGAGCCCATCCCCGATGTCCCTCAACGGGTCCGAGCGCACCACCGTCTGGCCCGGCAAGCCCTACCCGCTGGGCGCCACGTGGGACGGCTTCGGCGTCAACTTCGCGCTGTTCACGGCCAACGCCGAGAAGGTCGAGCTGTGCCTGTTCGACAAGACCGGGCAGCGCGAGGTCGAGCGCATCGCGCTGCCCGAGCACACCGACGAGGTCTGGCACGGCTATCTGCCCGAAGCGCGGCCGGGGCAGCTCTACGGCTACCGGGTGCACGGGCCGTACGACCCGGCCAACGGGCATCGCTTCAACGCCAACAAGCTGCTGCTCGACCCCTACGCCAAGGCGCTGTTCGGCGGCATCCGCTGGTCGGACGCGCATTACGGCTACCGCCTGGGCTCGACGCGCGAGGATCTGTCCTTCGACCGGCGCGACAACGCCCGCAGCATGGCCAAGTGCCGGGTGGTCGACCCCGCCTTCACCTGGGGCATCGACCGCCGGCCCGAGGTGCCGTGGAGCGACACGGTGATTTACGAGGCGCACGCCCGCGGCTTCACCATGCGCCACCCCGACGTGCCGAAGCCGTTGCGCGGCACCTTCGCCGGCCTGTCGTCGCCGGCCGTGGTCGATTACCTGAAGGCGCTGGGCATCACCGCGATCGAGCTGCTGCCGGTGCACGCCTTCACCGACGACCGTTATCTGACGGTGCAGGGGCTGCACAATTACTGGGGCTACAACTCCATCGGCTTCTTTGCGCCCGAGCCGCGCTACATGACGACTGGCGTGCTGTCGGAGTTCAAGACCATGGTCGCCCGCCTGCACGAGGCGGGGATCGAGGTCATCCTCGACGTGGTCTACAACCACACCGGCGAGGGCAACCACCTCGGCCCGACGCTGAGCTTCCGCGGCATCGACAACGCGTCCTATTACCGGCTGATGCCGGGCGACAAGCGCTACTACATCGACGACACCGGCACCGGCAACACGCTGAACTTCACCCACCCGCGCGTCCTGCAAATGGTCATGGACAGCCTGCGGTACTGGGTGACGGAGATGCATGTGGACGGCTTCCGCTTCGACCTCGCCCCCGTGCTGGGGCGCGAGGCGTACGGGTTCGACCCGGCGGGCGGCTTCCTCGACGCCGTGCGGCAGGACCCGGTGCTGGCCGGTGTCAAGCTGATCGCCGAACCGTGGGACGTCGGCCCCGGCGGCTATCAGGTCGGCAACTTCCCGCCGGGCTGGGCGGAGTGGAACGACCGCTACCGCGACACCGTGCGCCGCTACTGGCGCAGCGACGAGGGCATGCTGCCGGAACTGGCCGGCCGCATCGCCGGCTCGTCCGACCTGTTCGAGAAGCGCGGGCGCAAGGCGTGGTCGTCGGTGAACTTCATCACTGCGCACGATGGCTTCACGCTGGAGGACACGGTCTCCTACGCCGAGAAGCACAATCTGGCCAACGGCGAGGGCAACCGCGACGGACACTCGGCCAACCACTCGGCCAATTACGGGGTGGAGGGGCCGACCGACGATCCGGGCATCCGCGAAATCCGCGAGCGCCAGAAGCGCAACCTGCTGGCAACCCTGTTCTTGTCTCAGGGCACGCCGATGATGCTGGCCGGCGACGAGGTCGGGCACAGCCAACTCGGCAACAACAACGCCTACTGCCAGGACAACGAGCTGACGTGGCTCGACTGGACCCGTATGGGCGGGGCCGGGCCCGAAACGACGTCTACTGCCATGCTGGCCTTCACCCGGCGCCTGATCGCGCTGCGTAAAGCGCACCCCGTGCTGCGCCGGCCGGTGTTCCTGCACGGGCGCGTCGCCTCGGCCAACGGGGTCAAGGACATCACGTGGTACGCCCCGCAGGGCAACGAGAAGACCGCCGAGCAATGGCGCAACACGCACGCGCGCTGCATCGGCCTGCTGCTGAACGGCCATGCCGGCGAGTACCTGCGTGCGGACGGCACGGCGTCCGACGACGGCGTGTTGCTGATCGTGCTGAACGCCCACGTCGACACCGTGCCGGTGACGCTGCCCGAGGTGCCGGGCGGGCGGGGCTGGCGTTGCGTGCTCGACACACGGGTGGCCGATGGCGAGGGCGACGGGCGCATGGTGCTGCCGGGCAAGCCGTTCCCGGTGGACGGGCGCACGTCGCTGGTCTTCGTGCTGGTGGAATCGCCGGACCGCGGCGACGTTGCGCGGTAGCCGCCACGCAGGATTGTGCTAAGGTCGGTCTGGCAAATCCGCGGCTCAGGCCCTCCATGCCCGACTATGATTTCTCGCTCGTCGATGCGGCGATCATCGACACCCAGTCCAACAGCCTGCGGCTGATGCGGGACGTGCTCGGGCGGCTGGGCATCAAGCGGGTCGAGACCTGTTCGAACTTCAAGGACGCCGCCGGCAGGCTTGCCGGCGCCACTCCCGACCTGCTGCTCATCGACGCCGACGGCGAGGAGGCCGAGGCGGAGGCGTTCAAGCTGGTCCGCGCCATCCGCAACGACGTGAACACGCCAAACCCCTTCGCCGGTCTGATCGTCACCACGTGGCAACCGACGCCGGTGCTGCTGATGCGGATGACCAATTCCGGCGCCGACGATTTGCTGGCCAAGCCGGTGTCGCCCAAGCAGGTGCTGGATCGCATTGTCACGCTGATGAAGGACCGCCGCGGCTTCGTGGTCACCGCCGACTACACAGGGCCGGACCGCCGCAAGTCGCCGCGCGGGGGCGCGCAGATCCCGTTGCTGGACGTGCCCAACACGCTGAAGCTCAAGGCCACCGGCAAGTGGGCCGGAACCAACATCCGCCAGCTGATGATCCAGGCGATCCGGCAGGTGAGCGAGCAGAAGGTGCTGCGCTCCGCCGTGCAGGCCGCCTTCCTGGTGGAGTTCGCCCGTATTGGCCTGCTCAAGGACCCGCCCGAACGCATGGCGATCGAGCATCTGGTCCGTGTCCCCGCCGTGCTGGACGAACTGGTCCGCCGCCTGCCCGACGACAAGGACACGACGGCCGCCAAGACCGCGGCCCGTGCGCTGCGTCAACTGGTGGAACTGGTGCGCGCCAAGGCCGAGGCCGGCGCAGGCGACGGTGGCGGGGTGACGCACGCCGTCACCCTGTCGCACGAGCTGTTGCAGGCATCGGATCCCAACCGCCCGCTGGAGTCCATGGTCCGCGAGGTGGAAGCGGCGGTGACCGGCTACCGCAACCGGCTGGAGCAGATGGCCCAGGCCAAGGCCGCCGAAGCCGCAAAGGCGGCCGAGGCCGCCGCGGAAGGTGGCGCGGAGGCGAAGGCGTCGTAGGAACGGTTCAGGCGGCCGCCGGCGGGCTTACGCCTTCCGATACCGGGGACACCTGGATCATCCACCGCCGGCTTCCTGTTGTGATGCGTGCCCGCACACGCCACCGCAATCACAGCCTTTTATGCCGCAGAAGTTTAAAGGTTCGAGGCTGGACGGAGAGGCGCGGACGCGCGATCCTCGCGCCGGGTGGCTGTGTTTCTGCGCGCCGACTCTCCTCGGGGAGAGGGCAGGGAGAGAGAAGAGCGAATGAGCGATCTGGACCGGTTGGCCGAGCGCGTCGGCGTCGAGCCCTTCTATCACGACATCTGGGGCAACCGGCGTGACACCTCCCGCGAGACGCAGGTGGCGCTGATCTCGGCCATGGGGTTGCCGGTCGGCTCCGACGCGGAGATTGCCCAGAGCCTGCGCACCGTCGAGGAGCGCGTCTGGCGGCGCATGCTGCCGCCGGTGCTGGTGTTGGACGAGGGCGCGGACCTCGCTGTGCCGGTCAGCGCGCCGGCCGGGCTGGACGACGCCACGCTGGTCTGGACGCTGGCCGAAGAGGGCGGGGCGGAGCACCGCGAGAAAACCGGCTTCGGCACCCTACCGGTGACCGAAACCGCCACGCTGGACGGGCTGGCGTTCGAGCGGCGCACGCTCGCGGTGCCGCGTCCGCTGGCGCTTGGCTACCACACGCTGACGGTCGAGGTGCGGCCGCGCGGGCTGGGCGGGACGCTGTCGGGCACCGTCACGCTGATCGTGGCGCCGAAGCGTTGCGTGCTGCCGCAGGACGTGGTGCCCGGCGGGCGCACCTGGGGCATCGGCGTGCAGGTCTATTCGCTGAAGGGCGCCGATGATTGGGGCGTCGGCGATTTTGGTGACCTTGCGCGCTTCGCCGAGACGGCGGGGAGCCTTGGGGCCGGACTGGTGGGCCTCAACCCGCTGCACGCTCTGTTCCCGGCCGACGCCAACCACTACGGCCCGTATTCACCGTCCAACCGCACCTTTCTGAATGTCTTCTACATCGACGTGGAGGCGGTGCCGGACCTCGCCGATGCGCCGGCCGCCCGCGATGCCATCGCCCAGGAGGCGTTTCAGCGCGACCTCGCCGCCGCGCGGGCCTCGGAGCTGGTGGACTATCCGGCGGTGGCGCGGCTCAAGATGCCGGTGCTGGAGAGTCTGCACGCCGCCTTTCGCGCCACGCACCTGAAGGAGGGCGACGTCAGCCCGCGCGGGCAGGCGTTCCGCGCCTTTCAACGCACCATGGGGCCGGCGCTGCATCGCCACGCGACGTTCGACGCGCTGCACGAGCATTTCTACCGCGCCGATCTCAGCCGCTGGCAGTGGCAGACCTGGCCCGAGGAGTTCCGCTCGCCCGACAACGCCGCCGTCGAGGCGTTCGCGCACGATCACGCCGAGCGCGTGGAGTTCTTCGAGTACCTGCAATGGGAGGCCGACCGCCAGTTGGAGCAGGCGGCGGTGCGCGGCAAGAAGGCCGGCCTTGCCATCGGCTTCTACCGCGACCTTGCGGTCGCCGGGCATCCGGGCGGTTCGTCGGCCTGGGCCAATCCGACGGTGCTGGTTCAGGGCGCCAACGTCGGAGCGCCGCCGGACCAGTTCAACATGAAGGGGCAGAACTGGGGCTTGGCGCCGTTCTCGCCGGTGGCGCTGCGCGAGGCGGCGTACGAACCTTTCATCCGCATGGTGCGCGCCAACATGCGCCACGCCGGGGCGTTGCGCATCGACCACGTGATGGCTTTGAAGCACCTGTTCTGGATTCCCTCCAACGGCGGCGATGGTGCTTACGTGCAGTACCCGTTCGGCGATCTGGTGCGGATCATCGCGCTGGAATCGCGCCGCCAGGGATGCATCGTCATCGGCGAGGATCTCGGCACCGTGCCGGAGGGTTTCCGCCCGACGATGCAGGAAGCCGGTGTCCTCAGTTACCGCGTGCTGTACTTCGAGCGTGCGGCGGACGGCGGGTTCCTGCCGCCGGCGGCGTACCCGGCGGATGCCATGGTGACCATCACCACGCACGACCTCGCCACCTTGAAGGGCTTCTGGACCGGTCATGACCTGGAGTGGCGCCAGCGCCTCGACCTTTACCCGAGCAGGGAAGCGCTGGACAAGGACGCCTGGGACCGCGGCGTCGACCGCTGGCGCCTGTTGCAGGCGCTGTCACGCGAAGGGGTGAAGCCCGCCTCCTACCCGTCCGACGATGGAAACCAGCCCTACAGCCGGGAACTGGTGGAAGCGGTCCACCGTTATCTCGCCACCACAGCGGGACGAATCGTCATGGTCCAGATCGAAGACGCGCTTGGCGAAGTCGAGCAGCCGAACCTGCCCGGCACCATCGACCAGCACCCTAATTGGCGTCGGCGTCTGGGCATGAACGTCGAGGACATCGCCCGTGACGACGGCGTGCGGGCGCTAGCCGCCACGGTGGCCGCCGCACGCAATTCGACATGACGGGGGCGTCCGCCGTCCCCCGCGCCACCATCCGCCTGCAATTCAGCAAGGACTTCACCTTCGATCAGGCGGCGGAGTTGGTGTCCTATGTCGCGGGGCTCGGCGTCAGCCACGTCTACGCCTCGCCGTTCCTCAAGGCGCGCGCCGGCTCGACGCACGGCTACGACATCACAGACCACGCCCAGTTCAACCCGGAGATCGGCGACGCGGCGTCCTTCGACCGCTTCGTGGAGGCGCTGCACGAACACGGTATCGGCCTGATCCTCGACTTCGTCCCCAACCACATGGGCGTGGGCGCCAGCGACAATCCCTGGTGGCTCGACGTGCTGGAATGGGGGCCGGCTTCGCCCTTCGCGCCGTTCTTCGACATCGACTGGACGTCATCGGAGCCGGCGCTGCACGGCAAGGTGCTGCTGCCCTTCCTGGGCGACCATTACGGCGCGGTGCTGGAGCGCGGCGAGCTTCAGTTGAAATTCGATGCCGAGCGCGGCTCGTTCAGCGTCTGGTACTGGTCGCATCGCTTTCCGGTCGCGGTGCGCAACTACCCGCGCCTGCTGAAGGCGGCGCGCGACTTACTGGTGGACGAGGGGGTGGCGCTGGACGCGCTGATCGCCGCCTTCGCCGGCCTGGGCAGCACGCCCAAGTCGGTGCAGCGCCAAGCGACTGTCCACCGCGAGGCGGAGGAGTTGCGCGCCCAGCTCGCCGCCACCGTTGCCGCCCACCTTGGCATCGCCTCCGCCATCGACCAGGCGGTGATTCGCATCAACGGCACGCCCGGTAAGCCCGACAGCTTCCACGACCTGCACCGCCTGCTGGAAGAGCAGCACTACCGCGTCGCCTTCTGGCGGGTGGCGGCCGACGAGATCAACTACCGCCGCTTCTTCGACATCAACGATCTGGCCGGCCTGCGCATCGACCGGCCGGAGCTGTTCGAGTTGGCGCACCAGCTCGTGTTCCGTCTGATTGGCGAGGGCAAGCTTCAGGGCATCCGCCTGGATCACATCGACGGGCTGTACGACCCGGTGGCCTACTGCGAGCGCTTGCAGGATCGCGCGGCGTACCTGACGCTGAACTCTGGCGCCTCGGCGCTCGATCCGCCGGGGCTGCGCTTGAAACAGCCGTTCTACGTGGTGGTGGAGAAGATCCTGGCGCATCACGAGAGCCTGCGCGAGGACTGGCCGGTCGCCGGCACCACCGGCTACGAGTTCATGGTGCTGGTCGGCGGCCTGTTCGTCGACGCTGCCGCCGAAGAGGCGATGACCAGGACCTACCACACCTTCATCCGCCGCGAGGTGGACTTCGACAAGCTGGTCATCGAGACCAAGCGCAAGGTGATGCTGTCCAGCCTGTCGAGCGAACTGCACGTGCTCGCCTCGCAGATCCACCGGCTGGCGCAGGAGAGCTGGAACACCCGCGACTTCACCTTCACCGGCATCCGCCGCGCGCTGGTCGACGTGGCGGCGTGTTTGCCGGTCTACCGCACCTATGTGACTGCCGAGCGGGTGGACGAGGAGGACCGCAAGTACCTGGACTGGGCGGTGGCCCGCGCCCGCAAGCTGGCCGGCGCCGCTGACGCCTCGGTGTACGACTTCCTGCACGGCGTGCTGACCACCGATCTGGCGCGCGAGCACGAGGGGACAGGGCGGGGCCGGCACGGCTACCGGCCGGCCGATGTGGTCGCCATCGCCATGAAGTTCCAGCAGTTCACCGGCCCGGTGATGGCGAAGTCGCTGGAGGACACGGTGTTCTACCGCTACTTCCGGCTGGTGGCGCTCAACGAGGTGGGCGGCGAGCCGAGCCGCTTCGGCACCAGCGTGTCGGCCTTCCACCATGTGAACCAGGAGCGCCTCAAGCGCTTCCCCTTCAACCTGCTGGCCACCGCCACGCACGACCACAAGCGTGGCGAGGACACCCGCGCCCGCATCAGCGTGCTGTCCGAGATGCCGGAGGTGTGGGAACAGCGCGCGCGGCGCTGGCACCGCATGAACCGCTTCAAGAAGCGCGAGATCGAGGGACTCGCCGCCCCCGGCCGCAACGACGAATACCTGCTTTACCAGATGCTGGTCGGCGCGTGGCCGCTCGATCTCCACTGGCCATCGGGCGAAGGGCTCAAGGAGTTCGGCGCGCGCATCGCGGCTTACATGGTCAAGGCGGTGCGCGAGGCCAAGGTGCGCTCGTCCTGGGCCGTACCCAACGCCGACTACGAGGACGCGCTGCAACGCTTCGTCCAGGGAGTGCTCGACCCGGAGCGCAGCGCCACCTTCCTGGCCGAACTGCTGGATCTGTTGGAAGCCGTGGCGCCGGTGGGAGCGCTCAACGGCCTGTCGCAAACGCTGCTGAAGCTGACGGCGCCGGGCGTGCCCGACATTTATCAGGGCACCGACTTCTGGGACCTCAGCCTCGTCGATCCCGACAACCGCCGCCCGGTCGACTACGCCGCCCGCCGCCGCGCGCTGGAGTCGCTGGACGAAACGCCTGATCTGGACCGGTTGGTCGAGGAGTGGCGGGACGGCCGGATCAAGCAGTTCGTCGTTGCCCGCACGCTGGGCCTGCGCAAGCGCGAGCCGGCGCTGTTCGCCACCGGCGACTACCGCCCGGTGGAGGCGGTGGGCGAGCACGCCGAGCGGGTCGTCGCCTTCCTGCGCCACTCCGGCGATGGCTTCGCGCTGGTGGTGGCGCCGCGTCTGGCGCTGCCGCTGATGCAAGGGATGCAATCGCCGCTGCCGCCGGCCGAAGCGTGGGGCGACACGGTGCTGATGCTGCCCGAACTGCCGGAAGGAGTGGCGCCGACTGACATCTTCACCGGGCGGACGCTCGGCCTGCCATCGGACGCGCGGCTGCCGCTGGCCGACCTGCTGGACCGCTTTCCGCTGGCGCTGCTGCACGCCGGCTCGCCCTGACCGCCGATGCTTTTTGTCGGGGGCGGCTTGACCTGAACCGCGCTGATCTAAATTGAAGTCGCAGGCTTGCAGGGAGGCTTAAATGAAGGGCGATCCGACAGTCATCCGGCACCTCAACACCATCCTGACGAATGAATTGACCGCAGTTAACCAGTACTTCCTGCATGCGCGCATGCTGAAGAACTGGGGGCTTAAGCGCATCGCCCACAAAGTCTACGAAGAGTCCATCGGCGAGATGAAGCACGCCGACAAGCTGATCGAACGCGTTCTGTTCCTCGAGGGGCTGCCGAACCTCCAGGACCTGCACAAGCTGAAGATCGGCGAAGACCTCGTCGAGATGCTCACCGCCGACCTGGGCCTCGAGTCCGGCAACCGCGGCGACCTCCAGGGCGCCATCACCGACTGCGAGAACGTGAAGGATTTCCAGAGCCGCGAGATCCTGGTGAGCATCCTCGACGACACCGAGGAGCACATCGACTGGCTGGAAACCCAACTCGACCTCATCCAGCGCATCGGCCTTCAAGCCTACCAGCAGGAACAGCTGTACGGCGACTGAGCCTCACATATGACCGTTAGAGCTTTACCGATGGCCGCTCCCGCGACAGGGGCGGCTGGCGGGTGGTGCGATTCGCCTTCTCGGCGCAGGCGTAATGCCAGGCGTGGCCGTCCGGGTCGCCGGCCCAACGCGGCTGGCCGGGCAGAATCAGGTCGCCGCAATGGCGGCAGTGCGGCCGCGGCGACGAGGTGAGGATGTCGTGTTGGGCCATGGAACGGACGGCTTTCCGCAATGGGGAGCACGGCCGCGCCCTCGCGACCGGGTGAATCTGCCGCTGATACGCCTTCCGCCATAGAACGCGCAACGGCGCATACGGGGATATGCGCCCTTCCGCGTTCGGGCATCACCACGCCCGGCGGTACGGGTCCCAGCGCTGCTCCCGCCAGGGATCGCGCGGCTGGTAGAACCGCGGTGCGTATTCCCATTGCCGGCGCTCCTCGCGGCGCTGCTCGATCTCGCGCCCGAGCCGGACGCAGGCCCGGCGGTTGCCCCAGTCGCACGCCTCCCGCAGCTCGCGCATGTGGGAGTGGCCGCCGCCCCAATCGTCGTGGGCGCTCGCAAGGCCGGGGGTGAGGGCGGTGAACAGGATGGCCGCCGCCGCAGCCAGCAACCGGGTGTGCATCGAATGGCTCCAGAGATGGGATTCACTGGATGAACGATGCCGGTGGCGTCGCTATTCCATGCCCTGGATCAAACCGAGACGTTGCTGACCAGCGATTCCCGCGGGCCGGAGCCGGCGCGGCGGTAGGCGCTGATGGCCGCCCGCCAGGGTTCGATGTGCAGGCCGTTGCCCATCGCCTCCTGGGCGATGCTCTGCGTCAGGAAGCCGGTGCTCGGGCTGGCCGCGGCGGTCGATGACGGAGCGGGCGGCGGTGGCGGCGGCGGGCCATCGGGCCGGAAACCGCCGCCGACGCGAGCCTCGTCCGTCGCACCGGAAGGCTGGCCGAGCGGGCGGCTGCGGACCTCGTCGCCGGCCGGGCCGCGATTGCGCCGGATCTCGTACTCGGGCGCTTGGGTCGTCGTCTCGCTGGCAGCGTCGGCCGACGAATCGCCGTCGCGTTTCGGGCGGCGCTGCTTTTCGTCGGGAATCGGCTGGATTGGCCGAACCGCGATCGCATCCGACGCCAGCATCTGGCGCAGCTTCGCCGTCCCCGACGGGGCGGGAGCCCGAATGTATGTGGACGGGGATGCGATGGCGGCGATGCTGGTCACGGCGATAAAGGTCACAGGTTGCGTTGGGACAAGCGTACGCGCACAGGGTTCCCGAAATGTTAATTTCCGCGGCCTCCCTTTGATTCGTGCACGCATGTTCCGGTATGCCGTGGGGGTTCGGTTAAGCCACTTTAAACAAAGCGCGTTTAGCGTGGCCCCGCGCAGAAGGCTGTCCGGCGGGCTGCGAGGCGGTATCCCGGACGGTGGGGGCAGTGAGCATGAGTCGAGTGCCCGACGATCTCTCCATCATGGCCGCCGCGGTCGCGGCCGCCGGCGACGTCGGCTATTGCTGGGACTTCACCGCCGACACCCTCACCTGGGCGGGCGATGTGGAGCGGCTGTTCGGTGTCGAGCCGGTGGTCGGCGGCGAGGAGCTGCGCCACCGTATCTGCCAGGAGGATCGCCTCCGCCGCCGCCACGCGCTGTCCCGGCACATCGACATGGACTCCCCCTTCGACGTCGATTACCGGCTGCGGCTGGCCGATGGCGTCCAGCACTGGGTGCACGACCGCGGCCGGGTGGAGCGCGCGCCGGACGGCTCACCGTTGCGGCTCTACGGCATGCTGCGCGTCATCGACCGCCGTAAGGCCTACGAGGTCGAACTGGAGCAGCAGGCGCACTTCGACCCGATGACCGGGCTGGTCAACCGCAACCGCCTGCGCGACTCGCTGCATCAGGCGCTGGTCTCCGCCGGCCGGTTCGAGCGCTCGGCCGTCTACCTCGCGGTGGGCATCGACAAGCTGGGGCTGGTCAACGACGCCATGGGCCACGCCGCCGCCGACGCGGTGGTCGGCGAAGTGGCGCGCCGTCTGGCGGCGGCCGTGCGGCCGGGCGACACGGTCGGCCGCGTCGGCGGCGACATCTTCGGCGTGGTTCTGCCGCACTGCCCGGAGCAGCACATGGCCGCGGTGGCCGAGAAGCTGCTGGCCGCCGTGCGCGGCGAGCCCATCGCCTCACCGGCCGGACCGATCCTCGCCACGGTTTCCATTGGCGGCATCCTCGCCGGCCACGAGGCGGGCGGCGTCGAGGAGGTGATGACCCGCGCCGACACCGCGCTGCACGAGGCCAAGCGCCAGGGCCGCGACTGTTTCTGGCCGCACCACGCCACCAGCGTGCAACAGACCGCGCTGCGCGCCAGCCTCGCCATCGGCCAGCGGGTCAAGGCGGCGCTGAAGAGCGACGACTTGCGCTTCGCCTTCCAGCCGGTCGTCGATTCGCGCGGCGACGTGGACTTCTTCGAGTGCCTGCTGCGCATTCCCGACGGTCCCGACTCGGTGCTGCCGGCCGGCGCCTTCATGCCGGCGGTCGAGCGCCTGGGCATGGCGCGGCGCATCGATCACCACACGCTGGGCATGGCGGTGCGCGAACTGCGCGAGCACCCGGAGGTGCAGCTGGCGGTCAACGTATCGGCCGAAACCACCGGCGACCGCACGTGGCTCGGCGCCTTGCAGGGCATGATGGCCGACCGGCCGGAGATCGCCAGCCGCCTGATCGTCGAGATCACCGAGACCGCGGTGATCGAGGACCTGGACGAGGCCACGCGCTTCGTGGCGGCGGTGCGCAACCTGGGCTGCCGGGTGGCGCTCGATGACTTCGGCGCCGGCTACATTTCCTATCAGCACCTGCGGGCGCTGCCGGTGGACATCGTCAAGATCGACGGCGCCTTCGTGCGCGAGATGCACGACAGCCCCGACGCGCTGCTGTTCATCCGCACCCTGGTCGGGCTGGCCCGCGGCTTCGGCCTGACCACCGTCGCGGAGTGCGTCGAGGACGCCGCCCAGGCCGTGACGCTGCGGCGCGAGGGCGTGCGGCTCCTGCAAGGCTACCATTTCGGCCGGCCCAGTCTGGAACGCCCGTGGCTCACCCTGGCGGGCGTGGCGGCCGATTAGAACCGCTTGTCCGGCGGCGTCGGATGCAACCGATGTAACGCTATGAAACGCTGTGAAACGCGATTCGATGCAGTGTTGCATCCGTTCGGCGCCGGATGAGACGGAGTGAGACGCTATGAGACACCTTTTTGTGGAGTGTCTCATCCGTTGCTGGTGCTTTCGGGACGGTCTGAATCTCCCTCATGTCGTCATCCTCGCGCAGGCGGGGATCCAGGGCTTCGCGATGAATTGGCTGAATTGGCCTGGATCCCCGCCTGCGCGGGGATGACGGAAAGAAGGGAGTGTTCAGTCCGTTCAGAACACCGCCTTCGCCATCGTGCCGGCACACCTCGCCCGATGAGGACTTTCATCCTACAGCAAGGGCGCCGGCAAGAGCAAGTGTGCCGTTCGGGATGCAACCATTCCCTACGCGCGCCTGTTGAACCGAATCACCGTGCTGCCGTTCGGGTGGCGCGTTGCGGCAACAGGGAGTGGATCGATGCGCACATCGTTCATCGGGGTGGTTTCCACGGTTGCACTGCTGCTGGCCGGCTGCTCGCAGACCGGCCAGCGGCAGAGCGGCACCAGTGCCGGAACCGCGGCACCCACCGGCTCGGCCTATGACCGCTCCAGTGGCCCGGTGACCGGATCGACCGCCGGCACCACCAGCGGCGTCACCACCGGGACGGCCGGCACCGGTGGCCGCATGGGCAACCGCACGGACGTCGACAACACCCCCGAGAACACGCGCGCCACCCCGCGCCCCTGACGGAAAAAGCTGACGGAGAAAACCTGGGGATCAAAGGGCGCGGCGAATCACCGTCGCGTCGCCGGTGCGGCTGGCGCGGCGCACCACGGAGCGCGCCTCCAGCGTGAAGTCGGTCAGGCCCAACAGCTTGAACAGGCCGGAATGCACCGTCGCGGTGCCGCGCACCATCAGCGTGCCGTCGCTGGGGTTGTCGGCAATTGCCAGCGGCGCCGGGTCGGCGCCGAGGAAGCCGGCGGGGAAAGCCGTCTCGAAGAACTTGCGGATGTGGCCGTCGCGCTGGTTGTCGAACAGGACACGGCCGCCGGCCAGCGCCGCCTCGTCCACCGCCCGCGCCAGACGGGCCTGCACCACGTAGCCGCGCGCCATGTCGAGGCCGTAGCCGACACCCCCCAGCAAAGGCAGCAGCATCAGCAGCAGCGCCGCGATGCCGGCCCGGCGCGCCAGCGAGGGGCGGGCCGGCTGCCCGAGAGGGCATGGGTAGTACATGCTCATCGTTGCTCTCTCAGTCACGGTTGCGAGACGAAACCCTTCGGCGCCGCAGTTCTGCGTCGTCCTACTCGGGGCGACTTGCGTATTACGTTAAAGCGAAAGTCATGGCCCGTTCAAGGCTAATAATATGACTTTCTATTACTACTGGAGTGCTGTGAAGCTGCCCGTATTTTTCGTCGGCATTGTCGCGAAAATGCTTCGAAATTCGAACTATTCCGGTTGCAAAATCCGGCAGGTTTGCCGCCGTTGTTCCTGAAAATTCCCTGCATGATGAAGTCAATATGTGAAAAACTTGCTAATGCTGTTGGTGGCAAATAGGAGGCAAAAAGGTGATCAATATCAGTTTACTTGCAATTTTTTAATTTTGTTGGGCCGTATTGGCGGCTTTAACTTTTTGTTAACAGTTTGGGTGTTTGATTGGGTTGTCGCCGATGGTCTTGAACGCTCGCAAGAACCGGCAAGGATACAACAATCGCCCCAATGGAGGTTCCTATGCTTTCCACGATGCGCTCGCTGCTGAAGGATGAGTCCGGCGCCACCGCCATCGAATACGCACTGCTCGTCGCCGGTGTCGGCGTCACCCTGATCGCCGCCTTCTCCGGCGTGACCGACTCGATCAAGAGCGTGCTGACCTCCGTCAAGTCGACTCTGACGACGGCTGCTGGCGGCTGACGGCTGCCGCTGGTGTTGCGATAAGGCAAGGCCATTGGGTCGGCATCCGGGAGCAGCGGGCGCGTGAAGGCGTCGCTACTCCCGGTAAGGCCCGGCGGGCCGGGGTGCTTCGGTTATCCGGCGGCTTCCGCCGCTCCAGCGTGCGTAACGCCGCGAGCCCCCGCGCTCGGCGGCGAATTTTTGCGTTTCGGGGTGAGGAGAGGACGTCATGTCGGCCCGCAAGATCATCCTCCTCGTGCTCGCTTTGGGGATCGCCGGACTGACGGTCCAGTTGACGCGCATGCTGGTCGGCCAGCCGGCCCCGGCGCCCACGGCCGCCGCACCGGCGGCGCCGAAGGCCTTGCGTGTTCTGGTGGCGGCGGGCGACGTGCCGGCCGGCACGCTGGTGCAGCCGTCGCACCTGCGCTGGCGCGCGTGGCCGGAGGAAGACGGCGTGGCGAAGACCTACATGGTCGAAGGCCAGCGCACCGTCGAGGAATTCAACGGCGCCGTCATGCGCCAGGGCATGCGGGCCGGTGAGCCGGTGGTCGAGGGGCGTCTGGTGAAGCCGGGCGACCGCGGCTTTCTCGCCGCCGTGCTGACGCCGGGCAACCGGGCGGTGACGGTGGCCATCAACGGCGTCAGCGGCATCGCCGGCTTCATCTTCCCCGGCGACCGGGTCGACCTGATCCTGACGCAGCTGATCAAGGAAGGCCCGCAGCAGGAGCGCGAGCGCCGCGCCAGCGAGACGGTGCTGAGCGACGTGCGCGTGCTGGCGCTCGACCAGCGCCTCAACGACCAGAAGGGCGAGGCCAAGCCGGCGCAGCTCGCCACGCTGGAGGTGACGCCGCGTCAGGCCGAGGCGGTGTCGCTGGCCGTCGAGATGGGGCGGCTGTCGCTGTCGCTGCGCAGCCTGGGCGTGCCCGACGCCGACCGCATGCAGATGGCCGCGGCCGAGGGGCTGATGATCACCGCGTCCGACGCGGTGGTGCAGCCGGCGCACACCATCACCTGGGACCGCGACCTCAGCCTCGCGGTGTCCGGCGGCATCTCGGCCCCGGTCGCAGCGCCATTGGTCCCAGAAAGTTCGCCGAGCGAAAGTGGCGGCGGAGTGGTAAAGGTGCAGGTGATCCGTGGGTCCTCGTCCGCGGAAGTCACCTTCTCGCGATAATTCCGGTGGCAACCCCTATGATGCGTCGTGTCCTGTCCTTTCTGCTGGTGCTGAGCGTCTTCTGGTCCATGCCCGCGCTGGCGCAGGACGCGTCGCCGCTGCGACTCGAGCAGGACAAGGGGCAGATGGTGAAGCTGCCGCAGCCCGCTTCCAGCGTCCTCATCGCCAATCCCGACATCGCCGATCTGCAGGTGATGTCGCCGACCATGGTCTACATCTTCGGCAAGAAGCCGGGCGAGACGTCGCTGATCGCCGTCAACGGCAAGGAGCAGGTGCTCGTCAACCGCCGCGTCACCATCACCCAGAACCTCAGCGGCCTGGAGCGCGCGTTGCGCGAGCGCCTTCCCAACCGGCAGGTCCGCATCACCTCATCGGAGGGGGCGCTGGTGCTTTCCGGCAATGTCGGCAGCGCCGCCGAAGCGGAGGACGCCCGCCGCCTCGCCCAGCGCTATGCCGGCGGCGAGGCCGGCGAGGTGCTCAACCGCCTCACCGTCACCGGCGGCACCCAGGTCATGCTGCGCGTGCGCGTCTCCGAGGTCTCCCGCACCATTCGCGAGGATCTCGGCTTCAACTGGGAGGTCTTCGGGGCGCTGGGCGGCGGCGCCGCGCTGGGCTTCACCTCGGGCCTGACGGACATCGTCCTCAACGCGGCCGGCGGCGCTCCGCAGCGCACCGCCGGCATGATGAACGCCACCGCCGCGCACCACGGCAAGCGCTGGGACATCAACGGCTTGGTCGACGCGCTGGCGCGCGACGGGCTGATCACCGTGCTGGCTGAACCCAATCTGGTCGCCACCTCGGGCGAGACCGCCAGCTTCCTGGCCGGCGGCGAGTTCCCCGTCCCGGTGCCGCAGGATCGCGACCGCGTCACCATCGATTACAAGCAGTTCGGCGTCTCGTTGGCCTTCACCCCCACCGTGCTGTCGGGGGATCGCATCAGCATGCGCGTGCGGCCCGAGGTCAGCGAACTGGACTTTTCCAACGCCATCACCCTCGATTCTTTCCGCGTCCCGGCGCTGCGCACGCGGCGCGCCGAGACGTCGGTGGAACTGGGCAGCGGGCAGAGCTTCGCCATCGCCGGGATGATGCAGAACAGCCTGGACGAATCGATCGACAAGTTTCCCTTCGTCGGTGACGTGCCGGTGTTGGGGGCGCTGTTCCGCTCCAGCCGGTTCCAGCGCAACGAGACCGAACTGGTGATCATCGTCACCCCCTATCTCGTGCACCCGGTTGCCAACCCGTCGCAGGTCGCCGCGCCGACCGATGCGATCTCGCCGACCAAATTCATCGACCGGGTGTTCTTCGGCAAGCTGACCCAGCCCGGCACCGGCCCCCGCCCCCCGGCACGGCCCAGTCTTGCCGGGCCGGCCGGCTTCATCGTGGAGTGAGGTTAAGCCATGCGGGCGCTTCCGATCCTTGCCGCCGCGCTGGCCCTGGCCGGCTGTTCCGCCAACCCCACCGTGCCGGCCGAGTGGCCGGTGAGCGTGGTTCCCGCCGCCGGGCAGCCGGAGCGGCTGGTCGCGGTGCCGCCGGAGTGTGGCCCGGCACCGGCGACGGTGTCGAAGCTGTGGGGCACGGCGTGGCACAACCCGGACATCGGCCTGGGGTGCTCGCAGGCGCGCAATCTGGCGGTTCAGGCCGAGGAGCCGCGCGACCTGCTGGCCGGGCGGGTCCTCGGTGCGCCGGACGCCGAGCGCGAGGCGAAGGCCATCGAGCGCTACCACAAGGGCGAGGAGAAGGACCTGATGCGTTCTGGCACCCATTCCAGCTTCGGCGCGGGCGGCGGGGCGGGGGGCAAGTGAGATGGCCGGCGTCGTGACGCTGTTCAAAGGGTCCCCGGACGCGCCCATGCACGAGGCGTTCATGGCCTTCGTCTCCGACGAGGAGTCCTATCAGGTCGCCCGCGCCGTGGCCGGCGAGATGGGCTGGTCCGGGGCGGTGGTCCAGCGCGGCGGGGCCGGCGACGTGCTGGAGATGCTGGGCGGCGGCGTTGCGGCGCCGAAGGTGCTGGTGGTCGATCTGGACGGCACCGCCAATCCGTTCGCCACGGTGGCGCGGCTGGCGTCCCTGGCTGGGGCGGACACCCGCCTGATCGGTCTGGGCACCGCCAACGATGTGGACCTCTATCGCGATCTGCTGTCGGCGGGGGCGGCCGACTATCTGGTCAAGCCGCTGACGCCGGAAGCGCTGCATCAGGTCATCCGCTCCGCCAGTCAGGCGCCGCGCCGCACGCAGCAGACCCAGGCCGAGCCGGGCCGCCTCGTGGTGGTGATCGGCGTGCGCGGCGGTGTGGGCGCCAGCACCGTGGCGGTCAACACCGCATGGCTGGCGGCGCACGAGTTCAAGCGCAAGACGGCGCTGCTCGACCTCGACCTGCATTTCGGCACGGACACGCTGGCGCTCGATCTGGAGCCGGGGCGCGGTCTGCGCGAGGCGCTGGAGACGCCGAACCGGCTGGACAGCCTGCTGATCGCCAGTTCCATGGTGAGCGAGAGCGACCGGCTGTCCGTGCTGGGCGCCGAGGAGCCGGTGGAGGAAAGCGTCGCCTTCGGCCCGACCGCCGTCGGCGCCTTGCTGGAGGAACTGCGCGGCACCCACGAACTGGTCGTCGTCGATCTGCCGCGCCATTTGCTGCCGGCCAACCGGCCGGTGCTGGGCTCGGCGGAGCAGGTGGTGCTGGTTTCCGACCTGTCGCTGGCGGGCATCCGCGACACCGCGCGGCTGGCGGCGGCGATCAAGGTGCTGGGCGGCCCGGCCTGCGTCGTGGTGGCGAGCCGGGCGGGGGGCGGGCGCAAGCCGCAGGTCGACCGCGCCGACTTCGAGCGCGGCATCCAGGGCAAGATCGCCTTCATGATCCCCGACGACGAGAAGACGCTGGGCACCGCTGCCAACCAGGGTAAGGCGGCGGCCGCGATGGCGCCGGGCTCGGCGGTGGTCAAGGCGTTGCGCGAGCTGACCTCGCAGATGGCCGGCGCCCAGGCGCCCGCGAAGAAGGGCCTGATGGCCTGGTTCAAACGGGACGGTGAGTGATGATCGGCTTTCGGGGAGGCAGCGGTGGCCTGCCGCCCGATGGGTCGGGTGGCGGGTCGGGTGGCGGTCCCGGCGACGGCGGCAAGGGCCTGACGGCCCTGCGCGAGCGCTATCTGCCGGAACTGGCGAAGCGCCTCGACCCGGCGCAGTCCGCGTCCATGCCGCGCGGCGAGATCGCGCGCGAGGTGAAGGCCGGTCTGGTCGAGCTGCTGAACCGCGACCGTGTCCAGCTCAACCTCCTCGACCAGCGCGATCTGGTGACGGTGTGCATCAACGGCCTGCTCGCCATGCGGCCGGTCAACCACACCGAGGTGCTGGCCGCCGTGCGCTCGGTGGTCGTGCCCATGCCGTTGCGCCGCGGCGAGGAGGTGGAGGCACCGCCGCCCCCTGCACCGATGGCCGTCGAGTCGGAGCCGCCCCCCGCGCCGGAGCCGGAACCGCCGATGCCGCCGTCGCCCGCCGTCACCGGCGGGCAGCCGGAACTGGCCGCGGTGCTGCGGGCGGTGGGGGTGAAGCCCGGTGGGGCGGGGCCTTTCGGCTCGTCGCCGCTGTTCCCGCCGGAAGCGGAGGACCCGCCGGAGCCCGAGCCCGAAACGCCCGCGGACACCCCCGTGGCCCGCATGGCCTCATCCAACCGGGCCACCGTGGATCAGGCGAAGAACCGCATCCAGCCGGTGCTGCTGGGCCGCATCGACACCTCGGCGGCGGCGGGCATGAGCCGGTCGGAGCTGTCGCGCGACGTCGGCGACATCGTGCACGACCTGCTGATTGAACAGCGCCTCCAGCTCAACCTGACCGAACGGCAGGAACTGGTCGAGCGCATGCTCGACGACATGCTGGGCCTGGGGCCGCTGGAGCCGCTGCTGGCCGACGAGGCGATCACCGACATCATGGTGAACGGCCCCAAACAGGTCTACATCGAGCGCAAGGGCAAGCTGCAACAGACCGACGTGCAGTTCCGCGACAACGCCCACGTCATGGCGATCGCCACCCGCATCGTCACCGCCATCGGCCGGCGCATCGACGAAAGCTCGCCCTTGTGCGACGCGCGCCTTGCCGACGGCAGCCGCGTCAACATCATCATCCCGCCGCTGGCCATCGACGGCCCCAGCATCTCGATCCGCAAGTTCTCCAAGAAGAAGATCACGCTGGACATCATGGCGCGGCAGGAGAACGTCTCGCCCGCCATGTGCACGGTGATGAAGATCGCCGCGCGCTGCCGGCTCAACATCCTGATTTCCGGCGGCACGGGATCGGGCAAGACGACGCTCTTGAACGCCATGTCGCAGCTCATCGACCACGCCGAGCGCATCGTCACCATCGAGGACGCCGCCGAGCTGCAATTGCAGCAGCCGCACGTGGTGCGTCTGGAAACCCGCCCGCCCAACCTAGAGGGGCACGGCGAGATCAGCATGCGCGATCTGGTGAAGAACGCGCTGCGCATGCGCCCCGACCGCATCATCCTCGGCGAGGTGCGCGGGTCGGAGGCGGTGGACATGCTTCAGGCGATGAACACCGGTCACGACGGCTCGCTCGGCACCATCCACGCCAACCGCCCGCGCGAAGCGGTGACGCGCCTGGAGAACATGTTCGGCATGGCCGGCCTGAACATGCCGACCAAGGCGGTGCGCACGCAGATCGCCTCGGCGCTCGACCTCATCGTGCAGGTGAGCCGCATGCGCGACGGCGTGCGCCGCGTCACCTACATCTCCGAGGTGGTCGGCATGGAGGGCGACGTCATCACCATGCAGGACCTCTTCACCTTCGACTTCAAGGGCGAGCGCCCGGACGGACGCCTGATGGGCGAGTTCAAATCCACCGGAATCCGCCCGCATTTCCTGTCCAAGGCCGCGTATTTCGGCCTCGACAAGGCTTTGCTGGAGGCCATGTGATGGGGGGCGTGCCGCTTCTTGCGTGGCTGGTCGGCGGCGGGGTCTTCCTGACGATCCTGCTGATCGGGCTGGCGTTCTCCGGCGACGGCGACCGCGACCTCAAGCGGCGGCTGGCGCGCATCGGCGCCGGAGCGGAGGGTGCGCGGCGCGCCGGCAGCGGCAAGGCCGCGGCGTCGCTGCGCATCGACCGGCAGGACAGCGGCTTTCCGCTGCTCGACCGCCTGATCAAGGCCATCGTCCCCAACCCCGAACGCATCCGCGAGCGTCTGGCCCGCACCGGCCGGCGCATCCCGCTGGGCGAGTACCTGATGGCCAACGCCATCGTCGCCGGGATCGTCTGGGTGGTGCTGGGCATGGTGATGCGCCTGCCCATGCCGCTGCCGCTGGCCGGCGCGGTCATCGTCGGCGTCGGGCTGCCGCACGTGGCGATCAAGATCATGGGCGACCGCCGGGTGGCGCAGTTCATCGCCCAGTTCCCCGACGCCATCGACCTGATCTGCCGCGGCCTGCGCTCCGGCCTGCCGGTCACCGAGTCGATCAACGCCGTGGCGCGCGAGTTGCCGGACCCGCTGGGGATGGAGTTCCGCAAGGTCACCGACAGCGTGCGCGTCGGCCAGTCGCTGGACGCCGCCCTGTGGGACGTGGCGCGCCGCATCGACACCCCGGAGTTCCGCTTCCTGGTCATCGCCATGGCGATCCAGCGCGAGACCGGCGGCAACCTCGCCGAAACGCTGGGCAATCTGGCGGACCTGCTGCGCAAGCGGCGCCAGATGAAGCTGAAGATCAGCGCGCTGTCGTCGGAGGCGCGGGCCAGCGCCTACATCGTCGGCTCGCTGCCGTTCCTGATGTACTTCGCCATGAGCATCATCAATCCCGGCTACACGGAGGTCTTCTTCACCGATCCCCGCGGGATCATGATGGGCGGGGTGGCGGTGGCCCTGCTGGTGGTCGGCGCGCTGGTGATGTTCAAGATGGTGAACTTCGACACATGAGCCTCGACGCGCTCATACCCGGCGTGAGCCCGGCCGACCTCGCCGCCTGGATCTCCGGTGCGGCGGCGTTCGTCGTCGTGCTGCTGGTGTGGAGCGCCTTCGTCGAGCGCGATCCGCTGAGTGCGCGCCTCAAGGCGCTGGAGGGCCGGCGGGCCGCGCTGAAGGGCGACCTTGCCCGCACCGTGCGCCGCACCGAGCGGTCGACCGGCCGCATCGGCCTGATGCAGGGCGTGGTCGAGCGCTTCAAGCTCTACGGCAGCACCACCGCCGCCAAGGCGGCCGGCAAGCTGGCGCTGGCCGGCTTCCGCTCCAAGGATTCGCTGACCGTCTACCTGTTCGCCAAGGCCATCCTGCCGTTCGTCGGGCTGGGTGCGGCGGTGACGCTGATCTACGGCACGAAGACGCTGCCCTTGCAGGACACCCAGGCGGCCGGCGCCTGCATCGTGGCGGGATTGCTGGGCTCGCTGCTGCCGGACTTCTACGTGAACAACGTCGCGCAGAAGCGCCAGTTGGCGATCCGCCGCGCGCTGCCCGACGCCTACGACCTGCTGGTGATCTGCGCCGAGGCCGGGCTGAGCCTGGATTCCTCGTTTGAGCGCGTGGCGCGCGAGTTGGGCGAGGGCTGCCCGGAGCTGGGCGAGGAGATTGGCCTGACGTCCATCGAGCTGGGCTTCCTGCCCGACCGCGCCAAGGCGTTGCAGGGCCTCGCCGACCGCGTGCCGTTGCCGGGCGTGCGGGCGCTGGTCACCACGCTGGCGCAGACCGAGCGCTACGGCACCCCGCTGGCCCAGGCGCTGCGCGTGCTGGCGTCGGAGATGCGCACCGAGCGCATGCTGAAGGCCGAGGAGAAGGCGGCCCGCCTGCCGGCCATCATGACCATACCGCTGATGCTGTGCATTCTGCCGCCGCTGTTCATCGTGCTGGTCGGCCCGGCCATCCTCAAGAGCATCGACCAGTTCTCGAAAATGTAGCTCCCTTTCGGCTCGGGCCGCGGGGCGCTACAGTCGGCGCTTCGGGGAATCGGGGGCGGGAATGGGCGGCACGTGGCGTGCGGTGATCCTGGGGCTGGCGGTGGCGGGCATGGCGCTCGTCTACCTCGCCAACGAACTGGTGCAGCGCGCCGGCGAGGATCGCGGCGCCTTCGCCGTCGCCCTGGCGGTCGCCGGAATCGGCGTGCTGGCGCTGTGGTGGGTGTTCTCGCGGCTCGTCCGTCATTTCCGCGACCTGGAGCGGCTGGGCACCGACCTCGCGGCCCTGCGCCACCGCAGCGAACTGTCCGGCGATTGGGAGGCGCGCAGCGACGAGCTGGGCCAGTTGGCCACGGCGCTCGCCGAACTGCTGCGGCGTGAGCGCCGCACCGGTGGAGGGGGCGGTGGCCGGCTGGGCGCCGTCGCCGCCGCGCTGGAGGAACCGTTGCTGGTGCTGGGCGACACCGGGCGGATCGCACTGCTCAACCCGGCCGCCGTGCGGCTGTTCGGCGGCGGTGTGGCGGTGGGCATGAACGTCTACGACATCCTCGACCGGCCGGACCTGTTCCGCGCCATCGAGCGCGCGCGCGGCGCCGGCCAGCCGGTGTCGGCGGTGCTGCGCGGCCCCGGCGGGACGGATCTGCCGGTGCAGGTGGCTGATTTCGGCTTGCAGGCGGGGGTGGCGCTGGTCTTTCCGGCGCAGCCGCCGGCAGAGCCGCTGCTGCCGGCCCGTCCCGCGGAGGCCGATGCCGCGGCGTCGGGGGTGGGCGAGGAGCCGCTGGCGGCGCTGTCGATGACGGCGCTGTGGGTCGCCACGGCCGAGGGACGCGTGATCAGCGTCGGCACCGTGCGGCTGTCGGGCGCGCGAATCTTCCGCACCGTCTCGCTGGACGTGCCGGTCAACCCCGGCGAGCCGGTGCCGGCGGCAACCCTGGCCGCGTACGGGATCACCGCCCAGGAGATGGCCGGCGCGCGGCCCTTCGCCGCCGCGTGGCCGACGATCGCCGGAGCGTTGCGCGAGTGCGTGGTGGTCGGAGCCGATGTGGACGCGGCGCTCGCCGCGTTGCGCGCCGAGGTGGAGCGCGCCGGCTTGCCGCCGCTGGAGGAGCCGCCGACGCTCGACCTTCGCCGCGTCGCCGCGGCGCTCGACCCGGCCTGCGCGGGTAAGGATCTGGCGGGATTGGCGGCGTGGTTCGGCGTCGTTCACCACGCCGGCCCGGCTGGCGGGCCGCACGCGCTGCTCACCGCGGAACTGGCTTCCGCGCTGATCCGGCGCCTGGACGAGCGCGGGGTTGCGACGTTGGGGGAGGCGATGGCGTTGGCCGGCGGCACGGCAGCGGCGCTGCCGCCGGGGTAGGGGAGGGACCGATGAACTCGTGTCGGGACTTGAACGAACAGCGCAAGCGCTTCATGGCGATGCTTCAGGAAGCCGAAGCCGAAGGAGAGCGCAACGGATTTGTTCGCATAGATGCCCTGGCGGAAGAATTGGACGCCGTCATCGCCGAAACCACAAGGGCAGCGCCTCTGTAAACATCCGCAGCGTCACCCCCACTTCGGCCGCTTCCCCCGCTTCAGCGCCTGCACCGCCTCGTCGAGCGCTTGCAGGAACTGGGACTTGTCGCGCTGGTTCATCGGCGCGTTGCCGCCCGACACCTCGCCCAGGGCGCGCAGGTCGGCCATCAGCGCCCGGCTCGCCAGCGCCGCACCGATGGAGGCGTTGGTGAAGGGGCGCCCGGTCGGGCCGATCACCACCGCGCCGTTCTTCAGCGCCCGGTCGGCCAGCGGGATGTCGGACGTCACCACCACGTCGTTGGCTTGCGCCCGCTCGGCGATCCAGTTGTCGGCGGCGTCGAACTCCGCGCCGACCACCACCAACTCGGCGATGCAGTCGTTGGGTAGGCGCAACGGGCTGTTGCTGACCAGCCAGACCTTCGATCCGGTGCGGCCGGCGACCTTGAAGATTTCGGCCTTGACCGGGCAGGCATCCGCATCGACGTAGATGTTCAGCACCGCAAATCGTCCTTCGCTGTGACCCAGGATGGGTTCCCAAGGGTGGGCATCATGCGCTAAAACCTGGGCCGGATCGATTCGGCGCCGTGTGCGGCGCTTTGTTTTTTCTCGTACGACAGGTCGGAGAGACGCATGGCGTCCTATCAATACGTCTATGTCATGAAGGGCCTTGGCAAGGTCTATCCCGGCGGCAAGAAGGTGCTGGACAACATCTGGCTGAGCTTCCTGCCGGGCGTCAAGATCGGCGTGCTGGGCGTCAACGGCGCCGGTAAGTCGACCCTGATGAAGATCATGGCTGGCTACGACAAGGACTTCTCCGGCGAGGCCTGGGCGGCGCAGGGCGCCAAGGTCGGCTACCTGTCGCAGGAGCCGCAACTCGATCCCACCAAGACGGTCCAGGAGAACATCCTGGAAGCGCTGGCCGATACCAAGGGGCTGCTCGACCGCTTCAATCAGGTGTCGGAGGCGATGGCCGACCCCGACGCCGATTTCGACTCGCTGCTGGCCGAGCAGGCCGAGTTGCAGGAGAAGATCGACCACGCCGACGCCTGGGACCTCGACCGCACGGTCGAGATCGCCATGGACGCGCTGCGCTGCCCGCCGGGCGACGCCGACGTGACCAAGCTGTCGGGCGGTGAGAAGCGCCGCGTGGCGCTGTGCAAGCTGCTGCTGGAAAAGCCCGACCTGCTGCTGCTGGACGAGCCGACCAACCACCTCGACGCCGAGTCGGTGGCGTGGCTGGAGCGCCACTTGCAGGAGTACAAGGGTACCGTCGTGCTGGTCACCCACGACCGCTACTTCCTCGACAACGTGACCGGCTGGATTCTGGAGCTGGACCGCGGCACCGGCATTCCGTGGGAGGGCAACTACTCCTCCTGGCTGGAGCAGAAGCAGAAGCGCCTGGAGCAGGAAGGCCGCCAGGAAGACGCCCGGCAGAAGCAGCTGGCGACCGAACTGGAGTGGATTCGCCAGAGCCCGCGCGCCCGTCAGGCCAAGTCGAAGGCCCGCATCTCCGCGTACGAAACGATGCTGGCCGAGAGCGGCAAGGAGCAGACCGGCGAGACCAAGATCGTCATCCCGGTGCCGCCGCGCCTGGGCAACGTGGTCATCGAGGCGGACAACATCGCCAAGGGCTTCGGCGACCGGCTGCTGATCGACGGCCTGTCGTTCCGCCTGCCGCCCGGCGGCATCGTCGGCGTCATCGGCCCGAACGGCGCCGGCAAGACCACGCTGTTCCGCATGATCACCGGGCAGGAGGGGCCGGACGCCGGCACCTTCCGCGTCGGCGACACGGTCAAGCTCGGCTACGTCGACCAGAGCCGCGACACGCTCAACCCGAACAAGAACGTCTGGGAGGAGATCTCCGACGGGCTCGACATCGTCGAGCTGGGCAAGCGCTCCATGCCGAGCCGCGCCTACGTGTCGTCCTTCAACTTCCGCGGTTCCGACCAGCAGAAGAAGGTCGGCCAGCTGTCGGGCGGTGAGCGCAACCGCGTGCACCTCGCCAAGATGCTGAAGTCCGGCGCCAACGTGCTGCTGCTCGACGAACCGACCAACGATCTGGACGTCGATACGCTGCGGGCGCTGGAAGAGGCGCTGGAAAGCTTCGCCGGCTGCGCCGTGGTGATCAGCCACGATCGCTGGTTCCTCGACCGCATCGCCACGCACATCCTCGCCTTCGAGGGCGACAGCCATGTGGAGTGGTTCGAGGGCAACTTCCAGGACTACGAGGCCGACAAGAAGCGCCGCCTCGGCGACGACGCGGTCGAGCCGCACCGCATCAAGTACAAGCCGCTGGTGCGGGCTTAAGCGTTCATATCGGGGGGCTTCGGCCCCCCGAACCATTTGGGGGCAGGGCAGGGGCCATGATCCGCGTCACCCACCGCATCTCGTTGGACGAGAGCGAACTGCACGAGGACTTCGTGCGCGCCTCCGGCCCCGGCGGGCAGCACGTCAACAAGACGTCCTCGGCCGTGCAGTTGCGGTTCGACGTGCGGAACTCGCCCAACCTGCCGGACGATGTGCGGGCACGGCTGGAGCGGCTGGCGGGAAGCCGCCTGACCCTGGACGGCGTGCTGATCATCGTTGCCGACGGGTACCGCTCGCAGCTTCGCAACCGCGAGGACGCGCTGGAGCGCCTCATCGATCTGATCCGCGAAGCCGCCGTGCCGCCGAAGCCGCGCCGCCCCACCAAGCCGACGTTCGGCTCGAAGCAGCGGCGGCTGGAGGGCAAGGCGAAACGCGCCGACGTCAAGAAGATGCGCGGCAAGCCGGTGGATTGACCGGCTCTACAAACTCGTCGCCCCGGCCGGCGGCTTGTTCGGATCGGGCGGGGTGGCCGGCGGTGCCGGGCGGGTGCGGTCCAGGCGGCGGATGATGATGTCGCCCTCCGGCGTCACCTCCGGCGCGGCGTAGGTGGGGAACTGGCGGATCCAGCCCTCCAGCGCCTTCAGCAGCAGATCGAAGCCCTGCTTGGCCTGCTCCGTCGGCGTGGCGGGTGGTGCGTCCCTGGGCGGGTCGGCGGCGAACGCCGGAGCGATCAGCACCACGGCCGCGGTGAGCGGGACAAAAATCCTGCGCATGGTTTTGCCTCCCGCACTGTCATGTATACAGCTTTTGGTTAGCAGACTGGATTTCTCATGACGATGCGATAGAGAAGTCCTGCTGTTGAAGGGCCTAAATTATCACAAAGCAAACTATAGCCATTGTTGACCTTGGTCAATCGGTGATTGGTCGCAAAGAGGGTGTTAACCAAGGCCTGCTTTGTCTCGGTGATGCGGCGATTTGGCGGAATGGGGTAGAGAGGTCGGGTGAACCGCTGCATCTGCGAGTATGCGTTTGGTCATATCAAGTTGATGTGGGGCGAGGACTTCGCTCGATGAAGACGTCGCTGGGTGTGTAAGGGGTGTAGATTAGAACATTCAAAGATTTCCCTTGATCGCGAATAGGGGGCGTGGCAAGAATTACCCGCATTTCAAAAAGTGGAGCTCGTTCAGGGCGAAACGTGAGGGTGCCGACCGATGACCGAAAAAAACACACGCAAGAGAGGCAGGCGGGGTTCGCCCGAGTCATGGTCGGTCGACGCGCACGTCGGGCAGCGGGTGCGGATGCGCCGGACGCTGCTGGGATACAGCCAGGAACGGCTGGGTGAGGCCATCGGCCTGACGTTCCAGCAGGTTCAGAAATACGAGCGCGGTTCGAACCGCATCTCCGCGGGCACCCTCTATCGGTTGAGCCAGGTGCTCGACGTGCCGGTGAGCTTCTTCTTCGACAGCTACGACGACCCGCATGCCAAGCCGCGCTCCAGCCGGTCCGAGGCGCGCCCGGATGGCGAGGGCGACGGTGTGATCAGCCGGCGCGAGGCGCGGATGCTGCGCCTGTGGCGGGCGGCGACGCCGGCCGTCGCCGACGAAATGCTGGCTCTGCTGTCGGCGCTGTCGCCGAACGTCCGTGATGCGCGCGAAGGTGGCGAGGAGGAGCCGGTTCAGACCGATGAAGCGGCTCCGACGGAAACCGCGCCCATGCGCATCGTGGATCGCGGCGAGTCCGTGGCGACGCGGCGCAACCGGCGCCGACACGGCGCGGTGTGGGACCCCGCCGACATTTACCGGAACAACAAAACCGAAGCGTAATGGCGGGGGTGCAGGATTGGGGAGATGGCTGGAGCGTCAGGCTCCGCCTCGACCCGGCCGGCGCTTTTGCTTTGCCGGGCCGGACTTACCAGTGCCGGACCGGGCCAACGTCCATGTGCACGAAGTTGGAGCGCGGGTAATAGCCCACACCGCCGGCCTGCAACGCCATCGCCTGCTGGGCGATGCCCTTCAGGTTGCGGTCGGGCAGCATCACGTCCACCGCCATGCCGCGGGTGTGGTAGCTCTCCTTGGCGACGCCGCGGTGGCGGCGGCGTGACAGCGCGTTGGTCTTGCGCGAGCGATAGCCGCAGACGACCTCGTAGGCCTCCGTCGAGTCGAGCTGCTGGCGCACTTGCCACAGCACGTCGAACAGGCGCGGATCGGTGCGGCAGACCTGATGGGCGCGGTGGTCGCGCAGCAGAACGTCGAGCTTGCGCAGCGCCTCGGGCCGGTAGGCGCCGTTCGCCCAGTACACGTCGTCGAAATGCTCGCCGGTGTTGATGTTGTGCAGCGCCAGCCGCCGCGCCGAGGTGCCGAGCAGCGTCGTCGCGGCCTGGGCCGTCGCCGGGGAGAGGAGCGGGGGAACCGTCGCCGCCGCCAGAGCGGCCAGACCGAACGTCAGAAAGCCTCGGCGCCCAAGCACGGGGGCGGAATCGTTCTCGTCTCCAGAGTGCATACCACCCTCATCAATACTTAGGCGAACAAAAGACTTCGAAACGATGGCAAGCCTCGGCGAATCAACGCTCGTGGCCCACGAATG
The DNA here is from genome assembly GCF_053470425.1 of Azospirillum terrae. Lineage (NCBI taxonomy): Bacteria > Pseudomonadati > Pseudomonadota > Alphaproteobacteria > Rhodospirillales > Azospirillaceae > Azospirillum > Azospirillum terrae. The sequence continues at coordinate 135,960 of NZ_JBPXMR010000006.1, read as the reverse complement.
CCGAACCGGCTTCGGCCAAAATTTTGTGGCCTTCCGGATGGCCTATCCGTATAAGCGAGGGCTTGATTGTTATCAACCAGATTTTGACCAATTCAGCTAGTACCGCCTAGGTCGGGTGTCATAGCGGTTGAGCATGCAAGTCCAAACGGCGGATTCGACGCGCGTTGGATCGCGCTGCGCGCCGTGCCGGTATAGGATGGTTGGACGAATGGCCGCACGGCGGCTTGGACGAGGGCGACGGGTATGACGGCATCGAGGGGTTTTTCCGGGGTTCGGGTGCGCGCGGTGGGGCTGCTGGCCGCGGCCGTCCTGGTTCCGATGCTGTTCGCCACCGGCCCGACTCGTGCCCAGACGGCTCCCCCTCAAGCTCCCGCCGTCCCCGCGCCCGTCGCCCAGATACCCGCCGACCTGCCGTTTCGCGACACGTTGAGCGCCTGGGCCGACCGTCTGGATCAGAAGGCCGCCGAACTCGAAGCGCAGCCGGTGCTGCCGGCCACGCGGATCGGCGACGGCTCGACGCTCAAGAAGAACGCGCGCGGCGAACGGGTCGAGCGGCTGGCGCAACGCCTGTTCGAGCTGGGCTTCCTGCCGGCCGAGCGGCGCGGCGCCGTCTTCGATGACACCGTCGACGCCGCGGTGCGCGCCTTCCAGTTGGCGCAGCGGCTGCGGGACGACGGTCTGGTCGGCGGCGCCACGCGCGTGG
>NZ_JBPXMR010000006.1:0-135248 GCF_053470425.1 Azospirillum terrae | reverse complement strand
CCTCCTCCCCCCCCCCCCCCCCCCTCGACCGCACGCCGCAGGACGCGGCGCGCCTGATGCGGCAGAGCGCGCAGGCCATGCGGGCCTTCCGCGAGGCGACGCCCGAGTCGGTGCTGTTCGTCAATCTGCCGAGCCAGGAGACGACCCTGGTGCGCGGCGGGCGGATCGAGATGACCATCCGCTCGATCGTCGGCCGGCCGGAGCGCGAGACGCCGCTGCTGCAAGACCACATCACGCACATCATCATCAACCCGACCTGGACGGTGCCGCCGACCGTCCTCAAGGAAGACAAGTTGCCGAACCTTCGCGAGAGGGGTGCGCCCGGTATCTCGAACGCGGTGGTCTATCTGGACGGCGAGCCGGTGATGCCGGAAACGGTGGACTGGAAGGAAGTGTCGCCGGGCCGCGTGCGCATCGTGCAGCAGCCGGGCGACAACAACGCGCTGGGCCGCTTCCGCTTCAACCTGACCAACCCCCACAACATCTACCTGCACGGCACCAACGAGCCGCGGCTGTTCGAGCGCGACGCCCGCGCCATCAGCTCCGGCTGCGTGCGCCTGCAGGACGCCCGCGCGCTGGCCGAGCTGCTGCTGGCCGACGTCGGCGTCACGCCGCGCAAGATCGACGCGATCCTGCGCAAGGGCGAATCGCAGTGGATCAAGGTGAACCCGTTGCAGGTGCGCTTCGTCTACTGGACGGCGACCGTGCTGCCGGACGGCGCCATCCGCCTGCACCCGGACGTCTACGAGATGGACGAGCGCTCCCCCAACGGGGCGTAAAGCAATTTTGCGGTCCAGCCGCCCTTGTCCCGTGTTACAGACGGCCGGTTGGCACACCGGACCGGGGTCTTGGGCGGCATGGCATCGAGGCAGGCGCTTAAGCATCGTCTTACCGCACTCGAATCGCACCTGAAAGCGGAGAGCCCGGACCTGCTGCCGGTGCTCCGCGCCTACCGCGACTTCGACCGCCTGCTCCAGGGCATGGGGTTGCTGGCGCGGAGCGAGTCGCTGGCGACGCGCACGCCGTGGTGGCCGGTGGTCGCCGTGCTCGGCTCCGCCGCGCCGGGCCGGGCGGCGTTCCTCGACGGCTTTCGGCGGGCCGGCGGTGAGCGGCCGGCGGACGAGCGCGTCACCGCCTTGTGTTACGGGAGCGCTGCGACGGGCGACGACCCGCGCATTCCCTGCGACCTCGCCGACATTGTTCGGGTGGAGGCTTCGGACAGCGAGCGCCTGCGCGGCCGCATCGTGGTGGATGCGTCCGGCGGCGCTCCGCAACCGGCTGAACCGGTCGTCGAACTGGCCGATCTCGTGCTGGTGTTCGCCGATGCCGGCCAGCCCGAACCGGATGCGCTCAAGCAACTGGTCGCCAAGGCGTCCCACCGAGCCGACGCGCGCAAAATCCTCACCATCCATTCCGACGCCGACCTCGCCGGCATCGACGCCCGTCTGGACGAGGCCGGGGCGGCGCGCGGGCGGCGCATTGCCGGCCTGCTCGACGCGGTTGCCGAGGAACTGGAAGGCGAACTGATCCCCTATGTCGAAGCGTCGCTGGCCCGCTGGCGGCGTGGCGCGCGCTCCGGGGGGGCTGGTGTGGCTGGCGCTGCTGGCGCTTGTGCTCGGCGGTGCCGTCGTGCTTGGCGGGCCGGAGAACCTGCCGGCCTTCGTCGGCTGGCTGCTTGAGGGCCGGCCGGCTTTGCCCGGTGGGATGCCGGTGCGCCTGCCGGCGCTGCTGGTGGGCGTCGTCGGGCTGTGGCTGGCCGGGCGGCACTGGGTGCGCCGCGCCGTGGCGCAGCGCATCGCCGCGAATCTGCCGACGCGCATGGGCGAGGCCGACCTCGATCCGCGCCGCGCCTTCTTGAAGGGCACGGGGGCCTTCCGTGCGGGATTGGCCGGCTGGGGACGGCGCGCCCGGCGGCGGCTCGCCGCGATCCGCGACGCCGTGGCCGCCCATGGGGCGGGTGGCTGACCCTGCGCACGCGTTCGTGCGCAATTCTCCATGCGGCATTGCCCTCCCGGCGCGGCGTGCTATAAACGCGCGACTTGGATTTGGAGAAGGGGCAGGGTCCCGTGGCCATCGACGCGTCGGTCCTGGTTCTGAACGGACCGAACCTGAACATGCTGGGCGTGCGCGAACCGCACATCTACGGCTCGATGACGCTCGACGACCTGGAAGGCGCGTGCCAGGAGCGTGCGGAGCAGCTCGGCCTGACCATCGATTTCCGGCAGTCGAACCACGAGGGCGAACTCGTCACCTGGATTCAGCAGGCGCGCACCGAACATGACGGCATCGTCATCAACGCCGGCGCCTACAGCCACACCTCGGTCGCCATCATGGACTCGCTGATCCTGGCGGAGCTGCCGGTGGTCGAGGTGCATCTCTCCAACATCTTCAAGCGGGAGCCCATCCGTCACCACTCGTACATCACCGGGGTGGCGCAGGGCATGATCTGCGGCTTCGGCCCGCACGGATACCTGCTGGCGCTCGACGCCATGCAGCGCCTCCTCGGCCGCGACTGAAAAGCACGGGATTTCAAGACATTATGGCGAACTTCGACATCGACGGCGACCTCATCCGCAAGCTCGCGGATCTGCTGCGCGAGACCGGGCTGAACGAGATCGAATTCGCCGAGGGCGACACGCGGCTGCGCGTCACGCGCGGCGCCCCCGCCTCGGCGCACGTGGTGCACGCGGTCGCCCCGGCGGCAGCGGCGGCGGCTCCGGCCGCCGCCCCGGTCAAGGGCGCCCCGCACCCCGGCGCGGTCACCTCGCCGATGGTCGGCACCGCCTATGCGGCACCCGAGCCCGGCGCGCCGCCGTTCGCCAGGGTCGGCGACACGGTGAAGGCCGGCCAGACCATCCTGATCATCGAGGCGATGAAGGTGATGAACCCCATCAAGGCGCCGCGCGGCGGCACCGTGGCCGAGGTGCACATCGCCGACGGCCAGCCGGTGGAGTTCGGTGAAGTCCTCATGATCATCGAATAAGGGAAGGAACCCATCCCTTGGCGATGTTCGAAAAGGTCCTGATCGCGAACCGCGGCGAGATTGCGCTTCGCATCCACCGCGCCTGCCGCGAGATGGGCATCCAGACGGTGGCGGTGCACTCCACCGCCGACGCCGACGCGATGCACGTCCGCCTCGCCGACGAGAGCGTCTGCATCGGCCCGGCCTCGGCGCGCGAGAGCTATCTCAACATCCCGGCGATCCTGTCGGCGGCGACGATCACCGGGGCGGACGCCATCCATCCGGGCATCGGCTTCCTGTCGGAGAACGCCCAGTTCGCCGAGATGGTCGAGGAGCACGGCTTCACCTTCATCGGCCCGACCGCCGACCACATCCGCATCATGGGCGACAAGGTCACCGCCAAGCGGACGGTGAGCGACCTCGGCCTGCCGGTGGTGCCCGGTTCCGACGGCCCGGTTCCGACCGTGGAAGAGGCCGAGAAGATCGCCCGCGACATCGGCTATCCGGTGCTGATCAAGGCGGCGGCCGGCGGCGGCGGCAAGGGCATGAAGGTCGCCCGCAACCCCGAGGGGCTGCGCGAAGCCTATCAGCTCGCCCGTGGCGAGGCGCGCGCCGCCTTCGGCAACGACGAGGTCTACATCGAGAAGTACCTCGGCCGGCCGCGTCACATCGAGATCCAGCTGCTGGCCGACCTGCACGGCAACGTCGTGCACTTCGGCGAGCGCGACTGCTCGGTTCAGCGCCGCCACCAGAAGGTCATCGAGGAGGCGCCGAGCCCGGCGCTGAACGCTGCCCAGCGCGACTTCATCGGCGAGCTGGCGGCGCGCACCACGCGCGGCTTCGGCTACCGCGGTGTCGGCACCATGGAGTTCCTGTTCGAGGACGGGCAGTTTTACTTCATCGAGATGAACACCCGACTCCAGGTCGAGCACACCATCTCGGAGATGATCACCGGCGTCGATCTGGTGCGCGAGCAGATCCGCGTCGCCGCTGGGGCGCCGCTCGGCTACACCCAAGCGGACATCCGCTTCCAGGGCTTCGCCATCGAGTGCCGCGTCAACGCGGAGAACCCGGAGACCTTCCTGCCGTCGCCGGGCAAGATCGACGGCTACCACGCGCCGGGCGGCCTGGGCGTGCGGGTCGATTCGGCGCTGTACGACGGGTACCGGGTGCCGCCGCATTACGACAGTCTGATCTCCAAACTGGTGGTGCACGGCACGACGCGCAACGAGTGCCTGATGCGCCTGCGCCGCGCCATCGAGGAGTACGTGATCGGCGGCATCGACACGACGCTGCCGCTGCACCAGCGCATCATCGCCGAGTCGGACTTCATCAACGGCGCTTACGACATCCACTGGCTGGAACAGCTGATGTCGGCGAAGAAGTAGTTTAACCCCTCTCCCGCCCCGGGAGAGGGAGGGGCCCGCAAAGCGGGAGGGTGAGGGTAAATCCGAGGATCCTTGCACCTACCCTCACCCGGCCGGCTCACGCCGGCCACCCTCTCCCCGGAGGGGAGAGGGTTATTTCAACACCCCCGACTTGCCGCACTTGTCGGCAATGTCCTTGCCGCAGGCGCGCGGGTTGAGGTCCTTGTCCAGGCACACGCGCACCTCGCTCACCTGCCGGCGCTGGCAAACCACCGCGACCATGTCGGGCGTCAGGCCGGGATTGGCTGCGGCGAACTGCGCCTCGACCTCGGTGGCCGGAACCGACAGGCCGTCCTTGGGCGCCGCCAGCGCCGCGGGCACCTTCACCTTGGCCTGGGCGGCGCGCACCTTGGCGAAGTAATCCGCGGCCGATAGGCCGGTGCAGGTGCCGTGGGTGCGCCACTCGTGCAGGATAAGGCCGACGTCGGGCATGGCGCCGATGGTGTCGTCCACCACCGCCTTGGGCACCGTGCGGCCGGCGGCGCAGGAGCGCGGGTAGCCGCCATCGGCGAACTGCGGCCACAGCCCGTGCACCACCCAGCCGAAGCCCTTGCCGGCGCCGCACTGGTCGGACTCGGCTGCGCGGGACGCTTGCGCGCAATAGGCCGGCGACCAGGACAGGCTCAGCACGTAATAGTCGAAGGTGCCCGGTTCGGCCTTGCGCTGCGCCGCCGCCGTGGCGGGGTGCAGGATGGCCGCAACCAGGAGCGTCAGGATGGCCGCGATGGGCGTCCGCATCATTGTCTCCGCGGTGTGATGGACACGTCTTTCTGGAATACCATCGCATGACGCTGTGCGCACCGTGTCATCGCGCCACGCACGGCTTTTCGACCGCGCCATCGCAACCCAGTATAATGGACGCATGATCGAGCTGAACGCACCGCTTCTGCTGAGGGCCTACGCCGCCGGCATCTTTCCGATGGCCGAGAGCGCCGATTCGCAGGACCTCTACTGGTTCGACCCCGAGCGCCGGGGCGTCCTGCCGCTCGACGGCTTCCACGTGCCCAAGCGCTTGAAACGCACGGTGCGCGCCGGCATTTTCGAAATGCGCTTCGACGGCGACTTCCGCACCGTCATCGAGGCGTGCGCCGAATCGACCGCCGAGCGGCCGAAGACCTGGATCAACGCCGACATCGTCCGGCTCTACAGCGAACTGCACGAACAGGGCTTTGCCCACGCGGTCGAGGCGTGGCGCGACGGGCGCATGGTCGGCGGGCTGTATGGGGTGTCGCTGGGCGCGGCCTTTTTCGGCGAGAGCATGTTCAGCCGCGAGACCGACGCCAGCAAGGTGGCGCTGGTGCATCTGGTGGCGCGCCTGCGGGCCGGCGGCTTCACGCTGCTGGACACGCAGTTCGTCACCGATCACCTGAGCCGCTTCGGCGCCGTCGAGATCCCGCGCGCCGAGTACCGCCGGCGCCTGACGCACGCGCTCACCGGGCAGGGCGAATTCGCCGCCGTGGATCAGGACAGGGCGATCGCGGACCTGCTGGGATAGCGCCTATTTGGACGCGCAGGACAGCACCCACAGATCGTAGATCGGGTGCTCCATGGCCGACAGCGCCGGGCTGGAGGAGAACATCCAGCCGGTGAAGACGTTTTCCGCGTTCGAGTCCTGCTTGATTTCGACCACCTCGAAGAAGGCGGCCGACTCCGGCACCTCGATGGGCGGGTTCTCCTTGCAGGCGCGGAGCGTGATGCGCAGGTTGCCGAACGGCTTCGTCTCGCCGACGGCGATGTCGAAGGTCGAGGTCCGTGCGGTGACCTTGTCGAGGCTCTGCACGCGGGCGGCCGGCCGGTCCACCATCTGGGCGGGAGCCGTCGCGGCCACGGCCGTGCCTGAGAGCATCAGGAGCGCAGCCGCTGAGGCCGCGCGCAAACCACAGGACATCGTCACGTCCGTTCGCTTTCCAAGCTGCGGGAGACTTCCCGCGCCTTTTATAGCGCAAGCCGGGCGTGGGTCCAGTTGGACATTACTGGGCGCTGCCCGTGCGGGGCCGGTTGCCGGGCTGTTCGCGGTGTTCCTCGTACTTCTCGACGCCGGCGCCGCCGGCCGCACCGACGCCCGCGCCGACCACCGCGCCGACAGGGCCGCCGACCACCGCGCCGGCCGCCGCACCGCCCAGGCCACCGGTGGCCGCCTTCTCTTCCATGTTCGCACCGCAGGCCGTCAGCGCCAGACCGAGCGCCAGGATCGGCAGAGTACGGATCAGCATCGCTTCTACTCCCTCGTCGTGCGCCCATGCGCATTGGCGGGGAAACGGCAGGCGACGGTGAAGGTTCCGGGCGGGCCGGCTTCGCTCAAGCCGGCTTGTCGGCGGCGAAGCGCAGGCGCACGTAATCGGCGCTCCACTGCCCTTGCGTGTCGCGCAGGCGCGGTTCCAGCGCCGCCAGCACCTCGGCGAGAAAGGGCACGCGCTCCACCTCCGGCAACGGCTGTGTGAAGGATTGCGCGAAGGTGGCGATCCAACCGGCCATGTCCGTCGGCAACGGGGTGGGGCGGGGGAAGTGCTCGATGCGCCGGACCTGGAGACCGGCCGCCTCGAGGCGGGCGCGGTACTCTTCGGGTGTCGGGAAGTACCAGGGGTCGGCGGAGCGCGGGTCGATGCCGCGGCGCTCCAGCGCGTCGCTCAGCGCGGTGCGGATGGCGGCGACGTTGCCGGCGCCGCCGAACTCGCCGACGAAGCGCCCGCCGGGCTTGAGCGCGCGGACGACTCCGGCGATCACCGCATCGGGGTGCTTCATCCAGTGCAGCGCGGCGTTGGAGAACACCGCGTCGAACTCCTGGCGGAAGGACAGCGCCTGCGCGTCCATGACGCGGGCGTCGAGCCCGCGGCGTTGCGCCGCCTCGACCTGTTCGGCGCTGGCATCGACGCCGGTCACCGTGCAGCCGATGGCCACCAGCTTTTCCGTCAGGCTGCCCTCGCCGCAGCCCAAATCGAGGATGCGCTCGCCCGGCCGCGGCGCCAGCCACTCGACGACGGGCATGCCCAGTTCCGGCACGAACCCGGCGTGCCGCATGTAGTGATCGGATTCCCAGCGCTGGTCGGACACGGCGACTCTCCTGATCTCGTCCCGTGGGACCTTAGCAAAAACAAAAGGGCCGCGCTCGCGCGCAGCCCTGTCTTACACCGCAATTTGTACCGCTCACATCTTGGCGGCGCCAGGGTCCTTGGTCTGTTCGCCGCCCTTCTGGTCGCCCTTGTTGGTGTTCTGCAGGCTGAAGATCACCTGACCCAGCAGCTGTTCGAGGCCCGGCACGCTCTGCGTGTACTCGATGCGGCCGCCGGGGGCGATGGTCTGCTCGTCGCCGCCGGGCTCCAGCGACATGAACTTGCCGCCCAGCAGGCTCTCGCTCGCCACCAGGGCCGCGGTGTCCTTGGGCAGCTTGATCGTCTTGTCGATCTGCATGTGCACGACGGCCTGGAACGACTTGGGGTCGAGCGTCAGGCTCTCCACCGAGCCGACCTTGACGCCGCTGATGCGCACGTCGGCACCCGCCGCCAGCCCGGTGATGCTGGAGAAATTGGCGGTCACGCCATAGCCCTGGACCTTGCGCAGATCCGCGCTTCGGTAGGCGAAAACCAGGAAAAAGGCAGCGACCACGAGGACGACGCCGCCCAGCACGGTTTCGATGACGTTCCGGCGCATGATGCTTCCTAACTCGGCCGGCAGCTTACTGCGGCGTCCACGGCTCGTAATCACCGGTGGCGCGCACCCGCTTGCCGCCCTGCAACGCGTGGCCGGGCGGGCGGTATGCCTGCGCCGAGCCCGACGGGTTCGGCTTCCATTCCTGCTGCCAGGACTTGTGGTACGGGCTCTGCCCCTCGGGCAGCGGCTCCTTGGCGGAGTGGTGCAGCCAGGCGTGCCATTCCGGCGGCACCTTGGACGCCTCCGGCTCGCCGTTGTACATCACCCAGCGGCGCTCGCGCAGGCCGCGGCGGGCGTTCTTGTCCCGGTAATACATGTTGCCGAAGCGGTCGGTGCCGACCAGCTCGCCCCGGCGCCACGTCAGAAAACGGATCTGGACGTTGGCCATCCAGGTAATGAGGGAGACTTTTTCGCTCATCGTCGTCGCGTTCGGTGCCGTCGTGGAAAAGGGGCGTAGGCCCAAAGGGATGGGTCTGCGGACGGCGCGCACTATGACACCGCGAATGCCGTCCGTCCACTGCCATGCTCCGGTTTTTGACCCGTCACGCGAAGCGGCGTTCCGTCAGCAGCAGGCGCAACGCGAAGCCCAGGAACAGCACGCCCGCCACGCCGTCCAGCGCGGTGCGCATGGCGCGGCTGGTGAGCAGCGTGCGGGCCGCCCCGGCGCTCAGCGCCGCCACCCCGGCCAGATAGGCGCAGCCCATGCCGGCGAGGATCAGGCCCAGGAGGAAGGTCTGCAACGCCACCATGCCGCGCTCCGGCGCCACGAACTGCGGCACGAAGGCGAGGTAGAACAGGATGACCTTGGGGTTCAGCATGTTGGTCAGCAGCGCGTTGACGAACACCCGGTGTGCCGGGGCGGGCGGCGGCGGCTCCAGGTCCACGGCGGCGCCCTGGCGGCGGGCTTCGACGATGCTCCACAGCGACCGGCCGCCGATCCACGCCAGATAGGCCGCTCCGGCGTAGCGCAGGATGTCGAACAGCATGGGCGACGCGGCGATCAGCGCCGACACCCCGGCGGCGGCCAGCAGCGCCTGCACCACGTTGCCGACGGTGATGCCGGCGGTCGCCACGAACCCGGCGCGCCGCCCCTCGGTCAGCCCGCGCGACAGCACGAGCAGCGAATCGGGTCCCGGCGCCAGCACCAGAACGGTGGCGGCGATCAGATAGAGCTGCAGGAGGTGCGGATCGAGCGGCATCGCGGGCGACTCCCCCATGGGCGGTGTGGGACGGACTATAGTTCGCCGGGCGGACGAGCACATGCGCGTTGCGCGCAGGGGCGCAATGCCGGCTCCATGGTACGGCCGCGTCAGTCCGGCCAGCGCTTGTGCACCCACAGCCACTGTTCCGGCCGCTCGCGAATCCAGGCTTCCAACAGCGCGTTCATCCGCTCCATCAGGATGCGGACGTCGGCGTCGCGGTCGCCGGTGGCCGGCGGCTCCAGCGGTGGGAGGAGGGTGATGCGGAAACGCGCGCCCTCCAGGCGTTCGGTGCGCAGCGGCACGATGGGGATGCGGAGCCGCAGCCCAAGCTGCATGGCGGCCGGGGCGGTCATGGCGTCGCGGCCGAAGAAGGGGACGGCGATGCCGGTGTTCAGCTTCTGGTCGACCAGCATGCCGGCATGGCCGCCACGCGTCAGGATGCGGGCGAGCTTGATTGCCCCGTCCGGCCCCTTGGGCACGTGCATGGAACTGGCGGCGCCGCGCAGGTCGGTCAGCATGCGGGCGACCATCGGGTTGTTGGGTGCGCGGTAGACCACCGCCACCTCCAGCCCCAGCTTGCGCGAGACGGCTGGCGGAACCTCCCAGTTGCCCAGATGCCCGCCAACCGCGATGCCGCCCACGCCGTCGTCGCGCAGCGATTCGAGACGATCGAGGCCGACGATCTCCGTGCGCCCGCCCGGACCGCTGTCGGCCAGGGCGTCGAGGTGAGGGTACTCGGCGATGACGCGGCCGAGGTTGTCCCACATGGCGACGATGATCGCCTCGATCTCGTCCGCGGTCCTCTCCGGGAAGGCGCGCGTCAGGTTGCGCCGCGCCGTCCGCGTGCTGGGCAGCCGCGGGCCGAGGGCACGGCCGACCCAGCCGCCGAGATCCGACGCACGATCCACCGGCAACGCCCGGAACAGGGTGCTGCACAGCCAGACCAGCGCCGCCTCCAGCGGGTAGGCGACGTGGCGGGTCAGCCACTTGACGAGCGGGCTACGCGGCTTCGCCACGGCGGTCTCCCTTGGCGAACAGGCGGTCGAGCAGCGCGTCCAGCGCCGCCGGGTCGGCCCAGGTTGCCCGCACCGGCAGCGTCCGCACACGGTCGCGCAGCGCGTCCGGCAGGCGGACCGCGTCCTTGGTGGTGGTCATCGGGGTTGCCGTGAGGGCATCGGCGCGGGCGATCAGTTGGCGCACCTCGTCGGCGGAGTAGCGGTGGTGGTCGGCGAAGGCCGCCGTGTCGACCAGTTCGGCGCCAAGGCCGCGCAGCGTGGCGAAGAACTTCTCCGGCCGGCCGATCCCGGCGAAGGCCAGCAGGCGCTGGCCGGCCAGTGTGGCGACTTCCGGCTCGATGCGGGCGTGCAGCACGGGGAGGGGCGCCACGCGGGCGGCGATGCCGGCGCGGTCCTCGCCCATCACCACCACGGAATCGGCGCGGGCGAGGCCGCGCGTCACCGGCTCGCGCAACGGCCCGGCGGGTATGAGCAGGCCGTTGCCGAAACCGGCGGCGCCGTCCACCACCAGCACAGACACATCCTTGGCGAGGCCGGGGTTCTGGAACCCGTCGTCCATGACGATGGCCTGCGCCCCGGCGTTGACCGCGGCGCGCGCCCCGGCGGCGCGGTCACGGGCCACCCAGGTCGGCGCGTGCCGGGCGAGCAGCAGCGCCTCGTCGCCCACATCGGCGGCGCCGTGGCGGGCCGGGTCGATGGCGAGCGGACCACTCTCGGAACCGCCGTGGCCGCGGGTCAGCGCGTGGACCGCGATGCCGCGCGCCGTCAGCGCCTCGATGATGCTGATGGCGACCGGCGTCTTGCCGGCGCCGCCGGCCACCAGATTGCCGACGCAGAGCACCGGCACGCCGGCTTGTTGCGGTGTCGTTCGCGAGAATCGCCACCGCCCGGCCAGCCCGTACAGGGCGCCGATGGGGGCGAGCAGCCGGGCCGCCGGGCCGGCCGGCCGGTACCAGAAGGCGGGCGTCTTCATGCCGGGACCGTGACGCCGGCTTGGGCGAGCAGCGGCGCCAGCGCGTCCAGCGCCCGGTCGACGACGTGGCGGTTGTATTCGGTGACGCGGCGGGCGCCCTCGACCACGGCGGCGCGGGCCGCGGCGTCGGTCAGCAGCCGGCCGGCGGTGTCGCCGAGCGCCGCCGGGTCGGCGACGCTGATGGCGCCGCCCGCGGCTTCCAGCTGGCGGGTGATCTCGGCGAAGTTCCACATCTTGGGCCCGTACACCACCGCGCAGCCGAGCTGCGCCGGCTCCACCGGGTTCTGGCCGCCGTGGTCGATGAAGGAACCGCCCATGCACACCACCGGCGCAAGGCGGTACAGCACCCCCAGCTCTCCCATAGTGTCGGCGATGTAGACGGCGTGCCCGGCCTCGGGCAGCGCGCCTTCGCCGCGGCGCGCGGCGCTCAGGCCGCGGGCCTGCATCAGCGCCGCGATGTCCGGGCCGCGGCGCGGGTGGCGCGGCGCCACGATGGTCAGCAGGTCCGGCAGCCGGCTCAACAGCGCCTCGTGCACGGCGGCGGCGATCTCGTCCTCGCCGGGGTGGGAGCTGGCGAACAGCCAGACCGGGCGGCCCTCGCAGGCCTCACGCAGGGCCTCGAGCGGCTCCGGGTCGGCCGGCGGCGGCTCGGCGGAGAATTTCAGGTTGCCGACGCAGGCCACCGTGCCAGCGCCCAGGCCGCGCAACCGCTCGGCGTCGCCCTCGGTCTGGGCGAGGATGGTGTGGAAGGCCGCCAGCAGTTCACCGACCAGCCCCGGCGCATAGCGCCAGCGGGCGAAGGAGCGCGCCGACATGCGGGCGTTGACCAGCGCCGCGGGGATGCCGCGCCGGCGCACCCCGGCCAGCAGGTTCGGCCAGATCTCGGATTCGATCCACAGCACCAGATCGGGGCGCCAGTGGTCGAGGAAGCGGTCGACGGCGTCCGGCAGATCCACCGGCACGTACTGGTGGATGGCGCGCGCCGGCAGGCGGCGGGCCATCAGTTCGGCCGAGCTGACGGTGCCGGTGGTCAGCAGCACGGTTGTGTCCGGCGATTGCTCCAGCACCCGGTCGATCAGCACCAGCACGGAATTCGCCTCGCCGACGCTGGCGGCGTGCGCCCACACCAGCGGCCCGGCCGGGCGCAGGCGCGCGGCATGGCCCAGCCGCTCGTGTGCACGCAGCGGGTCTTCCTTACCGGCCGCCCGGCGACGGTCGAGATAGAGACGCACCGCCGGCCCGCCGATGTAGGTCAGGCCACGGTAGAGGGAATGAAGCATGCGGGTATGCACGACGAGGAAAGCGACCACCGCCGCGGGGGCCCACGCGGCGGCGGCACCTTAGCACGGGCGCGGCCGGGAATCGAATGGCGGAAAACACACCCCGTTGTTCAGGGGGAAATGCTAGTCTGTAACCGACCACGGCGCCGACGAAGGGAGGGTGGATGGTCCGCAGGATCGCTACCTACGCAATCGCGGCCATGCTGGCACTGGCCGCCGGCGCCGGCTTCCTGTTCACCGAGGGGGTCGAGCGGCGCCTGCACACGGAGGCGGCACGCCACGACGTGCTGCACGATCTGAGCCTCGTCCGCTCGCGCCTGGAAGGCCAGCTCAACGAATCCCTGCTGACGGCGCGCAGCTTCGAAGCGCTGTTGCGCGCCCAGGATTCCGTGGACGCCGAGACCTTCGATCGCGTCGCCAAGCAGGTCATCGGCGATCACGCCGAAATCGTCAACATCGCCGCCACGTCGCTCACCGTCATCGAGTACGCCTACCCGGACAAGAGCGTGCTGGGCGTCGATTACCGGTCGATTCCCGGACAGTGGGAGGGCGTGCGCCGCGCCATCGTGCAGCACAAGGGCATTGTCTCCGGCCCGGTGCAACTGGTGCAGGGCGGGCTGGGAATCATCAGCCGCACGCCGGTCTTCATCGCCGACGGGCGCAGCGGCGAGAGCCTCGTCGGGCTGGTCAGCGTCGTGCTGGACGCGCCCGAGCTGTTCTTCAAGGCCGGGCTGGGCCAAATTCCCAACTACATCGAGGTGGCGATCCGCGACAGCGACGACCAGAACGGCCCCGGCCGCGTGTTCTTCGGCAAGCCGGAGCTGTTCGAGCGGGATTCGGTGCGCCTGGACGTCTTCTTCCCCGGCGGGCGCTGGCACATCGCGGCGGTGCCGATCAACGGCTGGGAGGCCGCGGCCTGGCAGGAGCCGGGGCCGTTCCGCACGCTGGGCGCGGCGTTCCTGGCGCTGGCGGCGGCGGCGCTGTTCGGCGCCGCGTGGTACGCCGACCACCAGGGGCGCAGCGCGCGCGCCGCCACGGAAAGCGAGCAGCGCTTCCGCCGGCTGGTCGAGACGGTGCCGGTCGCCATCCTGATCCACCGCGACGGCATCATCCTCTACGCCAACGCCGAGGCGGCGCAGTTGCTGGAGGCGGGCACGCCGGACGCGCTGCTCGGCCGGCCGCTGCTGAGCGTGGTCGATCCGGCGTTCCACGACACGGTGTTGCGGCGCATCGCCATCGCGCAGCGCATCGGCGGCAACCCGATCATGGAGCAGGTCTACCGCACGCTGCGCGGCAACGCTCCGCTGACCGTGGACGTGACCAGCACGCTGATTTCCTACGACGGCGATCCGGCGATCCTCAGCGCGGTGCGCGACGTCACCGCCCGCAAGCGGGCCGAGGAGGGGTTGCGCGCGCTCAACCAGACGCTGGAAGCCAAGGTGGAGGAGCGCACCCGCGCGCTGGCCGAGGCCGGTGAGCAGCTCCGCTTCGCCAAGGAGCAGGCGGAGGAGGCGAACGCCGCCAAATCGCGCTTCCTGGCGCACATGAGCCACGAACTGCGCACGCCGCTCAACAGCGTCATCGGCTTTTCCGAGGGCATGCGCGACGGCATGCTGGGGACGAAGTGCTCGACGCGGTGCGTCGGTTATCTCGATCACATCCACCGCGCGGGCTCGCTGCTGCTGGAACTGATCGACGAGGTGCTGGACATGGCGAAGGTCGAGGCCGGCACTCTCGATCTGCAAGAGGCCGAGGTCGAGGTCCGCGACCTCGTCGAGGAGAGCGCCGGGATGGTGCGCCAGCGCGCCGAGAGCAGCGGCGTGCGGCTGGAGCTGGCGGTGGCCGACGACGTGCCGGCGGTGCGCGGCGACTATCGCCGCCTGCGGCAGGTGTTGCTGAACCTGCTGTCCAACGCGGTCAAGTTCACGCCCCAGGGCGGCTCGGTGGTGTTGAGCGCCGAGCGGCGGGAGGACGGTGGCGTGACGCTGGCGGTGGCCGACACCGGCATCGGCATCGCGCCGGAGGACATCGAGACGGTCTTCGCCCCGTTCGGCCGGGTGGAGAGCGTCCTGCACCGCAACACCGACGGCACTGGATTGGGCTTGCCGCTGGCCCGGCAGTTCACCGAGCTGCATGGCGGTTCGCTGACCCTGGAGAGCACGCCGGGGGTGGGGACGCGCGTCGCCGTGGCGCTGCCGGCGGAGCGGACGGTCGGCGTCCCGGTGTCCTGATCAAAGTCCGTCAAATTCCTCTGAAAACCCACGGTTCTGCGACTATATTGCCAATTCCATCACGGGTAGCGATTTGGCATATGACGTGTGGCCGTTTGAAAACGGAAACAACGCACAGAGCACCCATCAACACCACCGGGGGTATGCCATGAACACCGAGACCGCCGTTGCCGTGATTGCCTCGCTGGACGAGGCGGAGCGTGTCCTCTCGGAAATCCGTGTGCATCAGCACAATGAGCATGGCAGCAACTCCATCGCGCACCAGCGCGCCTTGCTCCATGAGGCGCGCGTGCTCGTCGAGCACGCTCATCACAGCCTTTGAGCGCCGCATCGGCCGCTTGGCCGAATTGAGCACCCCCTTTGCGCACCCACCTTTCCAACGCCAGGCTTGCGGGAATAAAGGCCGCGGGCGGCGCGTTCGCCAGCGTAAGCGCGGCCATTTTGGATAGGGGATCGAGATGACGGGATGCACGCGCCTTGCGGCGGTGCTCGGGCTGGCGGTGGCGCTGGGCGCCGGGCCGGCGCTGGCGGAAAAGGGCGGGCAGGGCAAGGGGCACGGCCACGGCAACCCGCACGACAGCGGACCGGGCGGCGCTCAGGACGACAGCGGCGGTCCGCCGGGGAAGGGGAACAAGCTGGGCAAGGGCGGCGACGCTGCCGCCGGCCCGTCGGTGGTCGTCACCACCAGCGACCGCACGGCCATCCAGAACTATTTCATCGCCAACCCGGTCGGCGTCAGCCCGCTGCCGCCGGGGATCGCCAAGAACGTGGCGCGCGGCAAGCCGCTGCCGCCGGGCATCGCCAAGAAGCAGGCGCCCCCGGCGCTGGTGCAGCAGGTTGCGGCCTGCCGCAATGGCCTGGAGTGCATCGTGCTCGGCGCCGACATGCTGATCCTCGACGCCGTGCACGGCGTCGTTCGCGACATCGTCCGCAACGTCGTGCGCTGACGGCGCTGGGGCCGCCGCCGGCTACATGCCGGCGACGGTCATCCCGTCGATGCGCACGGTGGGCGCGTCCATGCCGTAGCGAAGCTCCAGGTCGCTGGCGACCTCCATCGCAAGGAACATGTCCTTGAGGTTGCTCGCCACCGTCAGTTCGCTGACCGGGTAGGCGAACTGGCCGTTCTCGATCCAGAAGCCGCTGGCGCCGCGGCTGTAGTCGCCGGTCACGCCGTTGACGCCCATGCCCATCATCTCGGTGATGTACAAGCCGTCCTGGATCTCGCCCAGGATGTCCTCGCGCGAGCGCTTGCCGGCCGCCAGATAGATGTTGGACGGCGACGGGCCCGGCGGGCCGGAGGTGCCGCGCGACGCGTGGCCGGTGGTCGTCAGGCCGAGCTGGCGGGCCGAGCGCAGGTCGAGCAGCCACGTGGTCAGCCGGCCGTCCTCGATGATGGTGCGCTTGCTCACCGCCACGCCCTCGGCGTCGAACGGGCGTGAGCGCATGCCGCGGCGCACGAACGGGTCGTCGACGATGGTGACGCCTTCTGAGAAGATGACCTGCCCCAGCTTGTCTTTGAGGAAGCTGGTGCCGCGCGCCACCGCCGGGCCGCTGATGGCGCCGGTCAGGTGGCCGATCAGACCACGCGACACCCGCGGGTCGAGCACCACCGGCACCTTCTGGCTCTTCACCTTGCGCGGGTTCAGGCGGCGCACCGCCTTCTCGCCGGCTTCGCGGCCGATGTCGGCGGCGGAGCGCAGGTCGACGCCGTAGACCTTGGAGTCATATTCATAGTCGCGCTCCATGCCCGTGCCCTCGCCGGCCAGCACCGACACCGAGAGCGAGCGGCGCGACACCGCGTAGGAGCCGGCGAAACCGTTCGAGGCGGCGATGGCGACGGTGGACCGGCTCCAGCCGGAGTCGGCCCCTTCCGAATTGGTGACGCCGGCGACGGCCAGGGCCGCTTCCTCGGCGATGCGCGCCTGCTCGATCATGGAGTCGGGCGCGGGCTCGTCGGGGTCGCAGGTGTCCAGGTCGGGCCACGTGCGGGCGAGCTGGTCCGGGTCGGCGATGCCGGTGAAGGGGTCCTCCGGCACCACACGCGCCATGGCGACGGCGCGCTCCACCAACTCCTCCAGCGCCTTGGCGCTGCGGTCGGTGGAGGAGACGATGGCCTGCCGCTTGCCGATGAAGACGCGCAGGCCGAGATCGCCCGATTCCGAGCGCTCCAGCCGCTCCGGCTTGCCGAGCCGCTGGCTGAGCGAAACGGAGGCGCTGTCGAACAACACCGCGTCGGCGGCGTCCGCCCCGCCGGAGCGGGCCTTGCGGATCAGGTCTTCCAGCAGGTTCAGCACGTCAGGCTGGCGGGTGGGCATGCGTTTCTCCGATCGGTCTTCCAGCGTGTCTAGCAGATGGGGACGGCCGGCAGAAGAGGACAGGGGGGCTATGCCTGCCGGACGGCCGCCCCGGAAAAACGGCGGCGGCGCGCGGGAGGCCTAAAAGCCTACCCGCACGCCGCCGTCAGCAGAAGTCGGCTTTCAGGCCGCGGTGTGGAGCGACAGGCGCTCCGGGACCGGCAGCTTCAGCGCCAGGGCGCCGTCGCCCAGCAGGGCCTGCACGCCGAGCAGCACCGTCCAGAAGGCCGGGAACTCCCAACCGCCGCCCGCACCGGAGAACAGCCAGCCGTTGCCGGTGTGCTGCAAGGTGGCGCCGATCATCACCGGCACCAGGGCCAGCGCGATCAACCGGGTGTAGACGCCCAGCAGCAGCAACAGGCCGCCGCCCAGTTCGGCCAGGATGACGAGGTAGGCGAAGCTGCCCGGATAGCCGATCTTCTCGAAGAACATCACGGTGCCGGGGATGGTGAAGACGAAGACCTTCAGCAGGCCGTGCGCGAGGAACAGGGTGCCCAGGCCGACGCGCAGCAGCAGGGCGGCGTATGGGGCGGTGCGGTTGTCGATCATGGCGGATCTCCTTCGGTTCGGGTGTCGGCGGTTCAGGCCGTATGGCGTTGGGTGGATTAAACCGTTTTCACGACGGGAGATAAACGCCGGCTTTGCTGATTGATTGTTCCCATTAGAGCAACTGTTGCGGAAAGCGCCATCCGCCCTTTTGAGTAGGGAACTGTTTCGATGGTCCCGAGTTTTCCGATCATACCGCAGTGCGGCAAAGGCATTGTGCGTTGCAAAACCAAAGCGGGGAACGACAGACCATGACCATCGCTCAGATGATCCAGACCAGTCCGGCCAAGGCGAACGAGCTGTTCGGCAAGCTGGCCGATACTTCCGAAGGCGCTGTGAAGACTCGCGAGAAGCTGTTTGCTGAGCTGAAGGAGGAGTTGGAACTGCACGCGCGCCTGGAGGAGCAGCACCTGTTCCCGGTCCTGCGCAAGCACAGGGAGACCAAGGACCTCGTCACCGACGCCGTCAACGACAACAAGCAGACCCGCGCTCTGCTGGCCGAACTGGAGCGGCTGCCGAAGGACAGCGACGACTTCCCGCGCAAGCTGACCGAATTGCGCAAGGTGTTCCAGCAGCACGTCCGCGACGAACGCAAGGAACTGCTGCCGGTGGTCAGGAAGGCGCTCAGCGACGAAGAGGCGCAGGCGGTCGCCGACAAGCTCGAGGCCGGCCGCGCCAAGGTCGAGGACGCCAAGCGCGAGGAGGCCGAGCAGCGCCGCGCCGAGGCGCGCCAGGAGCGTGCCCAGGCCGAGGCTTCCGAGCGCACCACCCGGCAAGCCGCCGCGGCGCTGACCCGCCCGGTGGAGACCATGGTGGACACCGGCACGCGCGCCACCCGCACCGGCACCACGATCCTGCGCGCCGGCGCCGACCTTGCCCACGAGGGCACGCGCCGCACCGCCGAAACCGTCGAGCGAACCGCAAAGCCGGCGCTGGAACAGCTGGAGTCCTTCAGCGCCGCCCCCGCGGTCGCCGCCCGCGCCGTCAGCGAGGCCGGCGAAGTCTGGATGGAGTGGGCGGGCCGCACCTCCCGCACCTCCGTCACCACCATGCAGGAGATCACCACCTGCGCGTCGCCGCTGCATCTGGCGCTGCTGCAAGGGCGGATCGTCAGCGAGGCGATGCAGGCGTGGATCGACCTCGGCACCCGCCTGTCGCAGATTTCCATGCGCGCGTCGGAGGAGATGATGCGCGCCGGACGGCGGTAACGGACGGCAAGCCCCTCCCGGCAGGGAGGGGCTTCCTCACTTCCAGATTGGGGCGCCCGAGCCCGGCAGGCCGTAGCTCGCCCATTTGCGGGTGACTTCCTCGATGGTGCCCTGGTCCATGCGGATCTTCTCGCCCCACTCGCGCTTGGTCTCCGGCGGCCATTTGTTGGTGGCGTCCAGGCCGACTTTGCCGCCCAGGCCCGACTCCGGGCTGGCGAAGTCCAGGTAGTCGATGGGCGTGCCCTCGATCACCGTGATGTCGCGCGCCGGGTCCATGCGGGTGGACATCGCCCACATCACGTCCTTCCAGTCGCGGGCATCGATGTCGTCGTCCACGACGATCACCCATTTCGTGTACATGAACTGCCGCAGGAACGACCACACGCCCATCATCACGCGCTTGGCGTGGCCGGGGTAGGCCTTCTTCATGCTGACCACGGCGATGCGGTACGAGCAGCCCTCGGGCGGCAGCCAGAAATCGACGATCTCCGGGAACTGCTGGGTCAGCAGCGGGATGAACACCTCGTTCAGCCCCTCGCCCAGCACCGAGGGCTCGTCCGGCGGGCGGCCAGTGAAGGTTGAGAGGTAGATCGGGTTGCGCCGCATGGTCATGCACGACACGGTGAACACCGGGAACGGCTCGACCGAGTTGTAATAGCCGGTGTGGTCGCCGTACGGCCCCTCGTCGGCGGTCTCGTCCAGGCTGACGTGGCCTTCCAGGATGATCTCGGCCTGCGCCGGGACCTTGAGCGGGATGGTCTTGCAGTCCACTAGCTCGACCTTCTTGCCGCGCAGCAGGCCGGCGAACTGGTACTCCGACAGCGTGTCCGGCACCGGCGTGACGGCGGCCAGGATGGTGCCGGGATCGGCGCCCAGCACGATGGCGCAGGGCAGGGGCTCGCGCTTTCCGGACGCCGCCCAGCGCCGGTAATGCTGCGCGCCGCCGCGGTGCTTCAGCCAGCGCATGATCGTCTTGTTCCGACCCAGCACCTGCATGCGGTAGATGCCGAGGTTGAAGTCGTCCTCGCGCTTTCCGGTCGGCCCCTTGGTCACCACCAGCGGCCACGTGATGAGCGGCGCCGGCTCGCCCGGCCAGCAGCTTTGCACCGGCAGCCGGCCGAGGTCCACCGCGTCGCCCTCCAGCACCACCTCCTGGCAGGGGGCGGAACCGACCGTCTTCGGCTTCATGGACATGACCGTCTTGACCAGCGGGATCATGTCCAGCGCCTCGCGGAAGCCGCCCGGCGGCTCCGGCTGCTTGAGGAAGGCGAGGGTCTCGCCGACCGCGCGCAGCTCGTGCGGCTCGCGGTCCATGCCCCAGGCGACACGCTCGACCGTGCCGAACAGATTGACCAGCACCGGCATCTCCGAGCGCGTGCCGTCCGCCTTGACGACGTTCTCGAACAGCACGGCCGGCCCGCCCTCGGCCAGCAGGCGCGTCTGGATCTCGGTCATCTCCAGCACGGTGGAGACCGGCTCCTTGACGACGACGAGCCGCCCGGAGGCCTCCAGCCGGTCCATGAAGTCGCGCAACGAGGTGTAGGGCATGGGAAGGTCCTGAGGCGGGGTGATGCGAGGCCCCTAACATCGACCACCCGCGCGCGGCGTCAAGCGAATGCCGCTCCTACTCCCAAACCCCCGTCCCCTCCGGCAGCCCCATCCGATGCAGCACGCGCTTGCGCGCCGCGCCCACCTCCACGTCCGGGATGTGCAGCAGGCCGCCGCAGCGGCGCAGCAGGTTCGACTCGAGGGCGGTCAGCGTGCCATCGGCGTAGACCACCTCCCACAGCATCTCGATCAGCCACAGCCGCCGGTCGGGCGGGCAGCGCTCGACCACCACGCTGACGTGGTTGAAAAGGGGCGATACTCCGCGCGCCTGCGACTCGGCCATCATCAGCAGGTCGGTCGCTTCCCCGGCGCTCAACCCGAAACGCTCGCGCACCAGGGTGCCGATGCGGGCGCGCTCCTCCGGGGCGATGCGGTCGTCCATGCGTGCCGCCTCCACCAGAAGCACGGCGGCGGCGAGGTGCAGCGGGTCGCGGTGCTCCGGCCCTGGCGGGCGCTGCTCCCAGGCGTCGAACATGGCTTTGATGCGGTCCAGCATGTTGCCTCCTCTTCGCGTATCGAGGGGATAACGCCTGGGCTCGCCAATCAGTTCGGCAATAGCCGCCAGACGTTGGTCTCGCGCACCGTACGGTCCTCCAGATCCAGCGAGGTCGGCACGCTGTAATGGCCCAGCAGCTCCAGCCCCTCCTTCGGGACATAGGAGCGGCCGGGGTCGCCCAGGATCACCAGCGTACCGGTTGCGGCGACTCGCCGCAGCCACGCGGTCACCCGCTCGGCCATGGGGCGCTCGTAGCAGACGTCGCCCGCCAGCACGACGTCCACGTCCGGCAGGTCATGGCCGACCATGTCCTCGCTCACCCCCTCCATGACCACGCCGTTCAGCGCGGCGTTGAGGTCCATGGCGGCCAGCGCGAAGGCGTCGATCTCCGCCGCCCGCACCTGCGCGGCGCCGGCCAGCATGCAAGCGATGCCCACAACCCCGGTGCCGGCCGCGAAGTCCAGCACGCGCTTGCCCCGCACCAGTTCCGGGTGGTCGAGGGCGAAGCGCGCCACCGCCTGCCCGCCGGGCCAGGCGAAGGCCCAATAGGGCGGCGGCAGGTTGCTGCGGGCCAGCGTCGCCTCGGTCGCCTCCCACAGCGGGGTCACCTCGGTGGCGAGGTGCAGGCGAATCTCCGGCAGCAGGGACGGATTGGCGACCGCCGTGTTGGTGCGGACAAATGCCGCGGGGTCGGCGTGAGTCATCGTTGGAATCCCTTGCATATCCAGAGTCCGCTAGATCGCCTATTCCCCGATCGGTTGGCTACATAAATCAATCGGGGTAGACATCGGCCTTACCTCGTGTTACCCAGCAAGACAGGGAATACAAGGATAAGGGGGTGTCATGCGGTCGAATGGATTGGGAATCCGCCTGTCGCTCGCTGCTATTCTTGCGCTGAGCCCCATGACGATTCCCGCCGCAAGCGCCGAAGATTGCGTGCGCGTCGTCCGCTCCATCTCCGACTTCACGGTTCAGGGCGATGCCTGGACGTGGTGGGCCAAGTCCGCCGGCCAGTACGCCCACGACAACACCCCCGCCGATGGTTCCGTCCTCGTCTTCAAGCGCAGCGGCCGGCTGGGTCGCGGCCACGTCTCGCTGGTCAGCAACGTCATCGACCGCCGCACCATCGAGGTGGACCATTCCTGGCTCGGTGGCCGGGGCCTGCGCCGCGGCATGCGGGTCATCGACGTGTCCGCGCAGAACGACTGGAGCAAGGTCCGCGTCTGGCACGAGCCGACTGGCCAGTTGGGCATGCAGGTCTACCCGACCTTCGGTTTCATCCTGCCGCAGGGCGCCAAGCCGAAGCACCTGGATCAGGAGCCGCGCTACGTGGTCGCCCCGCCGGGCCGCAGCGAGCGCAACGCCACCAAGCTGGTGGTGGCCCGCGCCACTCCCCCGGCCGTGCGCCCCGGCCACAAGCCGCTGCTGACCAGCGGCAACAGCTACGCGATGCAGGTGGTCCCCGACGTAGTGCTGCCGTCCCGCAAGCCGTCGCGCGGCGTCATGGTCGCCGCGGCCGATGGTCAGCCGTGCCCGCTGCCCGGCCGCAAGCCCGGCGCCTTGGTTCAGGTCGCCGCCAAGAGCGAGTAAAGGGTGCGAGTAAGGGTTAGACGATTCGCCCGGCGACGATCGCCGCCAGCACCGCCCAGCCGAACCAGCGGTTTGACTTGAACTTTTCCAGGCAGTCGTTCTGGTCGTCGGGGTTCCAGGTCGCCACCTGCCACGCCAGTTGCAGAATCCCCAGCGTCAGCACCGCCCGGAACGCCCAGCTCAAGCCCGCGAGCTGCCCGGCCAGCACGATCCCCCCGAACGTCAGCGTGTAGAACGCGTAGATCCAGATCTTGCTCTGGTCGCCCAGGCGCAAGGCGGTCGACTTGACGCCGATGCGGGCGTCGTCCTCCTTGTCCTGGTGGGCGTAGATGGTGTCGTAGCCCAGCGTCCAGGCGATGCCGGCGGCGTACAGCGCCAGCGCCGGCCATCCCAACTCGCCGCGCACCGCCGTCCAGCCCATCAGCGCCCCCCAGTTGAAGGCGAGGCCGAGGAACGCCTGCGGCCACCACGTGATGCGCTTCATCAGCGGGTAGGTGAACACCAGCACCAGCGACAGCACGCCCAGCCCGATGGACGCCGCGTTGAACTGCAACAGCACAGCCAGCCCGATCGCCAGTTGCAGCCCCAGAAAGGCCAGCGCCTGCCGTACGCTGACCTGACCGGAGGGGATCGGCCGGGCGCGGGTGCGCTCGACCTGGGCGTCGAAGTCGCGGTCGAGGATGTCGTTGACCGTGCAGCCCGCCCCCCGCATCACCACGGCACCCACGGTGAACAGCGCGAGAAGCCGGGCGTCCGGCAGCCCTTCGGATGCGAGCGCCGTGCTCCACCAGCAGGGGAACAGCAGCAGCCACGTGCCGATCGGCCGGTCGAGCCGGGCAAGGCGCAGGTAGGGCCGCACGGCGGCCGGCGCCCAATGATCGATCCAGCCGCCGCGGCGGATGTCGGTGAAGCCGGCGTCCGGCGGGGATGAGGAACTGTCCATGGCCGGGCAGGGTACCCAGCGCCGCCGCCCAGAGCAAGGCGGCGTCGGCCTGCCGCTCCTCGGAAAAGCCTTGCCGGCCGTCCGGCGGGGCTCTTAAGCTTCCGGTGCCCGCGATGTGAGGCAGGGCCGGCGTTGCAGGGATAGAGGGGCGCGCCATGGACCGGGGGACGGCGTTGCCGCGCGGCGTGTGGGCGCTGGGGATGGTCAGTCTGCTGATGGACCTCTCGTCGGAGATGATCCACAGCCTGCTGCCGGTGTTTTTGGTGACGGTGCTCGGTGCCGGGGCGCTGTCGGTCGGCATCATCGAGGGCATCGCCGAGGCGACCTCCTCCATCGTCAAGCTGTTCTCCGGCACGCTGAGCGACCGTCTTGGGCAGCGCAAGCCGCTGGCGTTGCTGGGGTATGGCATGGCGGCGCTGACCAAGCCGCTGTTCCCGCTGGCCGGTTCGGTGTCCATGGTGCTGGCGGCGCGCTTCGTCGACCGGGTGGGGAAGGGCATCCGCGGCGCCCCGCGCGATGCCCTGGTCGCCGATCTCACCCCGCCGGAGCAGCGCGGCGGCGCCTATGGCTTGCGCCAGGCGTTGGACACGGTGGGCGCGGTGCTCGGGCCGCTGGTGGCCATGGCGCTGATGGCGTTGACGTCCGGCGACTTCCGGCTGGTGTTCTGGGTGGCGACGGTGCCGGCGCTGCTGTGCGTCGCCGTGCTGGCGCTGGGCGTGCGCGAGCCGCCGCACGTCGCCAAGGTGCGATCCCCGCATCCGCTGTGGTCGCGGGAGGGGATGGCACACCTCGGGCCGCGTTTCTGGGCGCTGGTCGCGGTGGCGGTGGTGATGACGCTGGCGCGCTTTTCCGAAGCGTTCCTGGTGTTGCGGGCGCAGGACGTCGGCTTGGCGGTGGCGTTGATTCCCGCGGTGATGGTGGCGATGAACGTCACCTACGCGCTGACCTCCTACCCCGTGGGCGCGCTGTCCGACCGCATCGGGCGGCATGGGCTGCTGCTGGCCGGCTTCGCCGTGCTGATCCTCAGCGATGCGGCGCTGGCGCTGGCGGACGGGCCGCTGATGGTGTTCGCCGGGGCGGCGCTGTGGGGCGTGCACATGGGGATGACGCAGGGCCTGCTGGCGGCGCTGGTCGCCGATGGCGCCCCGGCCGGCCGCCGGGGCACGGCGTTCGGCGTGTTCAATCTGGTGACCGGCGTCGCGCTGCTGGCCGCCAGCGTTTTGGCCGGCGCGTTGTGGAGCGCCATCGGGCCGGCGGCGACGTTCTGGGCCGGTGGGGGTTTTTCCGCGGCGGCGCTGTTGGGGGTGTTGGTGGTGCGCCGGGGTTTTCCCGTATAATCGGCACAACGCGTTGCCCCAAGGACGATCCATGACCGACACCCCCCGCACCCGCCTCCACGTCGACAGCCCGCTGAGCGAGGGGCAGGCGGTGGGGCTCGACCATGAGCGGGCGCATTACCTGCGCCACGTGCTGCGCCTCGACAAGGGCGACGCCATCGCCGTGTTCAACGGCCAGGACGGCGAGTGGCTGGCGGTCATCGATGGATTCGGCAAGGGCTGGTGCTCGCTGACCGTCACCACGCAACGGCGGGAGCAGCAGAACGGCCCAGACGTCTGGCTGCTGTTCGCCCCGATCAAGCGCGGCCGCATCGACACGGTGGCGGAGAAGGCCAGCGAGTTGGGCGCCTCGCGCATCTGGCCGGTCTTCACCCGCCACACCGACCCGCACCGGGTCAACCTCGACCGCCTGCGCGCCAACGCGGTGGAGGCCGCCGAGCAGTGCGAGCGGCTGACCGTGCCGGAGATGGCCGACCCCATTCCGCTCGACAAGGCGCTGGCCGCGTGGCCGGCGGAGCGCGTGCTGTTCCTGTGCCGCGAGAGCGGCGCCGCCCGGCCCATCGCCGAGGCGGTGCGTGAGCACGCCAACCGGCCGGCGGCCTTCCTGGTCGGGCCGGAGGGCGGCTTCGCGAAGGCGGAACTTGACGATCTTGGTAAACTTCCCTTTGTTGTGCCTGTCGGCCTGGGGCCTCGCGTCCTGCGGGCCGACACGGCGGCGTTCGCCGCGCTCGCCTGCTGGCAGGCCCTTGCGGGGGACTGGACGGCGGGCGGCGTGGATGCCCGGCCGCCGTTCCGCTCGCCGTCACCTTGATCCAGCTCACCCCGATCCAGCCGGAGCCCCTATGTCCGCACCCCCGAAAAAGCCCGGCGAGCCGATCACCGAGCGGCACCAGCTGGTGGCGTACCTGGAATCCGGCAACAAGCCCGCATCCGACTGGCGCATCGGCACCGAACACGAGAAGTTCGCCTACCGCCTGTCCGACCTGAAGCCGCTGCCCTACGACGGCCCGGACGGCATCCGCGAGCTGCTGACCCGCCTGCAGCGCTTCGGCTGGCAGCCGGTGGAGGAGAAGGGCAACATCATCGCGCTCACCCAGGCCGACGGCGCCAACATCACGCTGGAGCCGGGTGGGCAGGTCGAGCTGTCGGGGGCGGCGGTGGAAACCCTGCACCAGACCTGCGCCGAGGTGCACAGCCACCTCAGTCAGGTGAAGGAGATCGGGGCGGAGCTGGGCACCGGCATGGTCGGCCTGGGCTTCCAGCCCAAGTGGCGGCGCGACGAGATCCCGTGGATGCCCAAGGGCCGCTACCGCATCATGGGCGAGTACATGCCCAAGCGCGGCGGCCTGGGACTCGACATGATGACGCGGACCTGCACCGTGCAGGTCAACCTGGACTATTCCAGCGAAGCGGACATGGTGAAGAAGTTCCGCGTCTCGCTGGCCTTGCAGCCCATCGCCACGGCGCTGTTCGCCAATTCGCCCTTCACCGAGGGCAAGCCGAACGGCTTCCAGTCGTTCCGCAGCCACATCTGGACCGACACCGACCCCGACCGCACCGGCGACCTGCCGTTCGTCTTCGAGGACGGCTTCGGCTTCGAGCGCTACGTCGATTACCTGCTCGACGTGCCCATGTACTTCGTCTACCGCGACGGCACGTACATCGACGCATCCGGCCTGTCGTTCCGCGACTTCATGGCCGGCAAGCTGCCGGCGCTGCCCGGTGAGATGCCGCTGATCACCGACTTCGCCGACCATCTGACCACGGCGTTTCCCGAGGTGCGGCTGAAGAAGTACCTGGAGATGCGCGGCGCCGATGGCGGCCCGTGGCGCCGCCTGTGCGCGCTGCCGGCGCTGTGGGTGGGGCTGTTGTATGACTCGACGGCGCTGGATGCCGCCTGGGATGTGGTCAAGGACTGGACGACGGAGGAGCGCGCGCACCTGCGCGCCGACGTGCCGCGCCACGCGCTGCGCACGACGTTCCGCGACGGCACGGTGCGCGACGTGGCGCTGCGGGTCCTGGACATCGCCCGCGACGGGCTAGCCCGGCGCAAGCGCAACGACAACTGGGGCGACGACGAGGCGCACTTCCTCGATACGCTGTTCACCATCGCGGAATCCGGCCAGACCCCGGCCGACGAACTGCTCGCCAAGTACCATGGCGCCTGGGGCGGGAGTGTGGACCCGGTGTTCCGGGAATACGCGTACTGATGCTTGAGCCCCTCCCCCAGCGGGGCTGGGGGAGGGCCCGCCATGACACCATCGTCCAATTTCGCTCTATTGGGACGTGTGCCCACACTGCGAGCATTCATCTCGCCAGTTCAGGGGCTCCGCGCATGCGCCGTATCGCCATTCTCGCCGTTCTCGTCACCGCCGCGCTGACCACAAGCGCACAGGCCCAGACGCTCAAGTTCTGGAACCTGACCTCGGACGTCATCACCGAACTCAAGCTCGCCAAGCCCGGCAGCAACGCGTGGGGCAAGAATCAGACGCTCAACGACAAGGACAAGACGGTCGAGCCCGACGAACGCCTGAAACTCAGCGACGTGACGCCCGGCACCTGGGATGTCAGCGTCAAGAACAAGAAGGGGCGGACGTGCATTCTCCGCAACGTCACCCTCTCGGGGACGGACGCGTACGCTTTCTCCATCGGCGAGGAAGACATGAAGGCATGTGCCCGAAAGCCGTAGGGATATCGGGGCGCCGCGGCGGTGCGTTTTTTCCTTGACGTTGAGCGATTACTTTGAATGACAGCTTTTCCGCTGTGATAAACCGTGCTTTTGCTCCGCTTGACTGGACGAAATCTGAATTATCACGTTATCGTCCCCGGGCGGGCAACAGGCTCGAACATTCTCTGGGAGATCAGCATGCGTGGACTCGTCGTTGGCACCCTGGGCGCGGTGGCGCTGATGCTGTCGAGCCCGGTTCAGGCCCAATCCACGATCGGCGTCTGGACGGTGGAACTCGGCAAGAAGTGCGCCATCACCCAGATGTGGAAGGGTGACACCAAGAACGATCTCGGGATCATGATCTCCTACCTGGCCAAGGGGCAGGCCCTCCTTCTCGCGTTCTACGACACCGACACGACGTTCAAGGACAAGGAAGAGTTCAAGGTCACGCTTGAGGTCGACAAGAAGTGGAAGGCGAAGGTTGACGGCTTCGGCGCCGACAAGAACACCGCCGGTGTCGTGTTGCCGGCCAGCTCCGACGCCGTCAACGCGCTGATGAACGGCAACTCCCTGTACATGGAAGTCGCCGACAAGCCGGACAATTACTCGGGCACCTACTCGCTGGACGACACGCGCAAGGCCATCGCCGCGCTCGACTCCTGCCGCGCCCAGGCCGACTGATCTTCGCCGCCGTCACGCGCGCCCCCCGGTTCCGCCGAGGGCGCGCGTGACGATCAGAACTGCCGCAACAGACGGTCGATGTACTCGCGCTCGAACTGCGGGCGGATGTACTGCTGGGAGCGGCGGCGCAGCTCGTCGAGGATCTCGCGCGAGCGTTGCAGATCGGCCTTTTCGGGGATCTTCGTGCCGTCCTGGCCCATGCTGTAGCCGCCCTCGCGGCCACGGTTCAGCGGGTCGCGGTTGCGGCCCGTGCGGCCCTGTTGCTGCTGGCCGCCGGGCTGCATCCCCTGCTGCATCCCCATCATCTGCTGCATGAGCTGCTCGGCGTAGCTCTGCAACCCCTGCTGCAACTCGTCCATCGCCTGCCCCTGCGACGGCAGCGCCGCGTCCGGCTGGCCCTGTTGCAGCGACTGGCCGGCGTCGCGCATGGCGCGCTCGGCACGGCCCAGCGGGCGGGGGATGTCGCCGTTCATCTCGCCCATGCGGCGCATCAGCTCACCCAACTGGCGGCGCAGCGCTTCCTGCTGCTCGCCCTGGCGCTGCATGGTCGGGCTGCCCCCCTGTCCCTGACCTTGCCCCTGCTGGCCCTGGCCCCGCTGCTGGCCGCGGCCGCGCGGGCTCTGCTGGCCGCCGGGCTGCTGCATGCCCTGCTGCCCCTGTTGGCCTTGCTGGCCCTGCTGCGACTGCTGGAAGGTCTGGTCCATGAGCTGCTGCTGCTGCTGCGACAGCTCCTGCAACTGGCGCATCATTTCCCAGGCCTGCTGGTTCTGACCCTGCTGGCCCTGCTGCGCCATGGTGCCGGCGCGCAGGTTCTCCAGCATCTGCTGAAGTTGCGAAAGCATCTGCCGGGCGGCGTCGCGCGAGCCGGTCTCCGCCATCTGCCGCATCTGCTCCATCATCTGCTGGAGATCCTCGCGGTCCATCATGCGGTTGGCCATCTCGGGCGGGATCTCGGGGATCTGCTCGCCGCGCTCCAGCGCCTGGCGCAGGTTCTGCTCCATCGCCTCGAAGAACTTGTCCATGGCCTGTTGCAGCTCGTCCATGAGCCGCTTCATCTCCTCGTCCGGGGCGTTGCGGTCCAGCGCCTCGGCCAGCCGGCGCTCGGCCTCGCGCAGGTCGCGCTCGGCCAGCGACAGGCCGCCGTCCTCGATGCGCAGCGCGGTTTCCCACAGCAGGCTTTGGATCTCCGGCACCGCGTCGTTGGTCTGGTCGAGCATCAGGCGGGCCAGCGCCGTGCGCAGCGCCATGAAGACGACGATGTCGTGGCCGTAGCTGCCCGGCCGGGAGGAGATCTCGGCCAGCGCCCGCGCCGCGTCGGTGTGGGCCTCGGGGTGCAGGGTGAGTTTCTTGCGCTCCTCGATGATGGCGCGGGCGACGGGGTGGGTGAACTGCCGCTCCGGCAGCACCATGGGGAAGTCCTCGCTGTGCCCGGTCTGGCCGGCGCCGTCCGTGGCGGTCAGCTGGATGGTCACCGGCAGGCCGGCCCAGGGGTGCGCCGTCAGGTCGTGGAAGCCGGCGTTGCGCGCCTCCTTCGGCCGCACGCCGGGCAGCGCCAGCGGCAGCTCGATGGGCGTGCGGTCGAGCGTCGGCGCGGCGTCCGGCGGGGCGGCGAGGCGCACCGTGGCGTTGGCGCCGGTCACGCCGTAGTCGTCGCGGGCAAGGTATTCCAGGCGCAGCGCGCCGCGCTCGCTCTTGGACGGCGGGGCGGGGTAGGCGATGGTCGGCGGCAGGTCGGGCACCACCGTGATCGGCCAGGACCCGAGCGTGTGGCTGCCCTGGGCGATGGTGATGCGGGTGCCGGATTCGATGGGGCGCTGGATCTGGAAGGTCGAGGCATCCACCGCGTCGAACGCGGCCGAGGTGCTGCCGATCTCCAGCGTGGGCGCGCCGTGACCGCCGTTGACGCGGGCCAGCGCCATGCTGCCTTTGGGCACCGTCACCGGAGCCTTGTCGGATGCGGGGGCGGTCTTCAGGAAGACCGGCGGCAGGCCGGTGTACTCCGGCGGGGTGATCCACAGATCGAGCGTCGCGGCGGCGGTGGCAGGTCCGCTCTCCAGATGGGGCGATAGCGCGGCGGCAAGGCGCGGGCGCCAGTCGCCCCAGGCGGCGATGCCGGCGACGATCAGCAGCAGCGCCACCAGGATGCGCAACGCGTGCGGATCGCGGGCGATGACGTTGGGGTGGGGCAGGGCGACGCGCAGCCGGCGCACGCTGGCGCGCATGCGTTCCTGGTGCAGCTCCCACAGCGCCTGGGCGGTGGCGTCGCCGCCGGCCACCCGGTCGCGCAGCACGTGCAGCGGGCGGTGGGGCAGGCCGGTGTCGCGCTCCAGCCGGCGCCGGGCGGCGTCCTCGTCGGGCACCGTGAAGCCGCGGAAACCGCGCCACAGCGAGATCGCAAAGGCGGCCAGCAGCAGGGCCAGCACGGCGGTGTGCAGCCAGCCGGGCAGCAGCGGCAGCAGGTTGGACAGCGCCAGCGCCAGGAAAGCGCCGGCCAGCGCCACCGGCACCCACAGCGCTGGCCACAGCCGTTCCCACAGCAGGGCGGCGCGCGCCTGGGTCAGGCGGAACGCCGGCTCCGGCCCACGGGCGCGCCTTTTCGGGGTCTCTGCGTCGGTCATGCCGCACTCCGCTGCCGTCGACACCGGCCGGAGGCTGTCGGCATGGCCGGGTCTCGTCAGGATATAGTCTGTCCGCCGGCGGTTTCCGCCGGAAGGTCGGCCAGCCACTCACCGAACCACTTGTCCATGACCAAAATATGGCCGCACAGCCAGACGGCCACGTAGCCGTGCAGGAAATGGATGTCCTCGTCGGACGGCTCCGGCCCGGCGGCCGTGGAGCGCACGTACCCGGCGAAGGCGTCGTGCATGCGCTTGTGCTTTTCGTAATCGGGGTAGTTGACCCGCCGCATCAGCCCTTCCTCGCGCCGGAAGTGCGTCTCCGAATAGTCGACGAGGTCGCCGAGAAAGCGCCCGACCTGCGCCCGGCTGTCGCCGGTGTTCACGGCGTCGCTGAAGCGGTTGTACAGCGCGAACAGGCGCTGGTGGTCCCCGTCCACCGGGTCGAGCCCGATGGCGTAGGCGATGTCCCAGTCCATGCGCGCGGCTCCCCCGATGGTGGTGCGCCGATTATGCACGAATCGCCGGGTTTGGCAGCCGGAGATTGTTCGGGGCGGTGGGCAAGATCGCGGGCATGCGTGTTGATATTGCCTGCGCTATCGAGCATGCTGGATTCATGCGAACAGTGCTCGACACGAACGTCTTTGTTGCTGCGTTGCGCTCGCAGTCGGGCGCGGCGCGGGTGGTGGTTCAGGCTGCCCTGCAACGCCGTGTTGCGCTGTTGGCCTCCCCCGCCGTGTTTCTCGAATACGAAGAGGTTTTGAAGCGACCCGAGCATTTGGCAGCCAGCGGGTTGGACATCGAGCGGATCGACCGCTTTCTGGCGGGTCTCGCTGTTGTGGTCGTTCCGGTCGACCTATCTTTTGCTTGGCGGCCGCAACTGAGCGATCCAGCGGACGAGATGTTTCTCGAAACGGCCATCAACGGCCGTGCAGACTTCATCGTCACATTCAACGGCCGGGATTTTCTGCCGGCGGCGACGCGGTTCGGCATCGCCGTTGCCGGCCCGGCGGCTCTGCTGCCGTATCTGGAGGAGACGCGATGAGGCGGAACAACTTTGCCCTGCGCCTGATGCCGTCGCTGATGGCCGAGCTTCGCAAGGCTGCGGCGGAAGACGGTGTCGCCATCAATCAGTACATCAACGTTGCGGTCGCCGAAAAACTGGCCACCCGGCGGACCGCCGAGGCGTTCTTCGCCGAGCGCGCACGGGGCGGTGACCCGCAGGACGCGCTCGACATTCTGCATTCGGCCGGGCGTGCCGCCGGGCCGGAGCCCGACGGAAGCTATGATCTTACCCTTCCCAGGAAGGCCAGTTGACGCCTACCTCCCCAGCCACTCCGGCATGCGGTCGAGGCTCAGCAGGTCCTCGATGGTCGGGCGGGGGCGGATCACGGCGAAGGAGTCGCCGCTGACCAGCACCTCGGGCGCCAGCGGGCGGGTGTTGTAGGTCGACGCCATCACCGCGCCATACGCCCCGGCCGAGCAGAAGGCGACCAGATCGTCGGCCTGCAAGGGCGGCAGCGGGCGTTGCAGCGCGAAGGTGTCGCCGCTCTCGCACACCGGGCCGACCACGTCGACGGTCACCGGCTTGACGGTCGGCGCCGGCTCCATCACCGGCTTGATGGCGTGGTAGGCGTCGTACAGCGACGGGCGGATCAGGTCGTTCATGGCTGCATCGACGATCAGGAACCGCCGTGCCAGCCCGTGCTTCAGGTAGACCACCTTGGAGACCAGGATGCCGGCGTTGCCGACCAGCGCGCGGCCGGGCTCCAGCGTCACGTGGCAGCCGAGGTTGCCGGTGATCGACCGCACCATGGCGGCGTAGTCGTTCAGCTCCGGCGGCGTCTCGTCGCGGTAGCGGATGCCGATGCCGCCGCCCAGATCCAGGCGCTGGATGTCGATGCCGTCGGCGCGCAACGCGTGCAGCAGCTCCACCACCCGCTCGAAGGCGGCGCGGAACGGGGCGAGGTCGGTCAGCTGGGAGCCGATGTGCACGGCGATGCCCAGCGGCTTGATGCCGGGAAGCGCCGCCGCCTTGGCGTAGATTTCGCGGGCGTGGTCCCAGTCGATGCCGAACTTGTTCTCTTTCTTGCCGGTGGCGATCTTGGCGTGCGTCTTGGCGTCCACGTCCGGGTTGACGCGGATGGCGATGGGCGCCTCGACGCCCAGGGACGCCGCGACCTCGCTCAGCGCCTCCAGCTCCGGCACCGACTCGACGTTCAGCTGGTAGATGCCGGCCTCCAGCGCCGCACGCATCTCCGAGCGCGTCTTGCCGACGCCGGAGAAGACGATGCGGTTCGCCGGCACGCCGGCGGCCAGCGCGCGGCGCATCTCGCCCTCCGACACCACGTCGGCGCCGGCGCCCTGCTGGGCCAGCGTGCGCACCACGGCGAGATTCGAGTTGGCCTTCAGTGCGTAGCAGACGCCGGCGTCCTGCCCCTCGAACGCACCGGCGTAGGCGCGGTAGTTGGCGACCAGCGCTTCGGTCGAATAGCAGTAGAACGGCGTGCCGACCTCGGCCGCGATCTTCGGCAGCGCAACGCCCTCGGCGTGCAGCATGCCGCCCTTGTAGACGAACGGGTTCATGGGAACTTCACCCCCGGCGACGGCTGACCCGGCTTCGGGTCGAGGTTGGGGTTCGGGTAAGTCTGCGGGAACGGAGGCCCGCCTTCGCCGGCCGGGGAATCCACCGTCTTCGGCTTCTTGCCGCAACCGCTCAGCGCCAGCGCCAGGGCGACGGCCAGCGCGCCCACCGCCAGCCCGACCGTGCGGGTGTGGTTGGGGGGCCTCACAGGAAGCGCTCCCGAGCCGCGGCGACGGCCTCGCGCACGCGGGTGGGCGCGGTGCCGCCGAAGCTCAGGCGGCTGGCGACGGACGCTTCGACGGTGAGCACCTGGAACACCTCGCTGGTGATGTGCGGCTCGATGGACTGCATGTCGTCCAGCGACAGCTCGGCCAGTTTGACGCCCTTGTCCTCGGCCAGCTTGACGGCGCGGCCGGTGACGTGGTGCGCCTCGCGGAACGGCATGCCCAGCACCCGCACCAGCCAGTCGGCCAGATCGGTAGCGGTGAGGAAGCCGCGCTCGGCCGCCTCGCGCATCGCCTCGGGCTTCGGGGTCATGTCGCGCACCATGCCCTCCATGGCGGCGACGCAGAGCGCCAGGGTGTCGTCGGTCTCGAAGACCGGCACCTTGTCCTCCTGCATGTCCTTGGAATAGGCCAGCGGCAGGCCCTTCATCACCATCAGCAGGCCGTTCAGGGCGCCCACCACGCGGCCGGCCTTGGCGCGCACCAACTCGGCGGCGTCGGGGTTCTTCTTCTGCGGCATGATGGACGAGCCGGTGGTGAAGGCGTCCGACAGCCGGATGAAGCGGAACTGGTCGGAGCACCACAGCACGATCTCCTCCGCGAAGCGGGTGAGGTGCACGGCGCAGATCGAGGCGGCGGCGAGGTATTCCAGCGCGAAGTCGCGGTCGGACACGCCGTCCAGCGAGTTGGCGGTCGGGCGGTCGAAGCCCAGGTCCTTCGCCGTGGCGTGCCGGTCGAGCGGGAAGGGCGTGCCGGCCAGCGCCGCCGAGCCCAGCGGGCACTCGTTCAGCCGGGCGCGGGCGTCGCGGAAGCGGCCGCGGTCACGGCCGAGCATCTCCACATAGGCCAGCAGATGGTGGCCGAAGGTCACCGGCTGGGCGGCCTGGAGATGGGTGAAGCCGGGCATCACCGTGTCAGTGTGCTTTTCCGCGAGGTCGATCAGCGCCGCCTGGAGGGCGGTGAGGCCGGCGTCCATGCGGTCCATGGCGTCGCGCACCCACAGCTTGAAGTCGGTCGCCACTTGGTCGTTGCGCGAGCGGCCGGTGTGCAGGCGCTTCGCGGGCTCGCCGACCAGTTCGGCCAGCCGCGCCTCGACGTTCATGTGGATATCCTCAAGCTCCGTCTTGAAGACGAAGGAGCCGGAGTCGATCTCTTGCTTCACCCGGTCGAGGCCGGCGCGGATCGCGTCGGCGTCGGCCTGCGTGATGATGCCTTGGCGAGCCAGCATGGCGGCGTGCGCCTTCGAGCCAGCGATGTCCTGGTCGGCAAGGCGCTTGTCGAAATCGATGGAGACGTTGATCTTCTCCATGATCGCGGCCGGACCGCGGGCGAAACGTCCGCCCCACATCTGGCTGGCGGCGGGAGCGGAGGTCTTGGGGCTGTCGGCGGTCATGGGTAGGATTGTTCGGCTGATGATGCGAGGACGGTAGTTATGCGGACTTTCGTGGCGGTCGCAATCTTTTGTGTGGTCCTCGGTGTCGCGGCCTGGGCAGGGCTGGGCCGCGCCGGGGTGAAGGCGCCGGATATCATCGTCCTCGGCGCAGAGCCGAAAGCCGCCCCGGCGGCCGGAATCGACCGCTTCAAAGGCAACGAGGCCAAGCCGATCAAGCCTTTCGCCTTCGTGGACGGGGTGGGCCGCAAGACCGAGCTGTCGGACTTCGCCGGGCGCGTGGTGCTGCTCAACCTGTGGGCGACGTGGTGCGTGCCGTGCGTCAAGGAGATGCCGTCGCTCGACCGCTTGCAGGCGGCGCTGGGCGGGCGCGACTTCCAGGTGGTGGCGCTGTCGGTGGACCGCGGCGGGCGCGACACGGTGGAACCGTTCCTGAAGAAGCTCGGCATCCAGAATCTGGAGGTCTACCTGGACCAGCCGAACGCGTCGATGAGCGCCCTGGGGCCGCGCGGGTTGCCGACGACTCTGCTGGTCGGCCCGGACGGCCAGGAACTGGGCCGCGTCGAGGGCGGCGTCGAATGGGACTCGCCGGAGGTCGTCGCCTTCCTGCGCAAGCAGATCGGCGGGCGGAGTGGGCCGGCGCGGGACAGCGGGATGGTGAAGACGGGCGGGTGAGGGGGGCTTACTCCAACCCGATGGTGATGGCGATCCGCTGGCGGATTTCCTCAAGTTGCCGGACGGTGATTCGTGAGTTGGTGCCCTGGATGCGGTTCTTTGACGTCGATGTCACGTGATGGGCGAGCGCGTACGACTGTTTTGTGCAGCCGTTCTCAGGTGTCGGCTCTATCTTGACGACAAGATCCTCGATGGCGATTTGCGGGTCGTCCGTCAAGGGAACCAGGACAAGGTTTGGATACGCAGGATCGAACAAGTCGCTGTCTTCGACGACCACCGCCGGCCGGATCTTGTTTGGTTCCTTCGGCAGAGCATCGCGCCAATCGACGATAACGATTTGTCCCGCCTTGAAGCTCTTCACGCCTAGGTCTCCGAGTTGGGGGTTCCCCAATCCTCGTAGAACGAGCGTGCTTCGGGGGATGCGGCGACATAGGCGCCAACGGCGCGGCTCTGTTCGCGGATGCGTTCGCGCCGGACGCGCCGGGCTTCCATCACAGCCAGTTCGCGCAAGTAGGTCGACAGGCCGACGCCGCGTTGCCGCGCTGCGGACTCAAGCGTTGCCTGGACATCGTCGTCAAGACGGACGGAAACGGGAGCGCCCATGTCTCACCTCCTGCTCAGCAAAGGTAACACGACGATGTAGTGCGCTCAAGTATGCGGTGGCGGTGGCTTTCGTCCTTGGTCCAGAACGGGCACTCCGTACCTGCGGCGTCGAGTCCCGTGGACTTTTCGGTCGAACGGACATTCAATCGCGAAGGGAATATCATTCAAGCTAAAAACGGCACAGTCGAATTTGCCGTGGCTTGTGCAAGCCAATCTGGCCGCTGCCGTACCGACCTGTGAGGAATACGATAGTATGACCGACATCACCTCGAACCAAAAGATTCACCTGGACGCCATCGAGTATCTGGAAAAGGCGATCATCCATCACCGCAAGGCGGTGAAGTACAAGGCGTGGGACGAGAGCAAGGGCAAGCCGCGGGACAACAACCACGCCGCGCACCATGCCGAGATCGCGCTGGCGAACACGCTGCTCGCTCTGGAAAAGTCCCACGAAGCCGCCAAGATCGAGGCGCACGAGTACGACAAGTCCAACGAAGCGTAAGCCGCGCTTCCCTCCCCCAGCCGCACGCCGGGGGAGGGAATCCGGGCGTCAGCCCTTCTTGCGGCTGCCGGCGACCTGCATGAAGTTGTCGTACGGCAACTCGGCGACGCGGAACCACAGTTCGGTTTCGTCGAGGAAGGGCTTCCAGCTCTCGTAGACCTTCTTGAACTGGGCATTCTTCCCGGAGATGTCGTCGTACAGCTCGTGGGCGTACTTGTGGGCGGCCTCCAGCATCTCGCGCGGGAAGGCGCGCAACTGCACGCCCTTGCCGACGAGGCGGCGCAGCGCTCGCGGGTTCTCGGCGTCATAGCGCGCCAGCATGGCGCCGTTGGCTTCGCCGCAGGCGCTCTCCAGGATGGACTGGTAGGCCTTCGGCAGCTTCTCGAACTCCTGGATGTTGACGTAGAGCGAGACCTGCGGACCGCCCTCCCACCAGCCGGGGTAGTAGTAGTACTTGGCGACCTGATGGAAGCCGAGCTTCTCGTCGTCGTACGGGCCGACGAATTCGGTGGCGTCGATGGTGCCCTTTTCCAGCGCCGGGTAGACGTCGCTGCCGGCGATCTGCGACGGGGTGACGCCCATCTTGGCCATAATCTGGCCGGTGATGCCGGCGATGCGCATCTTCAGGCCCTGGAGGTCGTCCATCGTCTTGACCTCCTTGCGGAACCAGCCGCCCATCTGGGCGCCGGTGTTGCCAGCCTGGAACTGGATGATGTTCTGGGTCTTGAAGAGTTCCCGCATCACCTCGCGGCCGCCGCCGTACTGGAACCAGGCGTTCTGCTGGCGGGCGTTGGGGCCGAAGGGAATCGCCGTGTCGAAGGCGAAGGTCGGGTCCTTGCCGACATAGTAATAGCCGCAGGTGTGGCCGCACTGGACGGTGCCGTTCGAAACCGCGTCCATGACCTGGAGCGGCGGCACGATCTCGCCGGGGGCGAAGACGCGGATCTGGAACTTGCCGTCGGTCGCTTCGGACACGCGGCGCGCGATCAGCTCCGACGTGCCGAACAGGATGTCGGTGCTCTTGGGGAAGCTCGACGCCAGACGCCATTGCACGGCCGGCTGGGTCTGCGCGATGGCCGGGGCGGCGATGGTGGCGACCGTTCCGGCGGCGGCAAGCCCCGCGCCGGTGGCCTTCAGGAGATCCCTGCGCCTCATGTCCCTTCTCCTCCTGCTGTGGTCCGGCCGTTTTTCGGACGGTCGGCCGTGATTATCGGGGCTTGGAGGCTAATCCCGCGGTTTCCGGCCGAGCAACGCCGCGCGGGGCATGGCGGGGTTGCGCTCACTGCGCGCGCTCCGGTTGCTCGGCCGATTGCGGGGCTTGGGTTTGCGGCTGCGCGCGGGCGAGGACGGCAGTCGCCGCTTCGATCATGCTGAGGTGGTCGTTCAGCATGCCGAGCGTCACCTCGGCGTAGTGGTGCAGCCCCTCGTCGCCGTCGTAGGCCGCCTGGGCGTCGAACAGCTTGATGGCGCGGCCGTGCGTTTCCTCCTGGAAGCCCAGGAAATAGCGGTCGAAGGCCGGGCCGGTGAAGGTCTGCATCTCGCCGATCTGCTGGCGCGTCGGCGCGTCCAGGTCGGGGGGCAGGGTGGTGCCGTGCTTCTGCGCGATGGCGCGCAGCCGTTCGTGCGCCGTGGCGTGCTGGTCGGCGATGCGGCGCGCGAGAGCGCGCACGGCCTTGCTGTCGGCCATGTCCTCGGCCAGCTTGCCGGCGTGCATCTCGGTGAGGTTGAGGATCGCCGCTTCGTTCAGGAAGTTGCGCTCGCGCAGGCTGAGGCCGGAGGATTCGGATGATCCGGCAAACGCGGGTGTGGCGCAGGCGAGCGCCAGAAACAGGGCGGCGGGGCGCCACATGGGCGTTTTCTCCTTGTGTGCAGGGCGAACAAGGAGACGGGCGCGTGGTTCCCGAAAACAGCGAACCCGCCCCGGTTGCCCGGAGCGGGTTCGCGTGAAAGCGCCGTACGGCCCGTATCAGCGGGTCGGGACCGGCGGGTTCTTCGAGTAGTCGTAGAAGCCGCGGCCGACCTTGCGGCCGACCCAGCCGGCCTCGACGTACTTCACCAGCAGCGGGCACGGGCGGTACTTCGAGTCGGCGAGACCCTCGTACAGCACCTGCATGACGGCGAGGCAGGTGTCCAGGCCGATGAAGTCGGCCAGCTCCAGCGGGCCCATCGGGTGGTTGGCGCCCAGCTTCAGCGCGGTGTCGATGCTCTGCACGTTGCCCACGCCCTCATACAGCGTGTAGACGGCCTCGTTGATCATCGGCAGCAGGATGCGGTTCACGATGAAGGCCGGGAAATCCTCGGCCACCGCGGCGGACTTGCCGATCTTGACGGTCAGCTCGTTGATCGCCGTGAAGGTCTCCTCGTCCGTGGCGATGCCGCGGATCAGCTCGACCAACTGCATCACCGGCACCGGGTTCATGAAGTGCATGCCCATGAACTTCGACGGCCGGTCGGTGGTGGCGGCCAGACGGGTGATGGAGATCGACGAGGTGTTGGTGGCGATGAGGGCGTCGGCCTTCAGGTTCGGCACCAGCTTCTTGAAGATCTCGCGCTTGACCGCCTCGTTCTCGGTGGCGGCCTCGATCACCAGATCGGCGTCCTTGAACACCGACAGGTCGGTGCCGGTCGAGATGCGGGCCAGCGCGGCGGCCTTGTCGGCCTCGGCCAGCTTACCCTTCTGGACCGCGCGGTCCATGTTCTTGGCGATGCCGGCGACGGACTTCTGGAGAAGTTCCTCGCTGAGGTCCGAGATGATGACGTCGAGGCCCGACTGCGCGCAGACGTGGGCGATGCCGCTGCCCATCTGGCCGGCGCCGATGATACCAATCTTCTTGATCGTGGCCATGGAATGTTCCCGCAGAGTCTAGGGGTTTTTCAGGGTGCCAGTCGGCGCTACTTGCTCAGCTCGGCCGTCAGCTCCGGCACCGCCTTGAAGAGGTCGGCGACGAGACCGTAATCGGCGATCTGGAAGATGGGCGCTTCCTCGTCCTTGTTGATGGCGACGATCACCTTGCTGTCCTTCATGCCGGCGAGGTGCTGGATCGCACCC
Organism: Azospirillum terrae; assembly: GCF_053470425.1. NCBI lineage: Bacteria > Pseudomonadati > Pseudomonadota > Alphaproteobacteria > Rhodospirillales > Azospirillaceae > Azospirillum > Azospirillum terrae. Next base: position 95,436 of record NZ_JBPXMR010000006.1, on the reverse strand, counting down.
GAGATGCCGACCGCGACGTACAGCTCGGGCGCCACGATCTTGCCGGTTTGCCCGACCTGGTAGTCGTTCGGCACGAAGCCCGCGTCGACCGCCGCCCGGCTGGCGCCGACGGCGCCGCCCAGCTGGTCGGCCAGGGCTTCCAGCAGCTTGAAGTTGTCGCCCGACTGCATGCCGCGTCCACCGGACACGACGACGCGGGCCGCGGTGAGTTCCGGGCGCTCCGACTTCGTCAGCTCCTGGCTGATGAACTTCGACGTGCCGTTGCCGGCGGCGGCGCCAAGCGACTCCACCGACGCCGAACCGCCTTGCGTCCCCGCGGCCTCGAAGCCGGTGGTGCGGACGGTGATGACCTTGATCGGGTCGGCCGACTGCACGGTGGCGATGGCGTTGCCGGCGTAGATCGGCCGGGTGAAGGTGTCCGCGCTCTCCACCGACAGGATGTCGGAGATCTGCGCCACGTCCAGCAGCGCCGCGACGCGCGGCAGGACGTTCTTGCCGACCGAGGTGGCGGGCGCCAGCACGTGGCTGTAGCCGCCCTTGGCGGCGTCGGCGACGAGCGGGGCCAGGGCTTCGGGAAGCTGATGCTCCAGCTCCGCCGATTCGGCCAGCAGCACCTTGGCGACGCCGGCGATCTTGGCGGCGGCGTCGGCCACCGCCTGGGCGCCCTTGCCGGCGACCAGGACGTGGATGTCGGAGCCGAGTTTGGAAGCGGCGGCCACGGTGTTCAGCGTGGCGGGCTTCAGGCGGGCGTTGTCGTGCTCCGCGATGACGAGGACGGCCATATCAGATCACCCGCGCTTCGTTCTTGAGCTTGTCCACCAGGGCGGCCACGTCGGCCACCTTGATGCCGGCCTTGCGCTTCGGCGGCTCGGCCACCTTCAGCGTCTTCAGCCGCGGCGTCACGTCCACGCCGAGATCGGCGGGCGTGGTGGTGTCCAGCGGCTTCTTCTTGGCCTTCATGATGTTCGGCAACGAGGCATAGCGCGGCTCGTTGAGGCGCAGGTCGGCGGTGACCACCGCCGGCAGCTTGAGCTCGACGGTCTCCAGACCGCCGTCGACCTCACGCGTGACCGTCAGCACGCCCTCGCCGGGAACCACCTTCGAGGCGAAGGTGCCCTGCGGCCAGCCGAGCAGCGCGGCCAGCATCTGGCCGGTCTGGTTGCAGTCGTCGTCGATGGCCTGCTTGCCGAGCAGCACCAGCTGCGGCTGCTCCTTGTCGACCAGCGCCTTCAGCGCCTTGGCGACCGCCAGGGGCTGCAACTCGGCGTCGGTCTGCACCAGGATGGCGCGGTCCGCCCCCATGGCCAGGGCCGTGCGCAGCGTCTCCTGCGCGGCCGTCGGGCCGAGCGAGACGACGACCACCTCGGTGGCCTTGCCACCTTCCTTCAGGCGAACCGCTTCTTCGACGGCAATCTCGTCGAAGGGGTTCATCGACATCTTGACGTTGGCGGTCTCCACACCCGAGCCGTCCGCCTTGACGCGGATCTTCACGTTGTAGTCGACCACCCGCTTCACCGGGACGAGGATTTTCATGTCCGACCCTTGATCTATACGGATCCGTACGGACCCCAAAAAACGGGCAGCTTTCGCAGTGCGGCGAACGATAGGGGCTGTTGATAGGGCTGTCAACGCCGCCTATGCCATAGGCAATACCGGGTTCGATTGTTTGTTTGCGTTCGAACGCCGGGCGCTCAGCGGTTGGCGCCGGGCACCCACAGAACGTCCGAAGCTCCGTTGCCGTTCAATCGGCGGCTGAGCACAAAAAGATGGTCAGACAAACGGTTGGCGTAGCGGATTGCTGCCGGAGTGACCGAATCGTGCAGGGCGAGTTCGGTCATCAGCCGCTCGGCGCGGCGGACCACGGTGCGGGCGAGGTGCAGGTGCGCCGCCGCCGGCGAACCGCCCGGCAGGATGAACGAGGTGAGCGGCTGGAGGTCTTCGTTCATCGAGTCGATCTCGCGTTCCAGCCGATCTACCTGCGAATCCTGGATGCGCAGCGGCGGGTATTTGGGCTCGGCCTGCTCGGGCGTGCAGAGGTCGGCGCCGAGGTCGAACAGGTCGTTCTGGATGCGCGCCAGCATGGAGTCGGCTTCCGCATCGCCCTGGGTGTGCAGGCGGGCGAGGCCAAGCACCGCGTTGGCCTCGTCCACCGTGCCGTAGGCGGCGACGCGCAGATCGTGCTTGGGCACGCGCTCGCCGTTGCCGAGCGAAGTCTCGCCCCGGTCGCCGCCGCGGGTGTAGATGCGCGTCAGGTGGACCATGGTCAGGACGCCTGCGTGATGATGGCGAGGATGAACAGCACGATGGCAAGGCCCTGCAAGCCGACGCGCAGGCGCATCAGGCGGTTGGAGTAGCGGCGGTTGGCCTCGCCGCCGCGTGCCATGAAGAACACGCCGGCCAGCAGCGACGCCAGCAGCGCCAGCATCGCAATGGCCATGAGGATGAGGAAGAAACCGCTCATGCACCGGATATAGCGTGGCCGTGCCGCCGCCACCAGTGCGGAAGGCGCGTTCCCTTCCCGGCGCGATGGCCCGGCGCGATGGCGGATGCCGCCCGCGCGGGGATGACGATTTCCGAAGCGCTGTTGCATAGTGCTGGCGGTGGAACGGGGAGGCGAGGCGATGCGGCGACGGACGTTTCTGAAGGCAGCGGCGGCGGGCGCGCTGGGCGCGCGGCTCGGGGCCGGCCCGGCGCAGGCGGCTGCCGAGGCGGTGCGATTCCCGGACGGCTTCCTGTGGGGCTGCTCGACCTCCGCGTACCAGATCGAGGGGGCGGCTGATGTGGACGGGCGCGGCCCGAGCGTGTGGGACCGCTTCAGCCGCACGCCCGGCAAGGTGCTGAACGGCGACACCGGCGACGTCGCCTGCGATCACTATCACCGCTGGCCGGAGGATGTGGACCTGATGGCGCGCGCCGGCATGCGCGCCTACCGCTTCTCGGTGGCGTGGCCGCGCGTGCTGCCGGGTGGCACCGGGGCGGCCAACGCGGCGGGGCTGGACTTCTACGACCGGCTGGTGGACGGGCTGCTCGGCCGGGGCATCGAGCCGTGGCCGTGCCTGTACCATTGGGACCTGCCGCAGGCCTTGCAGGACAAGGGCGGCTGGACCAACCGGGCGATCGCCGGCTGGTTCGCGGACTATGCGCAGGTGGTTGCCGGGCGACTCGGCGACCGGGTGAAGAACTGGGTGATGCTGAACGAGCCCTCGGTGGTCGCCATCTTCGGGCACGGCATGGGGACCCACGCGCCGGGGCTGACCGGGCGGGCCAATTGCGTGGCGGCGCTGCACCACCAGAATCTGGCGCAGGGCGCGGCGCTCCAGGCGTTGCGCGCGGCGGGGCGGGGCTGGAAGCTCGGCACCGTGCTCAGCCTCCAGCCGGTGCACCCGGTCGGCGGGCTGGAGGCCAACCGGCCGGCGGCGGCGCTGTGGGACGCGGTGTGGAACCGCTCCGGCCTCGACCCGCTGTTCCTCGGGCGTTACCCGGAGCTGCTGGCGCGGGACTTCGAGCCGCTGGTCAAGCCGGGCGACCTGGAGGCGATCCGCCAGCCCGTCGATTTCCTGGGCATCAACTATTACAGCCGGATGCACCAGCAGGCGGACCCCGGCGGGCTGTTCGGCACCGGCTTCGGCCCGCCGCCCGAGGGCGTAAAGCTTACCGGCATGGGCTGGCCGGTCGAGCCGGATGGATTGGTCGAGCAACTGCTGGACCTGCGCGACCGCTACGGCAACCCGCCCGTCTACGTCACCGAGAACGGCGCCGACTACTACGACTGGGTCGGGCCGGAGGGCAAGGCGGAGGACGGCGAGCGCATCTTCTTCATCCGCGACCATCTGCTGGCCGGGCACGAGGCGGTGCGCCGGGGGGCGAACCTGAAGGGCTGGTTCGCGTGGACGCTGCTGGACAATTTCGAATGGGCGGACGGCTACAGCCGGCATTTCGGCTTGGTCCAGGTGGACCGGCAGACCATGAAGCGCACGCCCAAGGCCAGCTATCACTGGTACGCCGACGCCATCCGGAGGAATGGGGTGGTGCAGGTGTAGGCGGTTAGAACGCCCGCATCTCGGCCTCGACTCTGGCGAGGTGCTGCGCGCGTTTCTCGGCGGTGGCCCGGTCCATGTCGTAGAGCGCCATGTAGGTCACCCGCGCCTGCGGCGCGCAGGCGCCGAGCAGGCCGGACTTGAGGATGCGCCGCGCCGGGTTGCGCATGTACAGCTCGGCCAGCCACCAGGGCGAGCCGAAGCTGGTCAGCACCGCGACCTTGCGCAGATCCTTCAGCAACGGCTCGATCCGTCCGCCGGCACGGTCGTGGCGGAAGGCGACGCCCGGCGCCCACACCCGGTCGAACCAGCCCTTGAGGATCGCCGGCGTGTCGAACCACCAGTGCGGGTAGGTCAGCACCAGCCCCTGCGAGGCCCGCAGCCGGCCGGCCAGCGGCTGAACCGCCGTGGTGTCGTAGTCCGGGTCGAAATAGGCGCCGCGCTCGGCGGCGGTCAGCGCCGGCTCGAACCCCTCGGCGTACAGGTCGGTTTCGGTCACGTCGTGTCCGGCGGTGCGCAGAGCGTCCACCGCCGTGCGGTGCACGGACGCGGCAAAGCTGTCGGGAAGCGGGTGGGCGAGGACCGCCTGAACGCGCACGGGGCTAACTCCGGTATCGGGCCGGTATCGGGGACCGCGGGACGATAACATGCGTCGCGGTTCCGCGCGTGCTAGAGTGCGGCCCTCGTCCAAAGGTTCGATCATGCCGCCCAACCTGCCGCCGCAACCCACCCGCTTCGCCATTCAGAAGGCGCGCGGCAAGGGCTGGAAGACGCTCGAAGTGGGCGAGGAACTGGCGCAGGCCGAGGCGCGCTTCGACCTGATGGTCAAGGTGAACCCCAGGGCGTATTTCCGGCTGATCCAGCTCGACTACAACCCCGAGGCCGCTTACGAGGGGATGGAGTTCAATTGGACGCTCATCCACCTCTACGACCCGACCGCGGACGGCAAAAGCCGGCCGGTCAAGGCGAAGGCCAAGCGACCTGGGGTGAAACGGCGCAAGGAGAGGGTGCCGCTGCCGCTGCGCTTCTATGTGGCGGTGGTGCTGGTGGGCGTGCTGGTCGGCGGGCTGGTCTATCTGCGCTACGGCTTGCCGGGGCGGTGAGCGGGTATCAGTCCGGCTCGTAGCCCTTGCGGCGCATGCAGGTGCCGAAGATCTCCTTGCGGTAGGCGAACTGCGGGGTTTCCGGCGAGGGCCGCAAGGGGTAGCCGCGCAGGCGCATGGTGGTGTCCACCTGATCCGTGCACTCGTCGAAGGCGATCTGGCCGACCTCGGCGTTGGCCGTCCACTCCCGGTAGCCCGGCTTGCTGCACGCGCCCAGCAGGAGTACGCTCGCCAGCATCACCGCTACGCCTGTCCGAGTCATCGCTCAGCCTCCGTCCGCTGGGTCCGGCCACGAAAATACCACAAATTTTATCTATCGTCCATGGACGGGCGGCATCGTGACGCGGAAGCCACGCTGTTCGACGCAGTGCGAATCGGGACCGGCGTGTCCGCATTTTCTCGCCCGAAAAATCGCGGGGATCTGCTAGCTAAACGGTTCACGGCATAGCTTTGGCACGGTCTGGAGGTTTGGAAATGGCTGGCGATTTCCGGCGGTCGCACCCGCAAGTCGTGCTGGCGCTGCTCGCGGGGCTGGCGGCTGGTGCCCTGTCGGCGGAGCCGGCGCTGGCGCAGCAGCCCTCGGCGGCCGACATCCAGTGGGCGCAGACAATCCTCAAGGAAAAGAACTACGACATCGGCGGCCGCCCCAACGGCCAGCTGACGCCGCAGACCAAGTCCGCGCTGTCCCGGTACCAGAAGGACCACGGCCTGCCGGCGACCGGCAACCTCGACCAGGGCACCGTCGCCAAGATGATGGGTGAGAACGCGGCCAAGCCGCAGGCCACCATGGGCAACCTCGCCCAGCAGAAGATCGGCGGCGGCGGTCCCGGCCAGGCGCCGCGCACCCCGCCCAAGGAGGTGGTGCCGCGCGCCGCGCAGCGCGGCGGCGACGTGGACAACATCGGCGGCGGCGAGGTGACGCTGGGGCCGGTGGTGCGCGGCGCGCCCAGCGAGGTCCCCATGCCCAGCAGCCGTTCGACCGCGCCGTCGGTGGCGCAGGGGGGCACGCACGCGGACGCTCCGGGTGTGCCGCAGGCGGCGCCGCGCGCCGCCGTCACCGCCGCCACGGCGGACGGCAAGGAAGTGCCGGTGACGGCGCTGTCCAAGGACGAGGACGGTTTCACGCCGCCGGGCTGGCTGCGCTATGTGGTGATGGGGGTGCTGGCCGGAACCCTGGGCTTCATCGGCCTGGGCTGGTGGCGCAGCGGCCGGCCGTCCAGCGCCCCGCCGGTGCGCGACGAGCCGCGCGAGGTGCGCCGCGAGCCCAGCTTCGCCGCACGGCGCGACGAGCTGACCACCGGTCCGCTGCCGCGCCTGTCGGGCGAGCGCCGCGGGCGCTGATCACATCATCGATTGCGCCATGGGGCACATGCTGTTGCCGCAACCCACCGGGTTGCAGGGGTGCGGCGGCTGGGCCGCCTGGGTCTTGCCGACGCGCGGGGCCATGATGGCCTTGGCGACCTCGTGCCCGCCGCAGGACGGGCAGGCCAGCGTGGAGCGCTGGGCGTCGTAGTCGGCCATGTTCTCGAACCACTGGTCGAACTCGTGGCCGCAGCCGCAGCGGAGCGCATAGAGAATCATCGCGTCGTAACCTCAGGTGCAGGAAAGACCGTATTCGGCGTGTATGTACCCGATTCGGCCGCCCTGCGCCACGCTCAACGACAGTCGGTCACGCCGACCTGCCGGCACATGGACAGCAGGGCACAGGTCGAGCATTTCGGCCGCTCGCCGGTGCAGATCCATTTGCCGAACGGCACCAAGCGCTCGTTGATCTTGATCCAGTAGCCTTGCGGCAGCGTCCGCTCCAGCGCCGCCATGGTGCGCTCCGGCGTGGTGGCGGCGACGTATCCCCAGCGGTTGGTCACCCGGTGCACGTGAACGTCCACCGCCACGGCCGGCTTCCCATAGCCGACGGCCAGGGTCAGCGCGGCGATCTTCGGCCCGACGCCGCGGAACGCCGTCAGCCCCTCCAACGTGTCCGGCACCTGCCCGCCGTGCTCCCCGGCGATGCGGCGGGACAGCTCGATCAGGTCGCGCGCTTTTGGTTCAGGGAAGGTGGCGCCGGCCAGCAGACCGGTCAGGGTGGTCTCGTCCAGCGCCGCCACCTGCTCGGGTGTGCAGGCGACGGCGAACAGGCGCTTGCAGACGGCGAGCGTCGTCTCGTCGCGGGTGCGGGCGGAGATCAGGCTGCCGACCAGTTGCTCGAACGGCGAAGCGTAGCCCTGGTCGCGCAAGTCGAACATGGCGGCCTTCGGGTATCCGGCGACGGCTTGGCGCAGGCGGCGGAACGCCTCGTCGATGTCGAAGGGTTCTTTCGCTCGGCGCGGGGCCGGGGTGCTGCGCGTGGCGGGAGCGGGCATGCGCGTGTCCTCCTCGCGCATGCAACAGTCCGCAACGGCGTATGGCGTTACCGCTGGTCGAACTTGATCTCGATGCGGCGGTTGCGGGCCAGGGCCTCTTCGCTGGTGCCCTGGTCGAGCGGCTGCCATTCGCCGAAGCCGGCGGCGACCAGACGCTCCGCCGGGATGCCCTGCTCGATGAGGAATTTCACCACTGCGATGGCGCGCGCCGCCGACAGCTCCCAGTTGGAGGCGAAGGTGCGGGTGATCGGGCGTATGTCGGTGTGGCCGTCCACGCGCAGCACCCAGTTGATGTCCGGCGGGATCGATTTGCCCAGCTCCAGCAGGGTGTGCGCCAGATCGGCCATGCGCTTCTTGCCGGCGTCCTGCAACTCGGCCGAGCCGGAGGGGAACAGCACGTCGGACTGGAAGACGAAGCGGTCGCCGACGATGCGGATGTCCTGCCGGGTGCCCAGCGCCTCGCGCATGCGCCCGAAGAACTCCGAGCGGTAGCGCGCCAGCTCCTGCACCTTGCTGGCGAGCGCCTGATTGAGCCGGGAGCCCAGATCGGCGATCTGCACCTGCTGCTCCGCCGATTTCTTCTCGGAGAGGTTCAGCGCCTCGCCGATGCGGGCGAGCTGGTCGCGCAACGCGGCGATCTGCCTGGACAGCGTGTCGATCTGCTGGTCGCGCTGGCCGATGTCCTTCTGCGCCTGCGTGGCCTTGTCGCCGGTCTCGGCAAGCTGTCTGGTCAGCGCGCCGATCTGCTGGTCGCGGAGCGCGATCTCCTTCTGCGCCAGCATGGTCTTGTCGCCGGCCTCGGCGAGCTTAGTTTCCAGTTCCTTCGAGCGGTCGCGCGCCGTGCCGAGTTGTGCCAACAGCGCCCGGCGCTGCTCGTCGGACAGGCGCAGCGCCGCCGCGCGCTCGGCCACCTCGCCCTCCAGGCGCTGGCGCATCTCGCGCAGCGCCTTGATGTCGTTCTGCAGCGACGCCGCCTCGCGCGCATTGGCGTCGCGTTCGTCCTTGAGCTGGCTTGCCGTCGCGCTCAGGTCTTCGCGCGCGGTGACGGAGGCCTGCAACTGGTCGGACATCTGCGCGATGTTGACGCGCAAGTCGGCGTTGGCGTCGCGCTCCATGGACAGCAGGTCGTTCATCTCGGCGACCTTGCGGCTCAGGCTCTGGAGCTGCTCGTCGCGGCCGGTGAGCGCGGTCGCCAGATAGAACTGCGCGACGACGAAGATCATCAGCAGGAAGATGACGACCATCACCAGCGACGACAGCGCATCGACCCAGCCGGGCCACGCGTTCAATTCCCGATTGCTGCCGCGCCGACTGAAGCTGGCCATGTGTTAACGCCCCTCGGCGCGTTCCGCTTCGTCGGCCAGCGCCGCGATGGTGCGGGTGAGGATCTTGATTTCGTTGCGGATCTCGCCCACCGCCTGGGTGCGGCCGTTGGCGGTCTCCTCCAGCAGACGGGCGAGGTAGAGGTCCATGTTGCGCAGGTGCGCCCGCGACGACTCGTCCAGCCCGCCGGCCGTGGCGTCGGCCAACCGGCCGAGCACCTGCTTCATCTCCATCTGGCTCTCGGTGAGCTTCAGCAGCAGCGCCTGCTCGGCGCGCATCTGGTCGGTCAGCGTGCTCAGCCGTTCGGTCAGCGCCATCAGGTTGGCGTTGGATGTGCGGCGGCTCTCCTCGCCGGTGGCGACGATGCGGTGCAGCCCGTCCAGGTTCTCGGCGGTCTGTTCGAGCAACGCCTGCACATAGACGGGGATCGACTGGTCGCCGCCTTCCAGATTGCCGGCGCCGGTCGACAGGCGCGTGGCGCTGGACAGCCAGTCCTCGACGTCCTGGAAGAAGCGGTGCTGTGCCTGCGTCGCCTGCAACTCCAGGAAACCCAGCACCAGCGAGCCGGCGAGGCCGAACAGGGAGCAGCTGAACGCCGTGCCCATGCCGGTCAGCGGCGCCTCCAGCCCTTGCTGGAGGCTGGTGAACATGGTGGCGACGTCGCCGCCGGTGACGCTCAGGTTGCCGATCACCGACCCCACCGAGCGCACGGTGTGCAGCAGCCCCCAGAAGGTGCCGAGCAGCCCCAGGAAGATCAGCAGGCTGATGAGATAGCGCGACAGCTCGCGCGATTCGTCGAGCCGCGCCGAGAGGCCGTCCAGCACCGTGCGCATGGACATGGCCGACAGCATCAGCCGGCCGCGCTTCTCGCCCAGCATGCGCGCCAGCGGGCCGAGCAGCACCGGTTCGGGGGCGGCCTCCATGGCGCCGGGGCGGTCGTGCTGGTGCTGCTGGTAGCTGTGCAGCCACGCGACCTCCGGCCGCAGGATCAGCACTTGGCGGAAGATGAAGACGATGCCCGTCAGCAGCGCCGTCATGATCAGCCCGTTCAGCGCCGGATTGGTCATGAAGGCGCTCTGCAACGCCGGAAACAGCAGCCCGACCACGGCCACCACGGCGACGAGGAAGAGGATCATCCGGGTCAGGAAGCGCTCCGGGCGCGTCATCGGAACCAACTCCTCCGGTTTGCGGGCGATTTGCGGGCGGCGGCGCTCGCCCCGGTCAGTTCATGAACTCCACGTCGATGCGATCGGGCGGCCCATCGGTCGCGCCGGCGCCCAGCGCGCGGATGTCGATGCGGGTGCTGCGGATGCCGAAGGCGGTCAACCGCTCGCGCAACGCCAGCGCGCGGGCCAGCGACAGCTGGCGCGCCTCGCGCGCCGTCTCCGGCGTGCCGCTGGCGTAGGAGCGCAGTTGCAGGCGCAGGGCTTCGTTGGCGCGCAGGCGCTCGGCCAGTTGGGTGACGGTCGCCTCGGCCGACTCCGGCACGTCGGCGGCGTCGCCCTCGAACACCACGCTCAGCGCGCCGCGCGATGGGGCCGGCGTGGCCGGCGGCGGCAGCGCCGCAGTCTGCGTGGGCGGAGCAGGGGCGGGCTTCGGCTGCGCAGCCACCGCGGGCGGTGGCGCTGCCGGCGGCCCGGCGGACGGGGCAGGGGGCGAAGCCGTGGGAGCCGGGGCCGCGGGGGCCGGAGCCGGAGCGGCGGGCCGGGCCTTGGCCTGCACCGGCGGCGCGCCGGCCGGCGCATTCGGCAGCGGCACCGGATTTCGCTCGGCGATGCTGGGCAGCGGCGGCGGCTCGATGGGCCGTGGCGCCACGAATTGCGGCGGCGCCTTGACGCTCTTCTGCGACGGCAGCTTCGGCGGCGGCGGCACCGGCATCGGCGCGGCGTTTTCCAGCGTCAGCTTGCTGGGTTCCACGGCGGCCTCGGCCGGCTTGGTGACCGTGACCTTGACCGGAGCCGGGACCTGCGCAACAGCCGGCGCCGCAGTCCCCACAAGGGCTGCGGTGACGGCCAGCGCGCGGAGCGGCAGCGGCCACCCCACGCGCGCGTTGCGAACTCGGTTCATGCGACCGGTACACCCTCTGGTGAACAGCGTGGCTTAACCCTTACACGGGTTTCACGCCCCACCATAGCCCATCGATCGGTGTAGCGACAATTCCCGACGCAGGGGGAGAACGGTTCTCCCCCAACGGTGTAGCGTAGGCCCTGGTAGAACGGACGGTCGATCACGCGGGTGCGGTGCCACCGGCGGGGGGCGTCGCCTGCTTGCGCTCGACCCCGCGCAGCAGCGTGGCGAGCGGCAGGTTCAAGTGCGAGTTGGCGGCCAGGATGGTGCCGCCGTACACCGGGTTGCGCCCGCCGCCGATCTCGCCGACGAAGCCGCCGGCCTCGGTGACCAGCAGCACGCCCGCCGCCACGTCCCACGGCGACAGCCCGCGCTCCCAATAGCCGTCGTAGCGGCCCGCCGCCACGTAGGCGAGGTCGAGCGACGCGGCGCCGAAGCGGCGGATGCCCGCCACCTCGGTCATCACCTTCTCGGCCTCGGCGAGGAACTGCTGGTGGCCGGGGCGTCCCTTGAAGGGAATGCCCGTGGCGAGCACCGAATCCTCCAGCTTCCGGCGCGCCGAGACGCGCAGGCGCTGGTGGTTGAGGAAGGCGCCGGCACCCTTCTCCGCCCAGAACATCTGGTCGTGCACCGGCTCGTACACCACGCCGGCAACGATCTCGCCGGCCTTTTCCACCGCGATGGAGATCGCCCAGTGCGGCAGGCCGTGCAGGAAGTTGGTGGTGCCGTCGAGCGGATCGACGATCCAGCGCGTGGTGTCGTCCTTGCCCTTGGAGGTCCCGGACTCCTCCATGAGGAAGCCGTATTCGGGACGGACCTTCTGCAATTCTTCGCGCAGCGTCTTTTCGGCCTTCATGTCGGCGGCCGACACGAAGTCCGCCGGTCCCTTGCGGGAGACCTGGAGCTGCTCGACTTCGCCAAAGTCGCGCACGAGGGCCCGCCCCGCCTTTTCGGCGGCGCGGACCATCACGTTGATGAGGGCGGAACGGGTTGCCATGAGGAGGGGATCAGTCCTTAGCGCGCTCGACGTATTCGCCGGATTGGGTGTCGACGACGACCCGCGTGCCCGCCTCGATGTGCGGCGGCACCAGGATGGAGACGCCGTTCTCCAGCTTGGCCGGCTTGTAGGAGGACGAGGCCGTCTGGCCCTTGACGACCGGGTCGGCCTCGAGGATCTGCAGCGTGACCTTGCCGGGGATCTCGACGCCCAGCGGCGTGCCCTCGTGCGATTCCACGGTGACTTCCATGCCGTCCTGCAGGAAGACGGCCTGATCGCCGATGATCTCGCGCGGGATGGTGACCTGCTCGAAGCTTTCCTTGTCCATGAAGGTGAAGGCGTCGCCGTCGGCGAACAGGAAAGTCATCTCGTGCTGGTCCAGGCGGGCGCGTTCGACCGTCTCCTGGGTGCGGAAGCGTTCGATGATCTTGGTGCCGGAGCGGACGTCCTTGGCTTCGATCTGGATGAAGGCGCCGCCCTTGCCGGGCTGCACGATCTGGGTCTTCTGTACGACGTAGAGCTTGCCGTTTTGCTCCAGCACATGGCCGGCGCGCATCGTGTTGGCGTTGACCTTCATAGGACGATTCCGTGATTTCCAAGAAGCGGGCGGCGCGGAACCTAGCAGCTTGCCGGGCGCGAGGCAACGCCGGGCGGAGTCCTACGCCGGGGGGCTGGGGTGCGCGGGGGTGAAGGTCACACGGGCGAGCCGCGTTTGCGCGGGCTTTCCCGACGTGCGAATGGTTTGCTAAGCAGCGCCGTCGCGCACGAGAGGACCGCCCATGCCCACCACGCTCCCCTTCTGGCACCCCGACGCCTTCGCCCGCCGCCGGCCGCACCTCGCGGTGCGGGGGCGCGTGCTGGGGGCGGTGCGGCGCTTCTTCGAGGAACGCGCCTTCGTCGAGGTGGAGACGCCTTGCCTCCAGGTGTCGCCGGGCATGGAGCCGCACCTGCACGCCTTCGCCACCGAACTGGTCGGCCCGCACCCCGACGACCGGCGCCGGTTGCACCTGCACACCAGCCCCGAGTTCGCCATGAAGAAGCTGCTGGTGGCCGGGCTGCCGCGGCTGTTTCAGATGGCGCGCGTCTTCCGCAACGCTGAGCGCTCGGCCACCCACCACCCCGAGTTCACCATGCTGGAATGGTACCGGGCGGGGGAGGGCTATCAAACGCTGGTGCAGGACTGCGTCGATCTCGTGCGCGCGGCGGCGGAGGCGGCGGGGCGGCGGCGCTTCGCGTTCCGTGGGCTGGAGTGCGATCCGTTCGAGCACTGGCGGGTGCTGACCGTGCAGGACGCCTTCGCGGAGTACGCCGGCATCGATCTGCTGGCGACCTACGACGGCACGCACGAGCCCGACCCGGCGGCGCTGGCGGCAGAGGCCGCGCGCATCGGCATCCGCACGGGCGAGGGCGACCGCTGGGAGGACGTGTTCTTCCGCATCATGTTCGAGCGCATCGAACCGCACCTCGGCGCCGGTGTGCCGTGCGTGCTGACCGACTATCCGGTGTGCATGGCGGCGCTGTCGCGCCCCAAGCCGGAGGATTCGCGGCTGGCCGAGCGCTTCGAGCTGTACGCCTGCGGGCTGGAACTGGCGAACGCCTTCGGCGAACTGACCGACGCGGCGGCGCAGCGCGCCCGCTTCGAGGCGGACATGGACTTGAAGGAGCGCCTGTACGGCGAGCGCTTCCCGGTGGACGAGGATTTCCTGACGGCTCTGGAGCACGGCATGCCGGAGAGCAGCGGCATCGCGCTGGGCTTCGACCGGCTGGTGATGCTGTGCAGCGGGGCGGAGAGCATCGACGAGGTGCTGTGGGCGCCGGTGGCGGGATAGCGCAAAAGCCCTCCCCCGCCTCCGGCGGGGGAGGGACTTGGCCTTATCTCCCGATCTCCACCACCACCCGGCCGCGGACCTGCCCGGCGAGGATCTTGGTCGCCAGCTCCGGCAGCTCCGCGAACGGCTTCACCTCGTACATCGCCTTCAGCTTGTCCTTGTCGAGGTCGCGGGCCAGCCGCGCCCAGGCGGCGTTGCGGCGGTCCTGCGGGGCCGCGACGGAATCGATGCCCAGCAGCGTCACGCTGCGCAGGATGTGCGGCAGCACCGTCGCCGGCAGGTCCGCCGACCCGGCCAGACCGCACGCCGCGATGGCGCCGCCCCAGACGGTCTGCGACAGCGCGTTGACCAGCGTCTGGCCGCCCACCGAATCGACGCCGCCGGCCCAGCGCTCCTTCTGCAAGGGCGGCCCCTTCTCCAGCAGCGCCGCGCGGTCGATGAAGTCCGTGGCGCCGAGCCCGCGCAGGTACTGGTGCGTCTCCGGCCGGCCGGTGGAGGCCACCACCGTGTAGCCGCGCTTGGCGAGCAGCGCCACCGCCACCGAGCCGACGCCGCCGGCCGCGCCGGTGACCAGCACCTCCTTGCCGCCGGGCTGGATGACGCCCCATTTCTCCAGCGCCTCGACGCACAGCGCCGCGGTGTAGCCGGCGGTGCCGATGCCCATGGCCTCTTCCGGCGAGAAAGCGTCGGGCAGGCGGGTCAGCCACTCGGGCTTCAGGCGCTGATAGCGGGTGTAGCCGCCCCACACCGTCTCCGACATGCCCCAGCCGTTGGCGACCACCTTGTCGCCGGGCTTCCAGTCGGGCGAGCGGGACTCGACCACCGTGCCGGCGAGGTCGATGCCGGCCACCATCGGCAGCTTGCGGGCGATGCGCCCCTTGCCGCTGACCGCGAGGCCGTCCTTGTAGTTGACCGTGGAGTAGGCGACCTCGACCAGCACGTCGTTGTCCGGCAGGTCGGCCAGCGTGAGCTGCTTGAAACCGCCCTTGGGCTTGCCGTCGGCGTCCTCGATGACGAACGCGGTGAAGCTGTCGGCCATGTCTCTCGATCCTCCCGATGGTCGCGCTTTTCGTGAACTATGACACGCCGGGGCCGTGCCGCAACCCGCCCCCAACGAAAAAACGCCGCCGGAGGGGAACTCCGGCGGCGTTTTTCGTCTCGAACAAGCCCGATCAGAAGGAGAAACGGGCCTGGACGCCGATGATGTCGATGCTGCCCTTGTACTTGGCGGTCAGGTTGCCGCGCGAGCCGGTGTCGGTCAGGGCGATGTCGGCGCTCGGCACGAAGACGTGGCTGTAGGCCGCGTCGATCTGCAACGCCTCGGTCACCTTGTAGCCGGCGCCGATCGACACCCAATAGCGGTCCTGTTCCGGGATGCGCGGGGTGCGGAACTCGGTGTCGACCGAGCCCTTGTCGAAGGCCACGCCGGTGCGCAGCGTCAGCGCGTCGTTCACCTTGTACGTGGTGCCCAGCGCGTAGAACCACGTGTCGTGCCAGTGCTCCTCGGTCGTCGAGCTGAAGGCCGGGTTGGCGGCGTTGATGCGCAGCGTGCCGAAGCGCGACCAGTTGGTCCACTGGACGTCGGCCATCACCGCCCAATCGGGCGTGATGTCCTGGACGAGGCCGAACCCGGCGACCTCCGGCGTGACCAGCTTGGACGTGATCTTCTGCGTCTGGAACTGCGCGGCCAGCGCCCCCGGCGTGCCCGGCGCGGTGGAGAAGGAGAGGTCGCCCTCCAGCATGTGCTTGACGGCCGAGCGGTAGGACAGGCCGATGCGGGTGCCCTTCATCGGCTCGACCAGCGCGCCGGCGGTGAAGCCCCAGCCCCAGTCGTCGCCGACCGCGTCGCCGATGGCGTCGAAGGCGCCCGGCCGGCGCACGCCGGCCCCGGCGTCGATGGCCGACGACAGCTTGGCCTTGGCGTACTGGATCTGCACCCCGGCGCCCAGGGTCAGCATCGGGTTCACCTGATAGGACACCGTCGGCGTGAAATTGTAGGTCCTCAGGTCCGAGCGGATGCCGTGATAGCGGCCCACCCAGTTCTCGGGATAGTCGGTGACCAGACCCCACGGGCCGTTCGCCGACAGGCCGACCTTCAGCGCGTCGCTGATCGAGTAGACGATGTAGCCGGACGGGACGATCGCATCCTGCGCGATGTCGCTGTCGGACGCCACGCCGCTGATATTCGTGCCGCCCAGCGCGCGGGAGCGCGTGCCGCTGGCGCTCTCCAGCTTGGACCGCGGCAGCACGCCGGTGACGGTCTGGACGAATTGCCCGCCCTTCACCAGGCCCATGGCGGCCGGGTTGTAGAACATGGCGCTGGCGTCGCCGTTGCCGCCGGCGGTGACGCCGGCGAATGAGGTGCCCTGGCCCGAGACGCTCTGCTCCTTCAACTGGAATCCCGCGGCATGCACCGACATGGGGGCGGCAATGGCGGCGACGGCGACCAGCAGGCTCGTCTTTAAGGACTTCCGGGTCATGCGTTTCTCCCTGTGAGCGCTTTGTTCGTTATGCCCGTACTTTCGCGGAAAGACTGGTTGACGTAAAGGGCAACCTGCCGGAAAACTTACTCCGATCGTCATATCCGCGGACGGTCTGTGTCCCGGTGTGTCATTTCGGCAAAGCCGCGTCGCCGCGGTCGGCGCAACCCGGTGGTGCGGCAACGTTGGCCGCCGTCCGGTGTTGGTAGGCGCGTCATGAAAGCCGCTCTTTCCCTCATCCTGATTCTCGCCGGCATCGCGCTGATGCAGTGGGGGTCGCAGCGCGTCTGCTCGCTGCTGGGCGACTTGCGCCGGCATTGGGGAATTGCCGAGGTCGGCGCCGGGGCGCTGATCGGCCTCGCCACCGCCAGCCCGGAGATCTCCGTGAACATCGCCAGCGTGGTGCTGGGCTGGCCGGACATCGGGTTGGGCACGGCGCTGGGCTCGAACGTGCCGGCGCTGCCGCTGATCTTCGCCATCGCCTACCTGTCCACCCGCTGGCACCGCGAGGACGCGCTGGCCGAGCGCCGCGCCGACCCCGCGCACGTGCCGCCGCCCAAGCCGGTGCCCGAGGTGAAGGAGCAGGCGGTGTGGGTGCAGGTGCTGCCCTATCTGGCGGTGGTGGCGCTGTTGGCGGTGCTGACGCTGACGCCCGGATGGGAGGGGTTGCAGCCGGTGGACGGGCTGCTGCTCGCGGGGGCTTGCGCGGCCTATCTGGTGCGGGCGCTCCGGCACGCGCGGGTGGCGCCCGAACCGATGGCCGGCGCCCGGCGCCGCATCCTGCGCACGCTGCCGGGCATCGCCGCCATCGCCGTGGGGGCGCTGCTGGCGGTGCTGTCGTCCAGGCGCCTCAACGAGGCGCTGGGCATTTCCGATCTGGTGGGCGGGCTGTTCATCACCGGGTTGCTGTGCGCGCTGCCCGAAAGCTTCAGCGCGTGGCGGCTGTCGCGCTCCGGGCGGGCGACGGCGGCGGTCTCGGCGGCGGTGGCCGACGGCATCTTCTCGCTCACGTTGGCGCTGGTGCCGCTGGCGCTGACCGGGGCCAGGGTGGGGGACGTGGCGCTCTACGCGCTGAACCTGGGGTTCCTGGGCGCGGTGCTGCTGGGCTACATGGCGCTGCACGAGAAGGGGGCGGGCAGCCTGCTGACGCCGGCCAAGGTGCTGCTGTTTTCCGCGGGGTACGGCGCCTATCTGGTGGCGGCGGTGAACATGGTGGCCTGACCGCGCGTTATGGCGGCATGCGCGGACGACTCCTCCCTATCCTTGGGCCCATCCTCGCGGCGCTTACCCTGCTGGCGGGCTGTGCGAGCTACGACCCGAGCAACCCGCTCAACGGGCGCTGGTCGTTGCAGGCCCCCATCGGCGCCGGCTTCACGCTGGGCACCTACAGTTTATACCGGGACAGCGCCGAGATCCTGGGCGTCGAGCAGGAGGTGGATTACGTCATCGACGGCGACCGCATCCAGGTCATCCCGCGCGGCTTCGGCCCGACGCTGACCATCCGCATGATCGACGCCAACACCGCCGAACTGCGCGACCCGCTGACCGGCTCGCTGCTGAAACTGCGGCGCCTGCGCGCGGGGTCTTAAGCGAACAGCCCCAGCACCCAGGCGATGGCGTGGCGCATGGGGTGTTCGGGGTCGCTCCACACCAGCTTGGCGGTGATGGCAAGCGAGGCTACCACCAGCATCGGCCGGACGATGCCGGCGCCGTTGCGGATCACCATATGGGCGCCCATCTGTGCGCCCGCGTAGGCCCCGACCGCCATGGTCAGCCCCACCGTCCAGACGATGGACCCGCCGGCCAGGAAGCCCAGCAGCGAGGCGATGTTGCTGGTGAAGTTCAGCACCTTGGTGTGGGCCGTCGCCCTGCGCAGGTTGAAGCCCAGCAGCGCCACGAAGGCCATGGCGAAGAAGGTCCCGGTGCCCGGCCCGAAGATGCCGTCGTAGAAGCCGATCCCCGTGCAGGCCAGCAGCGCGAACGCGCCTTCCCCAATCCGGCGGTGCGCGTCGATGTCGCCGGCCTTGGGCGACAGCAGCAGATACAGCGCGATGCCGACCAGCAGGAACGGGATGGCATCCTTCAGCACGCTGGCGTCCACCACCTGAAGCACGGCGGCCCCGGCCAACCCGCCGACCAGCGCGCAGGCGATCATGCCGCGCATGGCGCGCGGGTCCACCTCGCCCTCGCGGACGAACCTCACGGTGGCCGAGAGGGAGCCGAAGCTGGCTTGCAGCTTGTTGGTGGCGATGGCCGCGGCCGGCGGCAGACCGGCCCACAGCAGCGCCGGCACCGTCAGCAGCCCGCCGCCCCCGGCGATGGAATCGACGAAGCCCGCCAGCAGGCTGACGCCGAACAGCGCCGCCAGAACATCGAGGCCGATGGCGTCCAAAGCCTCAGCCCGCCAGGGCGTCGGCGATCGCCTTGTTGTAGGCCCGCACGGCGGCGCCGGACCCCTGGGGGTGGTTCCACACGCCGGTGACCACGGCGATGAAGTCGGCGCCGGCCTGGACCAGCGGCGTGCAGTTCTCCGGCGTGATTCCGCCGATGGCGACGCACGGCACCTCCATCATCTCGGCCCACCATTGCAGCAGGTCGGGGGTGGGGCGGTAGTCGGAGGGCTTGGTGGTGGTCGGGTAGAAGGCGCCGAAGGCGACGTAGTCGGCCCCCGCCTCGCCGGCTTCCATGGCGAGGTGGCGGCTGTCGTGGCAGGTGACGCCGACGATGGCGTCCTTGCCGACGATCTGCCGGGCCTTGGCGTAGGGCGTGTCGCCCTGGCCGACGTGCACGCCGTCGCAGCCGGTCTCCTTGGCGAGATCCGGGCGGTCGTTGAGGATGAACGCCACCTCGCGCTCCTGCGCCACCGGGCGCAGCACGTCGCAGGCGCGGCGGATGGCGTCGTCCGAGCAGTCCTTGAGGCGGAGCTGCACGCACGCCACGTCGCCGGCGTCGAGCGCCTCGGCCAACGGAACGGCGAACGCCGCCGGATCGAGAGCCGGCGGCGTCACCAGATACAGGCGGCAGGCGGGTTGTTGGGTCGGCTGGGGCACCGTCACTCCTTGCCCTGGTAGATCTTCATGACCCGGTCGAGCAGGGCCAGGGCCTCCTCGCGCGGGCGTTGGAACGAGTTGCGGCCGATGATCGAGCCGCTGCCGCCGCCGTCGCGGATGGCGCGGGCATCCTCGAACACCGCATCCTCGCCCTTGGCCGCACCGCCTGAGAACACCACGATGCGGCGGCCGTTGAAGGCGCACTGCATGATGTGGCGCACGCGCTCGGCCTGGGTGGCGATGGGGATCCGCTTGGATTCGTAGATCTTCTTCGCCTCGGCCTGCTCCAGGTAGGAGGTCGGCAGCTTCACCTTGATGATGTGGGCGCCGAGCAGCGCCGCCATGTGGGCGGCGTAGCCGATGACGTCCATCGCCAGCTCGCCTTCCTTGGAGATGTCGCCGCCGCGCGGGTACGACCAGATCACCGAGGCGAGGCCGACCGACTTGGCCTCCGCCGACAGGTCGCGGATCTCCTCGTACTGCTCGTACATGGCGTCCGAGCCGGGGTAGATCGTGAAGCCGATGGCCGACGCGCCGAGCCGCAGCGCGTCCCTGACCGACGCGGTGACCGCCTGATCCGCACCTTCCTTCTGGCGCGACAGGCTGTTGGCGCTGTTCATCTTGAGGATCAGCGGGATCGACCCGGCGAAGGTCGAGGCCCCCGCCTCCAGAGACCCCAACGGCGCCGCATAGGCGTTGCAGCCCGCGTCGATGGCCAGTTGATAGTGGTAGTGCGGATCGTACCCCGCCTCGTTCGGCGCGAAGGAGCGTGCCGGGCCGTGCTCGAAGCCCTGATCGACGGGCAGAATGACCAGCTTTCCGGTGCCGCCCAGCTTGCCTTCCATGAGGATGCGGGCAAGGTTGGCCTTGACGCCCGGAGTGTCGCTCTCGTAGTTCGCGAGGATCTCTTTGACGCGGCGGGTGAGCTTCATGGCGGCACGTCTCCCTCAAGCGTGATCAGGGAAGATAGCGCCCTCATAGCCCAGCCAGGACCGCTTTGCAACGGCGGCCGGGCGCCGAATTCCGCCGCCATACCGATGATTTGCGCCGTAATCCGGGCGGATGAGGCGGGGGAGCGGCTATTCGGTGAACGTGGCGTCGATGTCGCGGGCACCGTGCAGGACACGCACGATCTCGATGCCGTCGCCGAGGGGGCGGTAGAAGATGACGTAGTTGCCGTGTGGATGGCTGCGCAGGTTGGGCCGCAAGGGGGGCTTGGCTGCGCCCCATCATCGGCCGCTCAGCAAGGAGCCGGCACGTCGCTTCGATGCGTGCGAGCAGGCGCCCGGCGGCCTTAGGGTTGTCCCGGCCGATGAAGTCGGTAATTTCCGAGAGGTCGATGGCCGCCCGTCTAGCAAAATGAACGCGCGGCACCGTTTAGTTCGCGTCCGGATACTTGGCGCGCAGTTCGGCGAACAACGCGTCACCGTCAATTACCCGTCCCGCCTCCAGATCGGCGATGCCTTCATCAAGGTCGCGCAGCAGGGCTTCGCGCTTGGCATCCTGATCGTCCACCGGCTCGACGGTGACTTGGTAGGGCATGCCAGGGATGAGGGTTTCCTTCAGGCGCGCCTTGATGCTGTCGGGCAGCTCTTCGGCCCGCATCTGGACGGTGATCTTCTCCGGCATGGCGCGCTTGCTCTGGGTCATGGGCACACTCTAGCAGAACGCGCGGCGGGGCGCACGGGTCCGGTCGGGGTCAGCCATCGGCCAGCCACGCTTGGCAGGCCCGCTGCGGATCGCGCTCGCCCCGCAGATCCAGCGCCGGGGCCAGTGCCGGCAGCACCACGGCGCCGCTCCGCGCTGCGATGTCCGCGAGCCGCGCCGCGACCTCCGGCGGTCCGCTGAACAGCACGTGCCGCACCCCGGCGGCCAGCGCGCCCTGCGCATCGCCGGCACGGTCGGCGCAGTCGAGGACGGCTTCAGCCTCGGCACCGGGAACGGCGGCGCGCGCCGCCTCCACCATGCGGGCGAACCACAGCGCACCACCGCCGGGCGGACCGACGAGCACCACCGGACGGCCGAGCGCCGCGGCGGCCATCAGCGCGGCGCGCGCGTCGCCGATGCCATGCACGCGCACCGGCCGCGCGGCGCCGGGGAGGGTGGGGGACGGGGGAAGGGGGGTAGTCATGCTTGAAACCATACTTCGCGAAGGAGAATTGAGGCAGGTCAAACCGTCTCACCCAAAGGAAGGGTATGTTCCGCGCACCGCTTCCCCGAGGGACGCCGCCGATGATGGAATATAAGGGCTACAAGGCCCAAATCGACTTCGACGCCGACGCCGGCATATTCGTCGGTCAGGTCATCAACACGCGCGACGGCATCACCTTTTCCGGCCGCTCGGTGGATGAGCTGACGGCGGCATTTCACCGCGCGGTCGAAGACTATCTCGAACTGTCGAGCGACATGGGCGCCAACGCCGACCGGCCGTTTTCCGGCAAGATCTCCGTGCGCGTGAACCCGATCCTGCACCGCGCCATCGCCAGCTGCGCCCAGCGCGAGGGCAAGACGGTCGGCGCCTGGGTCGCCGACCGTCTGGGCGAAGCCGCGGGCATCGCCCGCTGCACGCGGACCAACTGCTCGCGGGCTTCCTGAGCCGCACTTCCCGTCAGATCACCGGCACCTCGTGCACGTGCACCCGCTTGGCCCGGCACTTGTCCAGGGTCTTCATCGCGCACTGCTCCTGATCGGGGGAGTGCAGGTTGACCCACAGCACGATGCCGCCGTGCCGGACCTGATCGTGGATCGCGCCCACATAGCGCCGGTGCACGCTGCCCCGCAGGTACAGGCCGACCGCCCCGGTCAGCGCCGCCGTGATGGCGACCGCCAGGATGGTGCCGACCATGCCCGCGCCGGACGACGCGGCGACGCCCGCGGCGATCACCGCGCCGAGGTACACCGCACCGCCGATCAGCACGCCCTCGGCGTCGCCGACCGACGCCTTGGAGACGAACACCGTGCGAGGCACCTTGGGGTTGTCCTCGATTTCCCGCGCGTCGTCGTAGGCGATGCCGAGTTTCTGGCAACGCGCCCCGTCGGCGATGCTCAGGTCGGCCCGGTTGAAGCCGCACTGCTGCAACTCCGCCACCGCGGCGTCCAGGCTTTCGGGATCGTCGAACACCGCCACCGCTTCCCGCACGCGTCCCGCGGGAGCCGTGGAGCCGCTCGTTTCCTGCGCCACCATGACGTCCTCCTTTGGTGTTGGAGGTAAGATTTAGCGGCATCCCAGCCGGGCACAGCCCAATACCCCGAAAGAGAACCGAAACGAAAAAGGCCGCCCCCGAGGGAGCGGCCTTTTCGTCTCAGCTCGGAACGAGCGTAGGCTTACTTCGCGTTCACCATGGCGATGGCGGTATCGCTCATGCGGTTCGAGAAGCCCCACTCGTTGTCGTACCAGGTCATGATGCGCACGAAGGTGCCGTCGATGACCTTGGTCTCCTCCAGCGCGAAGATCGAGCTGTTCGGGTCGTGGTTGAAGTCGGTCGAGACCAGCGGCTCGTCGTAGCAGCCCAGGATGCCCTTCAGCGGGCCGGCGGCGGCCTCCTTGATGGCCTTCTGGATCTCTTCCACCGTGGTGGCGCGCTTGGCGACGAACTTGAAGTCGACCACCGAGACGTTCGGCGTCGGCACGCGGATGGCGGTGCCGTCCAGCTTGCCCTTCAGTTCCGGCAGAACCTTGCCGACCGCCTTGGCCGCACCGGTCGAGGTCGGGATCATGTTCAGGGCCGCCGCGCGGGCGCGGTGCAGGTCCTTGTGCATGGTGTCGACGACGCGCTGGTCACCCGTGTAGGAGTGGATCGTCGTCATGAAGCCGTGGTCGATGCCGATCAGGTTGTTCAGCACATAGGCGACCGGCGCCAGGCAGTTGGTCGTGCACGAGGCGTTCGAGACGATGCGGTGCTCGGCCTTCAGCTGATCGCTGTTCACGCCGTAGACGACGGTGATGTCCTCGTCGGTGGCGGGGGCGGAGATCAGCACCTTCTCGGCGCCGGCTTCCAGGTGCTTGGCGGCGTCGGCGCGCTTGGTGAAGATGCCCGAGCACTCCATGGCGACCTGAACCTTCAGCGCGCCCCACGGCAGCTTGGTCGGGTCACGCTCCTGGACGACCTTGATGACGTGGCCGTTGACGACGAGGTTGCCGTCCTTGGCCTCGACGGTGCCGGGGAAGCGGCCGTGCACGCTGTCGTACTTGAGGAGGTGCACGTTGGTGTCGAGATCGGCGAGGTCGTTGATCGCCACCACCTCGACGTCCTTGCGGCCGCTCTCGTAGATCGCCCGCAGCACCAGACGGCCGATGCGGCCGAACCCGTTGATCGCAACCCGAACTGCCATGACTTCCTCCAGTGTGTCGTTACGGCCCCGAGGAACGCCCTCGGGGTCCCGCTACCGGTTTAAAGACGCGCCTTCGCGGCGCTCACAACGGCTTCGGCGGTGATGCCGAAGTGCTTGTACAGTTCCTGGTACGGCGCCGACTCGCCGAAGCCGGTCATGCCGACGAAGGCGCCGTTCGCCCCCAGCCAGCGGTCCCAGCCCAGCCGCGCCGCGGCCTCGACGGCCACCCGCACGCCGGTGCCCAGCACCTGCGCCTGATACTCGGCGCCCTGGCGCTCGAACAGCTCCCACGACGGCATGGAAACCACCGCGGTGCCGATGCCCTCGGCCTGGAGCGCCGCGCGGGCCTCCATGGCCAGCGACACTTCCGATCCGGTGGCGAGCAGCGTCACCTTGCGCTCACCCTCGGCCTCGGCCAGCACGTAGGCGCCGCGGCCGGAGAGGTTTTCGGCGGTGTGCTGCGCGCGCAGGGTCGGCACGTTCTGGCGGGTCAGCGCCAGCACCGACGGACCGTCTGCGCGCTCCAGCGCCAACTGCCAGCACTCGGCGGTTTCCACCGCATCGCCCGGCCGCAGCACGAGAAGATTGGGGATCGCCCGCAGCGCGGCAAGATGCTCGACCGGCTGGTGCGTCGGCCCGTCCTCGCCCAACCCGATGGAGTCGTGCGTCATCACGAAGATGCTGCGCTGCTTCATCAGGGCGGCCAGACGGATGGCCGGGCGGCAATAGTCAGCGAACTGCATGAAGGTGCCGCCGTAGGGGATGACACCCCGGTGCAGCGCCATGCCGTTCATCACCGTCGCCATGCCGTGCTCGCGCACGCCGTAGCGGACGTAGCGGCCGTTGAACTCACCCGCACCCTTCACGTCGGCGGTGTTCTTGGCCTTGGTGTTGTTGGACGGCGTCAGGTCGGCGGAGCCGCCGATCATCTCCGGCACCGCCGGCACCAGCACGTCCAGCACGTTGCCGGACGCGACACGGGTGGCCCAGCTCGGCTTGTCCTCGGAGACCTTGCGCTTGAACGCCTCGATCAGCGACGGCAGCTCGGCCGGGACGGCGCCGGACATGGCGGCGTCGAAGGCGGCGCGCTGCGACGCGTCCAGCGCCTCGCGGCGGGCGGCCCAATCCTTGTACGCACCCTGCGCGCGTCGGCCGGCGGCCTTCCAGGCGTCGGCGACCTCGGCCGGGATGACGAACGGCTCGTGCGTCCAGCCCAGCGCCGCGCGGGTGGCGGCCACCTCGTCGGCGCCCAGCGGCGAGCCGTGGCAGCCGTGCGTGTTCTGCTTGTTGGGGGCGCCCTTGCCGATGATGGTGCGGCAGGCGATCAGCGACGGCGTGTCGGTCTTCTGCGCCGCCTCGATGGCCTTGGCGACGGCGTCCGCGTCATGGCCGTCGACGCTCTGCACGTCCCAGCCATAGGCGCGGAAGCGGGCCGGCGTGTCGTCGGTGAAGCTGAGGTCGGTCGAGCCGTCGATGGAGATGTGGTTGTCGTCCCACAGCACGATCAGGCGCGACAGCTTGAGGTGTCCGGCCAGCGAGCACGCCTCGTGGCTGACGCCCTCCTGCAGGTCGCCGTCCGAGGCGATGACGTAGGTGGTGTGGTCGATCAGCGCGTCGCCGAAGCGGGCGTTGGTGATGCGCTCGGCCAGCGCCATGCCGACCGCGGTGGAGATGCCCTGGCCGAGCGGGCCGGTGGTCATCTCGATGCCCATCTCCGGGTCCACCTCGGGGTGGCCGGGGGTGAGGCTGCCCAGCTGGCGGAAGCGCTTCAGCTGGTCGATGGTCATGCGCTCGTAACCCGTCAGGTGGGCCAGCGCGTAGATCAGCATCGAGCCGTGGCCGGCCGACAGCACGAACCGGTCGCGGTCCGGCCAGGTCGGGTGCGTCGGGTCGAACTTCAGGAAGCGGGTGAACAGCACCGTGGCGGCGTCGGCCATGCCCATGGGCATGCCGGGGTGACCGGACTTGGCGGCCTCGACGGCATCCATGGCAAGGGCGCGGATGGCGTTCGCCATGGTCTGCTGGGAAACGGCGGGAGCTGACATCGATGAGGGTTCCTGCGGCGTGCGCGCGACAATCGAGAATAGCCGGCCGCGCGCGAAGCCCAGGAGGGCCTCCCGGCGGATCGGCGCAACATGCAGATCCACCGCCCATAGGTCAACACGCGATTGGGGCGGATCGGGTGTGCGTGGATGCGGGGGGGGAGGGGCATGCGGCGTCGCCCCGTGTCACCGCCTTTTCGGTTGACGGCGCAAACGAAGCAGCCCAACTGTAGCGAAGCGCAATATAGTGCGCTTGCTAAGCGACGGCCGGTATCCCCCATGGAAAACTTGAAATCCGCGCTCGAACATTTGGGCAAGGCCGTCGATCGGCTGGAGATCGCCGCCGCCGCGCGCGAAACGCGGGCGTTCCGCCGCGAGCAGGAATTGAACGAGGGGCTGCGCCAAGCCCGTCTCGACGAGGCGCGCGCCGTGCAGAACGCCGAAGCGGTGTCGCAACGTCTGGCCGCCGCCATCGGCCGGCTGGAAAACGTGCTGGAGACCTGAAGCCATGGCGCGCGTCGACATCGAGGTCAACGACCGGCTCTACCAGATCAACTGCGAGGACGGGCAGGAACAGCGCCTGCGCGACCTTGCCGGCTACCTGGACGGGCGGCTCAAGCAGGTCACCGGCGGCGGGCGTTCGGGGTCGGACGCGCAGATGCTGGTGCTGACCGCGCTGGTGCTGGCGGACGAGTTGCAGGAGGCCATGGCCGGCCGCGGCCTGTCCGTGCCCATCCCCGGCCCCACTCCCGACCCCTCGGGGGAGGAGGCGGAGGTGGCCGCCGCCATCGATGCCATCGCCCGCCGCATCGAAGAGGTTGCCGCGCGTCTCGAACACGCCTAGTTATATGAACAGGAAGGCTGCTGCCTGGTTCGTCAGGTCGCATTATCCCCAGGGCCGATAACCCTAAACCTCTTGGGAGCTGTCCCTTCCGGGACCGTGGTCTCGGTACATGGCGCCCACCTGCACTGGCAGGCCGTGGAGGATAGGCAACATGGCCAACGGCCAAGGCGGCACCTTCCACCTGTTTTTCCCGGCCACCTGTTTTTTCCCGCACTCCCGACGAGACGATGACCGACCCGCGCGAGGCCAAGGACGCCGCCAGATTGCGCGCCCGAGCCCTGCGCGACGCCGTCAGCGACCCCGATGAGCGGGGCCGCGCCTCGCACGCCGTGCGCGAACGCGTGCTGGCCGAGGTGCCGCTGCCCGATGGGCCGGCGGCGGGGTACTGGCCGCTGGGCTCGGAACTCGACGTTCGGCCGCTGCTTCTCCATCTCCATGATTCGGGACGTATCGCGGCGCTGCCGGTGTCGGGGCCGAAAGGGACACCGCTGACGTTTCGTGCCTGGGGGCCGGAGACGGCGCTGCGCGAAGGCCGCTTCGGCATCCGCGAGCCGGACGACGGCGCGCCCGTGGTGGTGCCTGCGGTGTTGTTCGTGCCGCTGCTGGCCTTCGACCGGGGCGGGCACCGGCTGGGTTATGGGGCCGGATACTACGACCGGACGCTGGCGGGGCTGCGCGCGGGCGGCGGCCCGGTGCTGGCGGTCGGCGTCGGGTTCGCCGGCCAGGAGGTGGACGCTGTGCCGCACGGACCGTACGACCAGCCGCTCGACTGGATCGTGACCGAGCGTTTTTCGATGAAGGTGGTGGGACCATGAGGCTTCTGTTTCTCGGCGACGTGGTGGGGCGCAGCGGGCGCGACGCGGTGATCGCACAGCTGCCCCGCATCAAGGCCGAGCTGGATCCCGACCTGACCGTGGTGAACGGCGAGAACGCCGCCGGCGGCTTCGGCATCACCGTCAAGATCGCCGAGGAGTTCTTCGAGGCGGGCGTCGACGCCATCACGCTCGGCAACCACACCTGGGACCAGAAGGATCTGGTCGGCCAGATCGACCAGCAGCCGCGCATCCTGCGCCCGCTCAACTACCCGGAGGGCACGCCGGGGCGCGGCTTCGTGCTGTTGCAGGCGCGCGGTGGGCGCAAGGTGCTGGTGATGAACGTCCTGCTGCGCCTGTTCATGGAACCGCAGGACGACCCCTTCGCGGCGGTCGAGCGCGTGGTGCGGGCGCACCGGCTGGGGCCGGGCGGGGTGGACGCCATCCTGGTGGACGTGCACGGAGAGGCGACCTCCGAGAAGATGATCATGGGCCACCACCTGGACGGCCGCGTCTCGCTGGTGGTCGGCACGCACAGCCATGTGCCGACCTCCGACCACGTGATCCTCAAGGGCGGCACCGCCTATCAGACCGATGCCGGCATGTGCGGCGACTACGACAGCGCCATCGGCATGAAGAAGGAGGTCGCCATGGCGAAGCTGATCCGCAAGCTGCCGACCGAGCGCCTGAGCCCCGCCGAGGGCGAGGCGACGGTGTGCGGCTGCTACGTCGAGACCGACGACCGCACCGGGCTGGCCACCCGCATCGAGCCGTTGCGCCTGGGCGGGCGTTTGAGCCAGCATATGCCGGTGCGGAGCTGACCGCCGCGGGAGGGCACCCATGGGCCACAGCGCAAAGTACGACGAGGATTTCTACGCCTGGACGATGGAGCAGGCGACCCGGCTGCGCGACGCCGCGGCGTCGGGCGCCAACCTGCCGCTGGACTGGGAGAACCTCGCCGAGGAGATCGAGAGCATGGGGCGCAGCGATCGGCACAGACTGGAAAGTCATCTGGGTCGGATCATCGAGCACCTGCTGAAGCTGGAATTCTCACCGGCGGAGTATCCGCGGCGGGTGTGGAAGGTTTCGGTCGAGAATCATCGCCGAGAGGTTCGAAAAGCCCTGAAGGGCAGCCCGAGCTTGAAGGCCAAGGTGGATGAAGCTCTGGCCGATGCTTGGAACGATGCCCGGCGTATGGGGCTGACCGGTCTGGATGAGGATGGTGTGTCCTACAGGGATGTTCCCACGGAGTGCCCTTATACCGCTGAACAGGTGCAAGACTTCGACTGGTGGCCGGCCAACCACCACGGCCTGACCTGACGTTCGCCACCTTGGCCGTTGCCGTTGCGCAACGGTCGGTCGAGTGCCACGGTGCCGCCGGGGACTCGCCGCATTCTCGCCATATTGACTTTCTAAGTGGTTGGGTGTCGTCTGCGCCGCAAACCGGCGCGGGCGCATGGGATTTGGGCACCAGATCTGCGCGTCGCTTCCCGCCGGTCTCACAAAACCTTGTCCGCACCGCACCCTGAGGCTCGTTCGACGCATGGCCGGTCATTCACAGTTCAAGAACATCATGCACCGCAAGGGCGCGCAGGACGCCAAGCGGTCGAAGATCTTCAACAAATTGGCGCGCGAGATCACCGTCGCCGCCAAGTCGGGTCTGCCGGACCCGGCCGCCAACCCGCGCCTGCGCGCGGCGATCCTGGCGGCGCGCGGGCAGAACATGCCGCGCGACCGCATCGACCGCGCCATCAAGCAGGGCACGCCGGGCGGCGACGACGCCAACTACGAAGAGGTGCGGTACGAGGGCTACGGCCCCGGCGGCGTGGCGCTGATCGTCGAGGCGCTGACCGACAACCGCAACCGCACTGCCGCCGAGGTGCGTTCCGCCTTCACCAAGTACGGCGGCTCGCTGGGCGAGACCAACTCGGTGAGCTTCATGTTCAACCGGGTGGGCTCCATCTACTACCCGGCCACGGCTGCCGATGCCGACGCCATGTTCGAGGCGGCGCTGGAGGCCGGCGCCGACGAGGTGGAATCGGACGCGGACGGCCACGAGGTGACGACCTCGATGGAGAGCTTCATCGGCGTGCGCGACGCGCTGGAAGCGAAGTTCGGCGCGCCGGAGAGCGCCCGTCTGATGTGGAAGCCGAACATGACCGTCAGCCCGGACGAGGCTGCGGCGACGACGCTGCTGAAGCTGCTGGACGTGCTGGAGGACAACGACGACGTCCAGGTGGTCGACGGCAACTTCGACATCGCCGCCGATCTCATGGAGCGGCTGACCGCGTGAGGATGATGGGGTGGGCGCCGCCGACGGCACGGGCATGGGGACGGTAAGGCTGCTGGGGCTCGATCCCGGGCTGCGGCACACCGGCTGGGGCGTCATCGACGTATCCGGCAATCGTCTCACCCACGTCGCCGACGGCGCCGTCCATTCCAAGGACGCCAGCCCGCTGGCCGAGCGCCTGTGCCAGCTGCACGACGCTCTGACCAAGGTGCTGGAGTGCTACCGGCCCGACGAGGCCGCGGTGGAGGAGACCTTCGTCAACACCAACGCGGTCTCGACGCTGAAGCTGGGGCAGGCGCGGGCGGTGTCGCTGCTGGTGCCGGCGCAGGCCGGGCTGCCGGTGGCCGAGTACACCAACAATATGGTGAAGAAGGCCGTCGTCGGGGCGGGGCGGGCTGACAAGGTGCAGGTGCAGACGATGGTGCGGATGCTGCTGCCCGGCTGCGCGATCACCACGGCGGACGCCGCCGACGCCCTGGCCGTGGCGATCTGCCACGCGCATCATCGCAGCACGTGGACGATGTGGCGGAAGGGCATGGAATCCCTCTCCCCTCCGGGGAGAGGGAGGGACCCGCTCGCAGAGCGGGAGGGTGAGGGTCTTGCGTTGCTCGACCCCGCCAAACAAGCAAAGCGCGTTGCGACTCCCCAGGAGACGGAAAGAGCCCGCATCCTGCGGCGCGACTCCACGGACGTGGAGAAGGTGCTGTGGCAGAAGCTGCGCAACGCGCAGATGGGTGCCAAGTTCAGGCGGCAGGAGCCGATCTTCGGCTACACGGTGGATTTCGTCTCGCACGACCACCGGCTGATCATCGAACTGGACGGCGGACAGCACGCCGATCGGGCCGGGCCGGACCAGCGCCGCACGCGTCTGCTGGAGCAGGCGGGGTTCCGCGTGGTCCGGTTCTGGAACACCGACGTGAACGACAATCTGAACGGCGTGCTGGAAACCATCCGCGCACGCCTTGAGGAAACCACAGTGGTGAGGCGGCCTGTCGCTGTGGCGGCACCCTCACCCGGCCCTGCGGGCCACCCTCTCCCGGGGCGGGAGAGGGATAAGAGCGGAGGCTCCGAATGATCGCCAAGCTTACCGGCGTCGTGGATTCGGTCGGCACCGATTGGGTGGTGATCGACGTGGGCGGGGTGGGGTACCAGCTCACCTGCTCAGGCCGCACACTGGCGCGCCTGGCCGGCGGCGACCGCGCGTCCATGGTCGTCGAGACCTTCGTGCGCGACGACCGCATCGTGCTGTACGGCTTCGCCGACGCGGGCGAGCGCGACTGGTTCCGCCTGCTCACCACCATCCAGGGCGTGGGATCGCGCCTCGCGCTGTCCATCCTCGGCGTGCTCGACGCCGACCAGCTCACCCGCGCCATCGCCGCGCAGGACAAGACCGCGCTCTCCCGCGCCGACGGCGTCGGCCCCAAGGTCGCCACGCGCATCGTCAACGAGCTGAAGGACAAGGTCGGCAACCTAGCCCTCGGCGCCTCCGCCGCCGTGGGCGCCCCGACCGCCAAGGGCGCCGCCCCGGCCGGCCCGAGCCCGGACAACACCGCCATGGCGGACGCGGTCTCCGCGCTGGTCAACCTCGGCTACGGCCGTTCGGAGGCGTTCGGCGCGGTGGTCGCTGCCGGGCGCAACGCGGGCGACGGCGCCAAGGTCGCCGACCTGATCCGCCTCGGCCTCAAGGAGCTTAGCCAGTGAACGACTCCCCCGAAAGGGATCGTCTGGTCCAGCCGGGCCAAGCCGCGGGCGACGGCACGGAATCGTCGATCCGTCCGCTGTCGCTGGCCGAGTTCATCGGCCAGCGACAGGCGCGCGAGAATTTGTCGATCTTCATCCAGGCCGCCCGCGCCCGCGGCGAGGCGCTGGACCACGTGCTGCTGTTCGGCCCGCCGGGCCTGGGCAAGACGACGCTCGCCCAGATCGTCTCGCGTGAACTGGGCGTCGGCTTCCGCGCCACCTCCGGCCCGGTGATCGCGCGGGCCGGCGATCTGGCGGCGCTGCTGACCAACCTTCAGCCGCACGACGTGCTGTTCATCGACGAGATCCACCGCCTCAACCCCGCGGTCGAGGAAATCCTCTACCCGGCCATGGAGGACTACCAGCTCGACCTAATCATCGGCGAGGGGCCGGCGGCGCGCTCGATCCGCATCGATTTGCCGCCGTTCACGCTGGTCGGCGCCACCACGCGCTCGGGCCTGATCACCCGGCCGCTGCGCGAGCGCTTCGGCATTCCCGTGCGCCTGCAATTCTACGAGCCGGACGAGCTGGAGCTGATCGTCAGCCGCGCCGCCCGCGTGCTCAACATGGCCATCACGCCGGAGGGTGCGCGCGAGGTCGCCAACCGCTCGCGCGGGACGCCACGCGTCGCCGGGCGGCTGCTGCGCCGGGTGCGCGACGTCGCCGCCGTGGCCGGCGTGCCGGAAGTGGACGCCCGCATCGCCGACTCAGCCCTTTCCCGGCTGGAGGTCGACCGCCTCGGCCTCGACAGCATGGACCGACGCTATCTGGGCATCATCGCGCAGAACTACGGCGGCGGGCCGGTCGGCGTCGAGACGCTGGGCGCCGCGCTCGGCGAACAGCGCGACGTGCTGGAGGAGGTGGTCGAGCCTTACCTGATCCAGCAGGGCTTCCTGCAACGCACGCCGCGCGGGCGCATGCTGACCGACCAGGGGTTCCGCTACCTGGGCCTCAACCCGCCGGCCCAGCCGACACGGCAGTTCGACCTGCTCGACAAGCTGGGCGAGAGCGACGAGGCCGCCGATGGCTGACCTGTCAGGATATCTCGACGAAAACGGCGTGCACCGCTTCCCGGTCCGTGTCTACTACGAGGACACGGACGCCGGAAACATTGTCTACCACGCCAACTATCTCCGCTTCATCGAGCGTGCGCGTACGGAAATGCTGCGTCTGCTGGGTTGGGATCACACGGGACTTCTTCAGGACCAAGGTGTGTCATTTGCGGTACGCAGGTGCGAGATCGATTTTGTCGCTCCCGCCCGGCTCGACGATACGCTTGAAGTGGAGACGCGAATCATCGATATCGGCGGCGCTTCCTTCGCCGTTGAACAGATCATTCGCCGCGACGGCAAGGAACTGGCGCGCGCGGATGTGAAAGTGGCAACGCTGAATCGGGCCGGCCGGCCCGCCCGCCTGTCGGCGGGGGTTCGCGCGGTGCTCAAGGACCTACAGGAACGGCAAATGCTGAACGATCCTCGGCAGAACGAACATCGAAGGAGCACGCGATGAATGCGGCCGGTGCGGTAGCCACGGCACACCAGATCACGATCTGGGGCCTGTTCTGGCAGGCTGACCTGCTGGTGAAGCTGGTCATGCTGCTGTTGCTGGCGGCCTCGGTGTGGTGCTGGGCCATCATCATCGAGAAGATCATGCGCATCCGCCGGCTGAACGCCCAGGCGGACGCCTTCGAGGAGAGCTTCTGGTCGGGCGGTTCGCTGGACGCGCTGTTCGACCGCGTCGGCAAGCGGCCGGA
The DNA here is from genome assembly GCF_053470425.1 of Azospirillum terrae. Classification (NCBI taxonomy): domain Bacteria; kingdom Pseudomonadati; phylum Pseudomonadota; class Alphaproteobacteria; order Rhodospirillales; family Azospirillaceae; genus Azospirillum; species Azospirillum terrae. The sequence goes on along the minus strand of NZ_JBPXMR010000006.1, from coordinate 62,377 downwards.
GGACCCGATGTCGGCGACCTTCGCCGCCGGCATGCGCGAATGGCGGCACGCCGCCGACCGCGGCCTGGGCGCCCCGATGAAGACCTCGCTGCAGCAGCGCGTCGAGCGCGTCATGTCGGTGACCATCGGCCGCGAGATGGCGCGCGCCGAGCGCTACATGACGCTGCTGGCCTCGGTCGGTTCGACGGCGCCGTTCATCGGGCTGTTCGGCACGGTGTGGGGCATCATGAACTCGTTCACCTCCATCGCCGCGTCCAACAACACCAGCCTCGCCGTGGTGGCGCCGGGCATCGCCGAGGCGCTGTTCGCCACCGCCATGGGCCTGCTGGCCGCCATTCCCGCGGTGATCGCCTACAACAAGTTCTCCACCGACCTGTCGCGCTACGCCGACCGCCTGGAGACCTTCTCCGGCGAGTTCGCCGCCATCCTGTCCCGCCACCTCGAGGAACGGGGAGCCGCCTGACATGGCCGCGCAGCTCGCAGGCAAGGGGGGCGGCCGCGGCCGCAAGCGCGGTTACCGCGCCATGGCCGAGATCAACATGACGCCGTTCATCGACGTCATGCTGGTGCTGCTGATCGTCTTCATGGTGGCCGCACCCATGCTCACGGTGGGCGTGCCGGTCGATCTGCCGAAGACCAACGCCGCCCCGCTGGAGGCGCAGAAGGACCCGCTGTTCGTCACCGTGCAGTCGGACGGCACCGTGTTCGTGCAGGAGCAGCGCACCGACACCGCCAACCTCGTGCCGCTGCTGGTCGCCATCACCCAGTCCAACGCGGACGCCCGCATCTTCGTGCGCGGCGACGCCAAGATCGCCTACGGCAAGATGCTGGAAGTCATGGGCACCATGAGCGCCGCCGGGTTCAAGAAGGTCGGCCTCGTCGCCGAGCTGCCGAACACCGCCGGTGGTCCGGTCGTGCCGGCCGTCCGCCCCACGTCCGCCAAGCGCTGAGACGAGCCTAGCCGCCATGCGCCAACCTCTGATCGCCTCGGGAGTGCTGCACGTCGCGCTGGTCGCGCTGATCGTGCTCGGCCTGCCGCCCAGCGATCGCAAGCTGGACATCCCCGCCTCGATCCCCATCGAGATCGTCGACATCGGCGAGGTGACCGAGGCCGCGCGCGTCGAGAAGGGCGAGCCCAAGCCGGAGCCGCCCAAGCCGCCGATGCCGGAGTCCAAGCCGACGCCGCCCGCCCCGCCGCCGCCCGAGCCGGTGGTGGAGACCCCGCCGCCTCCGCCGCCGCCCAAGGCGCCGGAGCCGCCCAAGGTCGCCCAGCTTCCGCCCCCGCCCCCGCGCGAGCCGGAGCCGCCGAAGCGCGAACCGCCGCCGCCCCCTCCGCCGCCGGATCCGACTCCGCAGCCGGTTCCCAAGCCGCCGCCGCCCCGGCCCGAGCCACCAAAGCCCGAGCCGCCCAAGCCTGAGCCTCCGAAACCGGAGCCGCCCAAGCCTGAGCCGCCGAAGCCGGAACCCCCGAAGCCCGAGCCGCCCAAACCGGAGCCGCCGAAGCCCGAGCCGGCCAAGCCGAAGCCGCCCGAGAAGCAGCCCGAGAAGGTGGACCCGCTGGCGAGCCTGCTGAAGGACGTGGCGAAGCTGAAGCCGTCGGACCAGAAGTCCGACGCCAAGCAGCCGCCGTCCACGCAGTCGGCCTCGGCGCAGGCCGCTCCCACGGGGCCGAAGTCCATCGCCGGGCCGGACAAGGCGTTCAAGCCGTCCGGCAGGGCGATCGACGCGATCCGCGGGCAGGTCAGCAAGAACTGGAACTTCGATCCGGGTCGCAAGGACTCGTCGTCGATGGTGGTCCAACTGCGGATCGACGTGGCGCTCGACGGCACCATCATCAAGGCGGATTTCGAGCCGGACACCCGCGCCCGCATGGGGTCCGACAAGTATTTCCGCTCGGCTGCCGAGGCCGCGCTGCGTGCCGTATTGCGGACACAAAAGCTGGATCTACTGACCGGCGAATTCACGCCGGACACCTACGACAAATGGCGAACCATCGTATTCACCTTCGATCCGAGGGACATGTTCTGACCATGAAGACGAAGTTTCTGCTGCGGCTCGCGGGCTTTGCCGGGGCTGTGATGCTGGCTGTCGGCCTGGCCGCGCCGGCGCACGCCGAGCTGCGCATCGACATCACCAAGGGCGTCATCGAGCCGCTGCCCATCGCCATCACCAGCTTCTACGGCGCGGGTGGGCGCGAGGCGCAGATCGGCAACGACATGTCGCGCGTCATCTCCGCCGACCTGGAGCGTTCGGGGCTGTTCAAGCCGGTCAACCCGGCCGCCTTCCTGCAAACGCCGCAGCAGTTGCAGACCGGCGACCCGCGCTACGCCGACTGGCGCGCCATCGGCGCCCAGGCGCTGGTGGCCGGCGGCGTGCAGAGCACCCCGGACGGCCGCATGAAGGTGGATTTCCGCCTGTGGGACGTCAGCGCCAGCCAGTACATGGCCGGCCTGTCCTACACGGCCACCAACGACAGCTGGCGGCGCATCGCGCACATCATCGCCGACGCCATCTACAAGCGCCTCACCGGCGAGGACGGCTATTTCGACACCCGCATCGTCTACATCTCCGAGTCGGGGCCGGCGAACGCGCGTCAGAAGCGCCTCGCCATCATGGACCAGGACGGCGAGAACCATCAGTTCCTCACCGACGGGCAGGCGCTGGTGCTGACCCCGCGCTTCTCGCCGACGGCGCAGGAAATCACGTACATGTCGTTCTTCGGCAAGAAGCCGCGCGTGTACATCTTCAACATCGACACCGGCCGCCAGGAGGTCCTCGGCGACTTCCCCGGCATGACCTTCGCCCCGCGCTTCTCGCCGGACGGCAAGAAGGTCGTCATGTCCATGGCGCAGAACGGCAATACCGATATCTACACCCTCGACCTGCGCACGCGCCGCCAGACGCAGCTGACCGACAGCCCGGGCATCGACACCGCCCCCAGCTACTCGCCGGACGGACAGCGCATCGTCTTCGAGTCGGACCGGGGGGGCAGCCAGCAGCTCTACATCATGGGTGCCGATGGGTCGGGCGTGAAGCGCCTGTCCTTTGGCGAGGGCCGTTACGGCACGCCGGTCTGGTCGCCGCGCGGCGACCTGATCGCCTTCACCCGGCAGCGTGGCGCGAACTTCGCCGTCGGCGTGATCCGCCCGGACGGCACCGGTGAGCGCATCCTCAGCGAGGGTTATCACGTGGAAGGCCCGACCTGGGCGCCCAACGGCCGCGTCCTGATGTTCTTCAAGGATCTGCCCAGCGGCAACGGCCGGAGCGCCAAGCTCTACTCCATCGACGTGACCGGCTTCAACGAGCGCCGTGTGTCGACCCCGCTCGACGCGTCGGACCCCGCATGGTCGCCCTTGATTCCCTAGAGGAGTAGTCCTATTTTGCGCGGCGCGCGTATGGCACTTCGGTCGGGGTACCCAGACTCCTGGCCGGAGTGCCGTCTTCCGTCGGGGCTGGCGGATGTCCAACGCGTTCCCGCGTCTTCTTCCCAGACTAAAAACCGACTGTGCATTAGGGGGTCCTAGTACAATGAATCTCAAGATCGTGAGCCTCTGCGCCGCCCTGGCTCTTCTCTCCGCTTGCGAAACCGCTCCGAAGGATGCCGGTGGCTCGAACGTCGGTGGCCAGACCACCATCCGTCCGGGTTCGCAGGAAGACCTCGTCGTCAACGTCGGCGACCGCGTTTTCTACGGCTTCAACCGCTATGACCTGACCCCGGAGGCTCGCGCCACCCTCGACCGTCAGGCCGCCTGGCTGAAGCAGTACCCGAACGTCACCGTGACCGTCGAAGGCCACGCCGACGAGCGCGGCACCCGCGAGTACAACCTGGCGCTCGGCGAGCGTCGCGCCAACTCGGCCAAGAACTACCTCGTCGCGAAGGGCACCAACCCGTCGCGCGTCAAGGTCATCTCGTACGGCAAGGAGCGCCCGGCGGTGCTCGGCTCGACCGAGGCGGCCTGGGCTCAGAACCGTCGTGGCGTGACCGTCGTCGACTAAGTCGGCCGGTTTCGCGACCCCACAGGTTTTCTTGTGGCGGGTCTCGTTTGGAACGCCGCTCCGGGCAACCGGGGCGGCGTTTCGCGTTTCGGCGCCTGCACAATGCCGCTTTCTTTTACCGGCCCACCGCCATATTTTCGCCCGGTTGCGACGGCAAAGGCTTCCCGGCGCGCTGGCGCGGGTCAAGGTGGGCATCTGCGATGAAGACGACGACGAGTTTGGCCGCCCTGGTGCTGGGCGGGGTGTTCTGGTTCGGCCCCGCGCACGCGGAAGGCGGCGACATGGCCGGGCGCCTGGAGCGGCTGGAGTCGCAACTGGGCCTGCCCGTGCAGGTGGCGGAGTCCACGCAGGTGGCGCAGGCCGGCGGCATGGCGCCGTCGCTCGCCGCCGACTTCGAGGTGCGCTTGCAGCGCCTGGAGCATACCATCTCCGAGCTGACCGGCCGCTATGAAGAGAGCACCTACCATGTGAGCCAGCTCAAGGACCGGCTGGAACGCCTGAACGCCGACATCGACTTCCGCCTCCAGCAGCTCGAGAAGGGCGGTGTCGGCGGTGCCGGCCCCGGAAGCGCCGCTCCCGTCGCCGAGGCGCCGGAGAAGCCGACCGCCGCCGCTCCCGCCGCCGGCCAGCTCGGCAGCACCAAGCCCTCGGAGAAGCTGTCGGACAAGGCGCAGGTCGCGTCGCTGCCGCCCGGCTCCAGCCCCGACAAGCAGTACGAGCACGCCTTCGAGCTGCTGCGCAACGGCAGCTACGATCAGGCGGAGAAGGAGTTCTCCACCTTCGTCGCCAAGAACAAGACCCACACCCTGGCCGGCAGCGCGCAGTACTGGCTGGGCGAGAGCTATTACGTCCGCAACCGCTTCGGCGAGGCGGCGGCGAGCTTCGGCGAGGTGCTGCAAAAGTATCCGAAGGGCAACAAGGCGCCGGACGCGCTGCTGAAGCTCGGCCTGTCGCTGGCGTCGCTCAACAAGAAGACCGAGGCGTGCACGGCGCTGGGCCAGCTGAACAAGATGTACCCCGAGGCCGCCCCCAGCGTGAAGCGCCGCTCGGAAACCGAGCGCAAGAAGCTCAACTGCCACTGACCTCGCTCACACCAGCGGATTTCGCCGCCCGCATGGCGCGGCTGGGTGGCTTCGAGGCCGCCCCCCGACTCGCCATCGGCGTGTCCGGCGGTGCCGACAGCATGGCGCTGGCGGTGCTGGCGGGAGCCTGGGCGGCCGGGCAGGGCGGGGCGGTGCTGGCGCTGACCGTCGACCATGGCCTGCGCGCCGATTCGGCCGACGAGGCCGCGCGCGTCGCCGCCTGGATGGCCGGGCGCGGCATCCCGCACGCCACCTTGCGCTGGGAGGGCGACAAGCCCGCCACCGGCATCCAGACCGCCGCGCGCGACGCCCGCCACCGCCTGCTCGCCGAGCGCTGTCGGGCCGAGGGCATCCTGCATTTGGCACTCGCCCACCACGCCGACGATCAGGCTGAGACGGTGCTGCTGCGCCTTGCCCGCGGCAGCGGCGTGGACGGCCTCGCCGGCATGGCGCCGGTGCGCTGGGAGCCGCACGTGCGCATCATCCGCCCGCTGCTCGACGTGCCGCACGGCCGGCTGGTCGCGACCTGCCGCGCGCTGGGGCAGGACTGGGTCGAGGACCCGTCGAACCGCTCGCCCGCCTACGCCCGCGGCCGGCTGCGCGCCGTGTCCGACGCGCTGGGCACCGAGGGGCTGAGCGCCGAGCGACTGTGCGACACCGCGCGCCGCGCCGCCCGCGCCCGCCGCGCGCTGGAGGACCTGACCGCCGACCTGCTCGGCCGCGCCGCCGAACTCCACCCCGAGGGTTGGATTCGCCTCGACCCGGCGGCGCTGGCCGGGGCGCCGGAGGAATTGGGCCTGCGGGCGCTGGCCCGCGTGCTCGCCTGCGTCGGTGGTGCCCCCTACACCCCACGCGCCGAGCGGCTGGAGCGACTCCACGACGAGGTGCGCGCCGGATTGACTGTGGGCCGCACGCTGGGCGGTTGCCGGGTGCTGCCGCGCCGCGGCGGCCTGTTGGTGGTGCGCGAGCCGGATGGCGCCACCGAACGGCTGACCCTCGCGCCCGGCGCGGAACTCTGGTGGGACCGCCGCTTCCGCGTCCGGCTGGCGGGTGCGGCGCGGAAGCCGCTGACGGTCGCCCGTTTGGGCGCCCAGGGCTGGCGTGCGGCGCTCTCGCGCCACCCCGAACTGGCGGCGTTTCCGCTGCCGGAACCGGCCCGCGCGGCGCTGCCGGCGCTGTGGGACGGGGCGGAACTGGTGGCGGTGCCGGGCCTCGGCCTTACGGTGGAGCGGGCGGAGGCGGTGTTCGCGCCGGCCCACCCCTTGGCCGGTCCTGCTTTTCCGGTTGTTTCGGGAAGCCTCGGCATTATTTAATCTGGGAACGTACCCGTGGGTATGGGGGGTGGGGCCTCCGGACCGACGTTCCGACCGGCAGGGTTCGCATGAAAGGCGTGCACACGTGAACAACTTCGGCAAAAACCTCGCTCTCTGGATCATCATCGGCCTGTTGCTGGTGGCGCTGTTCAACCTGTTCCAGAGTTCCTCCACCCGCAGCCCGCAGACGACGGTTCCGTTCAGCGAGCTGGTCGCCGAGGTCGACCGGGGTCAGGTGGCCGACGTCACCATCAAGGGCAATCAGGTCAGCGGCCACTTCACCGACGGCCGGTCCTTCAGCACCTACATTCCGGCCGAGGCCAATCTGGTCGAGCGGCTGACGCAGAAGAACGTGCGCATCAGCGCCGTGCCCGACGACAGCAACGTGCCGTCGCTGTTCTCCGTGCTGCTCAGCTGGTTCCCGATGCTGCTGCTGATCGGCGTGTGGATCTTCTTCATGCGCCAGATGCAGTCCGGCGGCGGCAAGGCCATGGGCTTCGGCAAGTCGCGCGCCCGCCTGCTGACCGAGAAGGTCGGCCGCGTCACCTTCGATGATGTGGCGGGCATCGACGAGGCCAAGCAGGAACTGGCGGAGATCGTCGAATTCCTCAAGGACCCGCAGAAGTTCCAGCGCCTGGGCGGCAAGATCCCGAAGGGCGTGCTGCTCGTCGGCCCTCCCGGCACCGGTAAGACGCTGACCGCGCGCGCCGTGGCGGGCGAGGCCAACGTGCCGTTCTTCACCATTTCCGGCTCCGACTTCGTCGAGATGTTCGTCGGCGTCGGCGCCAGCCGCGTCCGCGACATGTTCGAGCAGGGCAAGAAGAACGCGCCCTGCATCATCTTCATCGACGAAATCGACGCGGTCGGCCGTCACCGCGGCGCCGGCCTGGGCGGCGGCAACGACGAGCGCGAGCAGACCCTCAACCAGCTGCTGGTCGAGATGGACGGCTTCGAGGCGAACGAGGGCGTCATCCTCATCGCCGCCACCAACCGCCCGGACGTGCTCGACCCGGCGCTGCTGCGTCCCGGCCGCTTCGACCGTCAGGTCGTGGTGCCGAACCCCGACGTGCTCGGCCGCGAGAAGATCCTCAAGGTCCACATGCGCAAGGTGCCGCTGGCCCCCGACGTGGACCCGCGCATCATCGCCCGCGGCACGCCTGGGTTCTCGGGCGCCGACCTCGCCAATCTGGTGAACGAGGCTGCCCTGCTGGCCGCCCGCATCGGCAAGCGCGTCGTCGGCATGTCGGAGTTCGAGAACGCCAAGGACAAGGTCATGATGGGCGCGGAACGCCGCTCCATGGTGATGACCGAGGAAGAGAAGAAGCTGACGGCCTACCACGAGGCCGGCCACGCGGTGGTGGCTCTGCACTGCCCGGACAGCGACCCGATCCACAAGGCCACCATCATCCCGCGCGGCCGCGCGCTGGGCATGGTCATGCGCCTGCCGGAAGGTGACCGCATCTCGCTCAGCAAGGCCAAGCTGCTGGCCGACCTGCGCGTCGCCATGGGCGGCCGCATCGCCGAGGAGCTGATCTTCGGCCCGGCCCGCGTGACGACGGGTGCGTCGGGCGACATCAAGATGGCGACGGAGATGTCGCGCCGCATGGTCACCGAGTGGGGCATGAGCGAGAAGCTGGGCCCGCTGCTGTACGGCGAGCCGACGCAGGAGGTCTTCCTCGGCCACTCCGTCACCCAGCACAAGAACATGTCCGACCACACCGCCCAGTCGGTGGACGAGGAGATCCGCCGGATCGTCGAGGAGGCCTACGACGAGGCCCGCCGCATCCTGACGGAGAACATCGACCAGCTGCACACGGTGGCAAAGGGCCTGCTGGAGTACGAGACGCTGAGCGGCGACGACATCGCCACGCTGCTGCGCGGCGACCCGATCGTCCGCGAGGACCGGGACTCGGCCGTCCAGCCCCCGCCCAAGCAGCCCACCTCAGGCCGCCGCGCCTCGGTCCCCCCGACCACGGGCGGCACCGGCGGCATGGACCCCGAACCGCACGGGGCGTGACGAGCACCCTGCGACACGAGACGGCGCCCCTTGGGGCGCCGTTTTCGTTTGTGGAGCCAGCGGGCTTTCAAGACGACGGACGAGGGGCTCCGCGCCCCTCGCGCTCCCCCGCCAGGGCGGCGGCCCTGGACGCGACCTTTATGTGATGATAGCTGTCGCGCGCAACGTGAAGGCGTTGAAGGGACGGAGTGGCTTCCGGCTTCGCGTCGGGGACTGGCGTGTTGTCTACGAGATAGACAATGGTGTGCTGGTTCTCATCGTCATCGAAATCGGCCCAAGGGGTGGGATCTATGACTAACCCGGCGCAGATCATCCGGGACGGCAGTGGAAAGCCTGCCTTCGCGGTGTTGCCCATCGACGAGTACGAGCGGCTGCTGGAGGCGGCGGACGAAGCTCTCGCTGTCCGAGCATTCGACGCGTACAAGGCCGCCCGACCGGAGACATTCCCCGATGAGTTGGCCGAACGGCTGCTGAATGGCGAGCCCCCGGTGAAAGTGTTCCGTGAGCATCGCGGCCTCACCCAAAAGCAACTCGGCGAGGCCGCCGGGCTCAAGCAGGCCTACGTGTCGCAGATCGAAGCGGGCTCCCGCGTCGGCACCGTGGATGCGCTCAAACGCATCGCGGATGCGTTGCGCGTGGACCTCGACGATATGGCCTGATCGCGGGGGTGCCGTCCCCGGAGATCGTGCCACTGTCGTAAAGCCAAGCCGGGCTTTCCTTTGGCGACCGCTGCTGCCTCGCCCTGCCCATTGAGCGGACGCTGCCGGCCGTCACCGGCGATGTTGCCTGGGCGCACGCCGGAACGGCGGCCGACGTGCGCCTCTTCCGCTGACGGCCGGTCAGATGTTCACCGTCTTCATCCCCGCTTCGGGATAGCGTTCACCCGCCGCGGCCCCCGGCGGGAACAGCGCATCCAAACGGGCCAGCACCTCGGCGGACACGCTCAGCGACGCCGCGGCAGCGTTCTCGGCGAGGTACTTGCGCCGCTTGGTGCCGGGGATCGGCACGATGTCCTTGCCGCGGCTCAGCACCCAGGCCAGCGACAGCTGCGCCGGCGTGCAGCCGACCGCACGGGCGACCTCGGCCAGCGCGTCGGCGAGGCGGCGGTTCTCCTCAAGCGCACCGGGTTGGAAACGCGGCGACAGGCGCCGGAAATCGTCGGCCTCCAGTTCGTCCGTGCCCGCCACCGTCCCGGTCAGGAAGCCGCGCCCCAGCGGCGAGTAGGCCACGAACCCCACCCCCAGCTCGCGGCAGACCGGCAGCACGTCTGCCTCCACGTCGCGCGTCCACAGCGAATACTCGCTCTGCACGGCGGCGATGGGATGCATGGCCTGGGCACGGCGCAGAGTTTCCCCCCTCACCTCCGACAGCCCGAGGTGGCGGACCTTGCCCTGCCGCACCAGCTCGGCCATGGCGCCGACCGTCTCCTCCACCGGCGTGGCGGGGTTCAGGCGGTGCGCGTAATACAGGTCGATCACCTCCACGCCCAGCCGCCGCAACGACCCCTCCACCGCCTCGCGCAGGTAGGCGGGCGAGCTGTCCACGACGCGCACATAGCCCTTCTCGTCGCTGCCCGTGCGGCGGATGCCGAACTTGGTCGCCACCTGCACCCGCCCGCGCCGGCCCTTGAGGAACCGCCCCAGCAGCTCCTCATTGTGCCCGAGCCCGTACATGTCGGCGGTGTCGAGCAGCGTGATGCCGTGCTCCTCCACCGCCGCCTCCAGCGTCGCCAGCGACTCCGCATCGTCGCGCGGGCCGTAGAACTCCGACATCCCCATGCAGCCGAGGCCGAGCGCCGACACCTCAAGCCCTGCTGTACCCCCCGCCATACCCAAAGTGCGCCGTTCCATGATACCCTCCCGAAGGATCGAAATGTAAACTACACCGTGCAGTGTACTTGCGCACGGAAGGCGATGCAAGCATGACCGCAACACCCATACCTGGAGCACCGGCGCCCGCAGTCCGCCGCGGCGACCGCAAACGGGCGGAGATCGTCGACGCCGCCGAGCGCCTGTTCCTCGGCGAGGGATATGGGGCGACCAGCATGGACCGCATCGCCGCCGAGGCCGGCGCGTCCAAACGCACGGTCTACAACCACTTCGCCACCAAGGAGGAACTGTTCCGCGCGGTGGTCGAGCGGCTGTACACGGCGCTGCTCGACGGGGCCGCGGTGCCGACCGGCGGCCCCACGGCGGCCGAGGCGCTGGGCGCCTTCGCGCGGGCCTTCGTCGGGCACATGACCAGCCCGCGCCTGCAAGCGCTGATCCGCCTCGTCATCGCCGAGAGCGCCCGCTTTCCCGAGATCACGCCGATCTACTTCGCGGCGGGCAAGGAGCCGGCGGTCGGCCGCCTGTCCGACTGGCTGGCGGGGGAGGCGGCGGCCGGGCGTCTTGCCGTGGACAACCCGACGCTGGCGGCGCAGCAGTTCCTCGGCTGCATCAAGGAGGCGCTGTTCTGGCCGCGCCTGCTCGGTCTGGAGCCGCTGTACGCGCCGCAGATCGTGCTGGATGAGGCGGTGGCGACCTTCCTGGCGCGGTACGGGGCATGATCCGAAGCGGATGCGGTGGCGGCCCCGCCGTGATACCGTCCCTGTCTCTACACAGGAGCAGCCGGCTATGACCTTCGAACTCTGGATCGTCTACCTGCTCGCCGCCATCGGCTTGTCGCTGACGCCCGGCCCGAACGGCCTCTTGTCGCTGACGCACGGCGTACGCTTCGGTGCCGCCCGCACTGTGTTCACCGTGCTGGGCGGGGTGGTCGGCTTCCTTGTCCTCGTCGCTGCCTCGCTGGCTGGCTTGGGCGCGCTGCTCGCCGCTTCGGAGAGCGCCTTCACTGTCGCCAAGTGGGTCGGCGCCGCGTACCTCGTCTATCTCGGCCTGCGCCTGTGGAAGGCGCCGCCGCCGGTGGTCAGTGCCGCCTTGGCGGAGAATGGGCGCCGGCAGGACAGCCCGGCACGCCTCTTCCTGCAAGGCTTCCTCGTCGCTGCGTCGAACCCCAAGGCGATGATCTTCTTCGCCGCCTTCCTGCCGCAGTTCATGGTGCCGGAGGCTGGCTTCTGGACGCAGTTCGTCGTGCTGGGCGGCACCTTTGCGGTGGTCGAGTTCATCTACGAACTGGTCCTCGCCGGCATGGCGCAGAGGATTGCCCCATGGTTGAGCCGGCACGGGCGCTGGTTCAACCGGATCACGGGCTCGATGTTCATTGGCATCGGCGGGATCATGGCGGGTGCCAGCCGCTGATGCGTTGCCGGCGTCTGGCCGTGCTGGCGCTTGGCCGAACTCGTCGGGCGTCGCAGGGATGGCCAATCGAAGGACGGCCCAATGGCGAACGATGGTTTTCGGCGGACTTGATTCCGATTTGCGGATGGCATAGGATATAAGTCCTTTATTCTTTGGGAGCCCGGCCCACCCGAACGAAACACCCCGCGTAACACTGTTCCATAGTGTTCCACGGTGTTCCATTCACCACCGGCGTCTCCGTCCGCCCCATTGATTTTCAACGCGAACCTCAACCATCTGCGCACCGCTTCGGCACACGTCTGGAACGCTCCTGTTTCATCAGCCCCCAGCTTCCCAGCCCCCAGAGCCCCACCATGACCAAGCCCCGCTCCGCCGCCGGATCGCTCGCCAGCTTCTGCCCTTGGGCGTCGGAGGAAGGCGTGCGCGTCTACCTCCGGCCGGTCGGCTTCCTTCCCGTCGCTGCGTGGGCTAAGGGGGCCGCCGTACCGTTGGCCGGCGGGCGCTTCGCCTTTGCCATGGCGGAACTGATCGTCCGCAAGGCGGGCCGGATCGACAGGGCGTTTGCGCCGCTGTCCGAGATCATGGCCTGGGGCTGGGAGCGTTCCCGCGTGGTGGCCGAATCCCTCGACCGCCGGCTCGCCGGACTCACCCGCGCCCGGTCGCCGTTCGGTGGCGTTCCCCTCGACCGGCCGCGCATCATGGGCATCGTCAACGTGACGCCGGACAGCTTCTCGGACGGCGGCGACTTCTTCGACCGCAACGCCGCGCTGGCGCACGGCGAGGCGCTGCTGGCGGCCGGGGCGGAGATCCTCGACGTCGGCGGCGAGTCCACCCGTCCCGGCGCCGCCGCGGTGCCGCCGGACGAGGAGGAGGCGCGAGTGCTGCCCGTCGTCCGCCACTTCGCCGGCCTTGGGGCGTGCGTCTCGGTGGACACTCGGCACGCGCGGGTCATGCGCGCGGCGCTGGATTCCGGGGCGCGCATCGTCAACGACATCAGCGGCCTGACCGGCGACCCGGAAAGCCTCGGCGTGGTGGCCGGCGCCCAGGCGCCCGTCGTGCTCATGCACATGCAGGGCGAGCCCGGCACCATGCAGCAGAACCCCGTCTACGAGGACGCGGCGCTCGACATCTTCGACTGGCTGGAGGAGCGGGTGGCGGCGTGCCTCGCCGCGGGCGTGGCGCTGGAGCGCATCGCCGTCGATCCCGGCGTCGGCTTCGGCAAGAACGTCGAGCACAATCTGGAGGTCCTGCGGCACACCGCGCTGTACCATGGGCTGGGCTGCGCGGTGCTCCTCGGCGTGTCGCGCAAGACCTTCATCGGCCGTCTGTCGCGCGGTGAGGCGCCGAAGGACCGGGTCGCCGGTTCGCTGGCCGCCGGGCTGGAGGCGTTCAACCAGGGCGCCCAGATCCTGCGCGTCCACGACGCCACCGAGACCGCCCAAGCCCGCGCCGTGTGGGAGGGGTTGCATCCGCCGGGGTAGAGGGTTTCCGGCTGCGACAATCGGTGCGTCAAGAAACAGCTTGGCATACTGGTAGTACCAGTCTTATCCTATGCGAAGGACGTAGATCAAAAGACAGAGGGCCGGCGGCGCCGACCGCGGGCAGGAGGGTCCTATGGACCAGCAGCGCACCCAGTGGACGGACGTGCTTTCCGTCGGCGTCGATCAGATCGACGAGGAGCATCGGCATTTCATCCGCCTGCTCGACCGCTTCAACCACGCCGAAACCCGCGGCGTGTCGGAGGCGGAGCTGTACGCCATGCTGGCCGAGGTGGTGCTCTACACCGAGGAGCACTTCACCAACGAAGAGGGGTTGATGCAGTCCGCCGGCTACCCCTTCGTCAACGAGCACCGCATGATGCACGACATGGCGGAGAACGAGGTGCACCGTCTGGCCTCCGGCACCGCCAGCGAGGAGGAGATCCGCGAGACGCTCGGCCGCTTCATGCTGAACTGGCTGGTGCTGCACATCCAGTCGGCCGACCGCAAGTTCGGCCAGTGGGTCAAGGAAAAGAACGGCATGCCGTATCCCGTGCTTGACCATTCGGGGCATGAGCAGCGCGCCTTCGGGTGAGGCGGCGGCGCGCTCAGATCTCGATCTGCGTGCCCAGTTCGACCACCCGGCCCGGCGGGATGCAGAAGAAGTCCGACGCCGACAGCGCGTTGGCCGACAGCAGGATGAACACGCGCTCGGCCACCATGGACATGTCGGGGTGCACCGACGCCACCAGCGTCTCGCGCCCCAGGAAATACGAGGTCTGCATGGGGTTCACGTGCAGGCCGATGTGCCGGCAGTGCTCCAGCCCTTCGGGCACCTTGGGGGTTTCCTTGAAGCCGTAGCGCAGCACCACCCGGAAGAAGTTGTGGCCGAGCGGCGTCACCTCCGCCCGCCGCTCCGGCCGCACCCACGGCACGTCGCGGGTCATCACCGTCAGCAGGATGACGCGCTCGTGCAGCACCATGTTGTGCTTGAGGTTGTGCAGCAGCGCGTGTGGCACCCGGCCGGCGTTGGAGGTGAGGAACACCGCCGTCCCCGGCACCCGGTGCGGCCCGCGGCGGCTGATGGAGGCGATGAAGTCCTCCACCTCCATGCCCGCCTCCCCCAGCCGCTTGACCACCACCTGCCGGCCCTGGCGCCACACCCACATCAGGTAGAACATCAGCATCCCGGCCAGCAGCGGGAACCAGCCGCCCTCCGGCACCTTGAGCAGGTTGGCGCCGAGGAAGGGCAGGTCGATGCACAGCATCAGTCCCGACGCCGCCAGCGCCGCCGCCAGCGGCCAGTGCCACTGCGTGCGGGCCACCACGAAGAACAGCACGCTCGTGCAGGTCATGGTCCCCATCACGGCGATGCCGTAGGCGGCGGCGAGGTTGCTCGACGACTTGAAGCCGAGCACCAGAAGGATCACCGCCGTGAGCAGGAACCAGTTGACCCTGGGGATGTAGATCTGGCCGATCTCGCGCTCGGACGTGTGGCGGATGGCCTGGCGCGGCATCAAGCCGATCTGGATCGCCTCGCGCGCCATGGAGAAGGCGCCGGAGATCATCGCCTGGCTGGCGATGATCGTCGCCGCGGTGGTCAGGACCAGCAGCGGCAGCAGCCCCCACTCCGGCACCAGCCGGAAGAACGGGTGCTCCAGCGCCGCGGGGTCGCGGATCAGCAGAGCCCCCTGGCCGAAATAGTTCAGCAGCAGCGCCGGCAGCACGAACCCCACCCAGGCGTAGCGGATCGCCGGCCGGCCGAGGTGCCCCATGTCGGCGTAGAGCGCCTCCGCCCCGGTGATCGCCAGCACGACGGTGCCCAGGCCGAGGAAGGCGTGCCAGCCGTTGGCCGCCAGGAAGGCGATGGCGTAGGCCGGCGACAGCGCCCGCAGCACCCCCGGCTCCTGCACCACCTGCCAGGCGCCGAGCAGCCCCAGGGTGAGGAACCACACCACCATCACCGGGCCGAACAGCCGCCCGACCCGCGCCGTGCCGCCGCGCTGCATCATGAACAGCCCGATCAGGATGACGATGGCGATCGGCACCACGAAGCGCTCGAGGGTCGGCGCCATCACCTCCAGCCCCTCGATGGCCGAGAGCACGGAAATGGCCGGGGTGATCATGCCGTCGCCGAAGAACAGCGCGGCGCCGAACACGCCCAGCCCCATCAGCACGGCGCGCGGGTAGCCTCCGCCTTCGGTGCCGCGCAGCGCCATCGCGGTCAGCGCCAGAATGCCGCCTTCGCCGCGGTTGTCGGCGCGCATGACGAAGACCACGTACTTCACGGTGACCACCAGGATCAGCGCCCAGGCGATCAGCGACAGGAAGCCGAACACGTTGTCCGGCGTCAGCGGCACGCCGACCGTGTGGCCGAAGCATTCGCGCAGGGTGTAGATCGGGCTGGTGCCGATGTCGCCGTAGACGATGCCCAGCGCGGCCAGCATCAGCGCCGACAGCTTGGTGGCGCCGTGCCCGCCGGCGCCGGGCGTGCCTTCCAGGATGCCGGTCAGCGGGTCGGATTGCAGGCTGCGGTCGTCTGGCATCGGCTCGGGCATCGGTTGCGGCTGCATGGCAGACCTCGGGCGGCGTATGGTGGTGCTCACGGCGTGAACAACGCTGCGGGCGGGCTGTCTCGCCGCCGCTCCCCCTTCGGCGTCGCGGGACGGGGTGCTTACCGCTTTCGCGCCAGTTCGGAAGGGCGCTTGACCGCAGCCGCGGATGCGGTGAAGAAGAGGGGCACGGCACTGGGCATTCCCGAGGACTCCATATGACGCGACGACTGTTCGGCACCGACGGCATCCGCGGCACCGCCAACACCGAGCCGATGACCGCCGAGACCGCGCTGCGCGTGGCGATGGCGACGGCCTTGCAGTTCCGCCGCGGCGACCACCGCCACCGCGTGGTGATCGGCAAGGACACGCGCCTGTCCGGCTACCTGCTGGAACCGGCATTGACGGCCGGCTTCATCTCCATGGGGATGGAGGTCGTGCTGGTCGGCCCGCTGCCCACCCCGGCGGTGGCGATGCTGACGCGGAGCTTGCGCGCCGACATGGGCGTGATGATCTCGGCCTCGCACAACCCATACCAGGACAACGGCATCAAGCTGTTCGGGCCGGACGGCTACAAGCTGTCCGACGAGGTCGAGGCCGCCATCGAGGCGCGCATGGACCTGCCCTTCGCGCCGGACCTCGCCGGCTCGCCGGATCTCGGCCGCGCCAGCCGCATGGAGGACGCGACCGGGCGTTACATCGAATACGTCAAGAACACCTTCCCGCGCGGCCTGCGGCTGGACGGCCTGAAGATCGTCATCGATTGCGCGCACGGCGCCGCCTACAAGGTGGCCCCCAAGGTGCTGTACGAGCTGGGCGCCGACGTGGTGCCGATCGGCGTGCAGCCGGACGGCCTCAACATCAACAAGGGGTGCGGCGCCACGGCGACCAAGCACCTCCAGGACACGGTGCTGGCCGAGGGCGCGACGCTGGGCATCGCGCTGGACGGCGACGCCGACCGCCTGATCATGGTGGACGAGGGCGGGCGCGTGGTGGACGGCGATCAGGTGATGGGGCTGGTGGCCCGCTCCTGGGCGGCGGAGCAGCGCCTGAAGGGCGGCGGCGTGGTCGCCACCGTCATGTCCAACCTGGGGCTGGAGCGGGCGCTGAAGGGCTTTGGGCTGGAACTGGTCCGCACGCCGGTCGGCGACCGCTATGTGGTCGAGCATATGCGGACCTACGGCTTCAACGTCGGCGGTGAGCAGTCCGGCCACGTCGTGCTGTCCGATTATTCCACCACCGGCGACGGCCTGATCGCCGCCTTGCAGGTGCTGGCCTGCATCCAGGCGTCGGACAAGCCGGTCAGCGAGGTGTGCCGCCTGTTCGACCCGGTGCCGCAGAAGCTGACCAACGTGCGCTTCACCGCCGGCTCGACGCCGCTGGAGGTCGCCGAGGTGAAGGAGGCGATCCGCGAGGGTGAGAACCGCCTGAACGGCGCCGGCCGCCTGCTGATCCGCAAGTCCGGTACCGAGCCGCTGATCCGCGTGATGGCCGAAGGCGACGACGCCGGTCTGGTCGATCAGGTCGTGGGCGACATCGTCGCCGCCGTCCAGCGCGCCGCCAACCGTCAGGCCGAGGCCGCGGAATGAACGGCAACGGAATAAAAGGGCGCGTGCTTATCGTCGCCGGTTCGGACTCAGGCGGCGGCGCCGGAATTCAGGCCGACATCAAGGCGGTCAGCGCGCTCGGCGCCTACGCCATGACGGCGATCACCGCGCTGACCGCGCAGAACACGCTGGGCGTCCACGGCGTCTACCCCATCGACCCGGCCTTCGTCGCGCAGCAGATGCGTGTCGTGCTGGAAGACATCGGCGCCGACGCCGTCAAGATCGGCATGCTCGCCAGCGCCGAGGTGATTGAGGCAGTGGCCGGCGAGTACATCGAGCGCGCGGTGAACATCCCGCTGATCGTCGATCCGGTGATGGTCGCCAAGGGCGGCCACTCGCTTTTGGAGGAGGCGGCGGAGCTGACGCTGAAGAAGCGCCTGCTGCCGCTGGCGACCATCGTCACGCCCAACCTGCCCGAGGCCGAGGCGCTGACCGACATCGAGATCCGCGACCTGGACGACATGCGCCGGGCCGCCGCGCTGATCCGCACCTTTGGTCCGAAGGCGGTGCTGCTCAAGGGCGGGCACATGGACGGCGATCTGGTGCAGGATCTGCTGGTCACCGAGGATGGCGAGGAGATCTTCGAGAGCCCGCGCGTGCACACCCCGCACACCCACGGCACCGGCTGCACGCTGGCCTCCGCCATCGCCGCCGGCATCGCCCAGGGACTGGGCATCCGCGAGGCGGTGGAACGGGCGCGGGCCTATGTGATGCAGGCCATCCTGACCGCGCCGGGGTTCGGCCATGGCCACGGCCCGCTCAACCACCTGCACACGGTGCGGCCGTTCCCGTAAGGGGTCGTGATACGCCCTCCCTTCAAGGACGGGTGGAGTGCTCCTTCGGTTAGGCACCGGAACGCCCGCTGCGCCAAGGTGTTGGCCCGTTCAACGGCTGTCGGACGGGGAGGCGCGTCATGGGCCAACAACGGTGGACGGCGAAAGGCTGGCTGCCCCTGACGGCGGTCGTCGCACTGGTTGGCTGCGTTCAGTCGGCTCGCACCCCGGTCGTGGTCGACTGCTGGACTCTCGACGAGGCAGCTCTGTATCGGGCACGCGCCGACGGGATGTGCGAGGACGCCCTTGCCCTCAACACGCTCGTCATTCCGCCGCCCCCACCACCGCTGCCGGAGTGGCGGCGGGCAGTGCTCGCCGGTGGCGGGGGGCTGGGAATGCAACGTGCCGGCACCGCGCCGGGGCCTGCCGCCAGCAGCGATGTGGCGCGGACAGGGGGTCCCGCTCCGGGCGATACGGATGCCGGCGCCAGCGCGGGCAGCGGGACCAGTGGTGCCACATCAAGCAGCGCCTCGAGCGGCGGCGGAGCCGTCGGGGGAGGGGGCAAATCCAGCAGCGATGGCAATTCCGGTGGTGGTTCCTCCAGCGGTAGTTCTTCCGGCGGTGGTCCCTCGGCAGGCAGCTCCGGCACGGGTGGAACCGGTGGTGGGGGCGGTCCCGGTGGGAGTGCCAGTTCCGGTTCTGGCGGCGGTGGCTCAGCTGGAAGCGGCTCGGGCAGTGGGGGCGGCTCTGGTTCCGGCAGTGGTGGTTCTGGCTCCGGCGGGGGTGGAGGCGGTCCCGGCGGTTCTGGCTCTAGTGGCGGTGGTTCGGGTGGAGGCGGTTCTGGTTCCGGCGGCGGTTCTGGCTCCAGCGGTGGTGGCTCTGGCGGTGGCAGTTCCGGTGGAGGGAGCGGCGCGGGCAGCGGAGGGGCCGGTGGGGGCCATGGTGGCAGCTCGGGTGGAGGCGGCAGCGGCTCGGGTGGTGGTTCGGGCGGCGGCTCCGGCGGAGGGGCAGGGGGCGGCGGAGGCGGCTCGGGCGGTTCTGGAGGGGGCGGCGGTTCCGGAGGAGGGGGCGGCGGTGCTGGCGGAGGCGGCTCCGGCGGTCATGGCGGTGGCGGAGGCCACGGAGGGGGTGGCGGCCACGGCGGTGGCGGAGGGCACGGAGGTGGAGGTCATGGCGGCGGTGGCGGCCACGGCCGCTGACTGTCGTCAGACGATGGACAGCGCGGCCCCGACCGGGCTCGCCAGCGTGTCGGCGAGGATGCGCACGCCCCGCGCCGTCTCCTCACGGGTGCGCGGCATGCACAGGCCGACGCGCACCGCGTGCGGCACGCTGGTGCGCCCAACAGCGAAGGTGTCGGCGCCGGTGACGACCACGCCGCGCCGACGCGCCTCGGCGGTGAACTCGTCGCGTCGCCAGGGTTCCGGCAGCACCAGCCACAAATGCAGCCCCGCCGGATGGCCGCACACCGCCGAGGGCGGCAGTGCGGCGCGGGCGATGGCCTGACGCGCGGCGCTCTCGGTGCGCTGAAGCTCGGCCATGCGGTCGGCGTGGCCGTCGAGAATCCAGCGCGTGGCGACCTCCGCCGGCAGGGGCGGGGAGGAGTATTGCAGGGCGCGGATCGTCGTCTCCAGCGGGCGGACCAGCGCCGGCGGGGCCACCACGTAGCCGATGCGCAGGCCGGCCGCCACGCTCTTGGACAGGCTGCTGAGATAGATGGTGATGTCCGGCGCGATGGCCTGGATCGGCGTGGCGTCCTTGACCAGGAAGCCGAAGACGTCGTCTTCGATGATGACGACGCCGTAGCGCCGGCAGATGCTGACGATCTCCTCGCGGCGCGCCAGCGGCATGACCGAGCCGGTGGGGTTCTGCAACGTCGGCACGATGTACAGCGCCTTGGGCGCCAGGCGCCGGCAGGCCGACTCCAGCGCGTCGGGCATAAGCCCGTGCTCGTCCAGCGCCACCCCTTCCAGGTGCAGTTGCAGCGTCGCCGCCAGCCCGCGCATGCCGTAGTTGGTCAGCCGCTCGGTCAGCACCACGTCGCCGGCCTGCGCCACCGACGCCATGGCCACGGCCATGCCGTTCTGCGCGCCGGTGGTCACCAGCACGGACTCCGGCCCGGCCACCACCCGGTGCTGGCGCACCAGCCACTGCGCCGCCGCGGCGCGGTGCGCCGGCAGGCCGGCGTGCGGCGCGTAGGTCACCAGTTGCTCGGCCGTCCCCGACGCGGCGATGGTCATCAGGGTTTGCGCCAGGGCCTGCTCGGCGCCGTTCTGGATGGGGGTGACCACCGTCATGTTGATGACCGAGGTCTCGGGCGGGCGGTGCCACGCCAGCGAGTCGTGGGACAAGGGCGGCTGGTGGCCCTGGACGAAGGTGCCGCGTCCGACCTCGCCGCCGATCAGACCGCGCCGCTCCGCCTCGGCGTAGGAGCGGGTGACAGTGCCGACGGTGACGCCCAGCCGGAACGCCAGGTCGCGATGCGTCGGCAGGCGCGCGCCGGGCGGCAGGCGGCCGCTGGCGACATCCTCCGCCAGGGCATCGGCGATGGCGCGGTAGCGGGGGCCGGCGCGGCCGGAGAGGTCGGGTGTCCAGCTTGTCATGGAGACAATATAGACAATCTGGTAGGACCACCGCAAGACAGGTTCGATTGTCTCTCCTTTGGCCATTCGGCATGGTTCGGCGGAAAATAGGGCTGAGTTGGCCTGTTCGAACGGGTGTGTTCGCGCCGATACATCCGCTCACGGAAATGTAATGGTGACAATATCGGCATTGACCCTGCGAATTGCGCCGTCATAATCCACATTGTCTCGGTACCCTGGACCCGATTGCAGTGATGATGGAGGTTTGCATGAGCACCAATGAAGTGGCCCGCCCGACCGGCTCGTCCCCGTCGCCTTTCCTGGCCTCTCTGCGTGCCGCTGCCACCGTCGTCGCCCGCGGCATCTGGGGCGGGGCCGAGGCCACGCTGGTCTGGTACGGCCGGTGGAGGCAGCGGCAGGCGCTGATGCGGCTGGACGACCATCTGCTGAAGGACATCGGCGTCAGCCGCGCCGACGCCGACCTGGAAGGCACCAAGCCGTTCTGGAAGGAGTGAGCGCCATGCGCTTGCCGATCTATCAGGTGGACGCCTTCGCCGACGCCGTCTTCGCCGGCAACCCGGCCGCCGTCGTCCCGCTGGAGGCGTGGCTGCCGGACGCCACGCTGCTCGCCATCGCGGCGGAGAACAATCTGGCCGAGACGGCCTTCTTCGTTCGCGACGGCGAGGCGTGCGAACTGCGTTGGTTCACCCCGGCGGTCGAGGTGGATCTGTGCGGCCACGCCACGCTGGCGACGGCGTTCGTGATCGCCACGGTGCTGGAGCCGGGGCGGCAGCGCTTCGCCTTCACCACCCGGCAGGCCGGTGAGCTGACGGTGACGCGAGAGGGGGAGCGGTTCACCCTCGACTTCCCCGCCCGGCCGCCGGTCCCGCTCGACCCGCACCCGGACTTGCTCGCCGCGCTCGGCGGGCCGGCGCCGGCCGCGGTGCTCGGCGGGCGCGACTACCTCGTCGTCTATGACGATCCGGCGATCGTCCGAGGGCTGACGCCGGATATGGCGCGGCTCGCGGCGCTCGACCGCTTCGCCGTCAGTGTCACGGCGCCGGGAGAAGGGGGCGTAGACTTCGTCTCGCGCTTCTTCGCGCCGGCCAAGGGCGTCCCGGAGGACCCGGTTACCGGGTCCGCCCACTGCGCGCTGATCCCCTATTGGGCGCAGCGTTTGGGCAAGACGATTCTGTCGGCGCGGCAGGTGTCGGCGCGCGGCGGCAATCTCGCTTGCGAGTTGGTCGGCGACCGGGTGAAGATCGGCGGTACAGCCGTTCTCTATCTGGAAGGCGTCATTCATGTCTGAGCCGGAGGGCTCGATCGTTACCATCACACCGGCCGAGGGGCCGGACGACATCGGCCACGTCCGCGCCCTGTTCCAGGAGTACGCGCGGGCGCTGAACGTCTCCCTGTGCTTCCAGGGTTTCGACGAGGAACTGGCGACGCTGCCCGGCAAATACGCTCCGCCC
Source organism: Azospirillum terrae (assembly GCF_053470425.1). NCBI lineage: Bacteria > Pseudomonadati > Pseudomonadota > Alphaproteobacteria > Rhodospirillales > Azospirillaceae > Azospirillum > Azospirillum terrae. The sequence goes on along the minus strand of NZ_JBPXMR010000006.1, from coordinate 40,269 downwards.
GCGGGGGAGCTTCTGCTCGCCCGTGTCGGCGGCGCGGTGGCCGGGGTCGTCGGCCTGCGTCCGCTCGGCGACGGCATCTGCGAGATGAAGCGCCTCTACGTGCGTCCGGAATTCCGCGGCAGCGGCGCCGGGCACCGGCTGGCCGAGCGAATCGTCGCGATCGGTCTTGAGCGCGGCCATCGCGCCATGCGCCTGGACACGCTGGCCCACCTGGAGGCGGCGCGCGCGCTGTATGGCAGCCTGGGGTTTCATGAGATCTCTGCCTATTATCAGAACCCGCTGAGCGGCGTGCTGTACTACGAGAAAACCTACTGAGGAGGACGCGATGGCGGGGCGCTGGTTCGAGGAGTTCGCGGTCGGTGACGTCATCGAGACACGCGGCATCACCGTCACTGAGTCGCAGATCATCGACTTCGCGCTGACCTTCGACCCGCAAGCCTTCCACATCGACGCCCAAGCCGCTGGCGAAGGGCCGTTTGGCGGCCTGATCGCCAGCGGCTTCCAGACGCTGGGGCTGACCTTCCGCCTGCTGCTGGCCACCGGCGTGCTGGACGGCACCAGCCTGGGCAGCGGCGCCATGGACGAGGTGCGCTGGCTACGCCCGGTGCGCCCCGGCGACACGCTGCGCGTGCGGGTCGAGGTGGTGGAACTGCGCCCCTCGCGCCGTGGTGGCCGGGGCATCGTGCGCTGCGCCTACACGACCTCCAACCAGCATGGCGAGCCGGTGCTGACCTGCGCCATCGACCAGATCATCGCCAGCCGCCCGCCGGCCACCATCGCGTGTTAGGGCGAACTCCTGTCCGGCAGGAAACGCCGTATTGCATTCGGGACCTCCGGTGTTGCATTGGCGCTTCGGTGGCACTCCGTGGGTTTTGTTGAAAATCAATGCCTTGGTTGGGTGCGGCGATGATGGATGAAACACAATGCAACGCTATGAAACGCGATTCGATGGAGTGTTGCATCCGTTCGGCGATGTCGGATGAGACGGAACGAGACGCTATGAGACACGATTCAACGGTGTGTCTCATCCGCTCGGCATCGCGCGGACGCACCTCTGCTGACGAGGAATCTCATCCTAATGCCGATGGGTGGCAAGCGCAAGCGCGGCGTTGAATCCCACGCGCAAACCACTGGTGCGGCCAGCCGTCCGCCGGCCGTTGACGCTGTTCGGCGCACCTCCTATCGTCCGGGCCACTTTCCCCTGTAGGGCTGACCGGGCGTGCGCATCCTCCAGGCAATTCTGTCCAAGGGCTTCCGCGGCGCCGAGCGGCACGTCGCGGAGTTGGTCAACGCCCAGGCCAAGACGCACGACGTGGTGCTGATGCTGCGGAGCGACTGCGCCGACGGCAACGGCGTGTCGATCCGTGACTGGCTCGATCCGGGGGTGCGCGTCGTCAGCCTGCGGTGGCCGTTCTGGAGGCTCCAGGCCTGGGCGGCGCTGCGCCGCTTCAAGCCGGACGTGGTGCACGCGCACGGTGGCCGGGCGAGCCGCCTGCTGCCCAAACTGGCCGGCCGGGTGCCGGTCGCCGCGACCATTCACCTCGACTATCGGCACAAGTCCTTCCGCGATGCCGCCGGGCTGATCTGCACGACGGACTGGCAGCGCTCCGGCGTCTCGCCGGATTACAAGGGGCGGGTCGCCCGCATCGATCTGTGGTACCAGCCGCACCGGCGGCTGAACGTCGCCGAGGTGGCGCGGCTGCGCGGCGAATTCGGGGCGGGGGAGAAGACTTTCGTTATCGGTTTCGTCGGCCACTTGATCCCGGTAAAGGGCGCCGACCTGCTGATCGAGGCGTTCCGCCGCGCGGCGCTGCCGGACGCGCGGTTGGTGATCGTCGGCGATGGGCCGGAACGCGCCCGGCTGGAACAAAGCGCCCCGCCCGGCGTGGTCTTCACCGGCTTTCGCAGCGACGCGCGCGACCTCTATCAGGCGTTCGACCTGTTCGTCTCGGCGTCGCGCGAGGAGCCGTTCGGGCTGGTGTTCCTGGAGGCGCTGGACGCCGGCCTGCCGGTCGTCGCCACGAGCACCGCCGGGGCCGAGGCGATCCTGCCCGGCTTCCCGGCGGAACTGGTGCCGCTGGAGGACGTCGGTGCGCTGGTGGAAGCGTTGCGGCTGGCCGCCGGTGAGCGGCGCCCGCGCGTGGCGGTCGATCTCGGGCGCTACGATCAGGCGGGTCGCCTCGTCGAGATCGAAATGTTCTACCGCGCGCTCACCGGCCGGGCCGGGTAGGGCGGGGTAGGGTCAATCGCCCTTGGCGGCGTGACGGAACAACGTGTGTGTCTGGGCGGGATGCTGCCGCTCCATGGCGGTTTCCAAGGCGGCGAGCCGTCCCTCGATGGCCTCGACGCGTTCCGTCAAGCCATGGTCGGTCGACAGCCGGCTGGCGAGCCACGCCAGCAGAGCCTCGGCCGAGACCTGCCCCTGCCGCATCGCCTTGGCCGCTTCCCGCAGGGCCTTGCGCATTTCGGCGTTGTGTGGAACCCGAAGGCTCATGGTGGGTGTGTCGGCCATGTGGCACGTCCCGTGTTACGTAGCAATGCGCCGGAACTTTGCGCACAAATGTATTGTATCACGGGTCGGGCCGTCCGGCCCTGCGACAGAGTAGGCTTGTGATACGGATTGTGTTGCGCGGCATGCAGTGTTATGCCGCTTGACGGCGGCGCCTTGCGGGAGGAAAATTCATACCCGCAACGGCGGTTCCGAACAGTGAGGCAATTCTATCTTTGTCTTAACTGCAAGCGTTGTGCGAAAATTTTAAGCCAGATGCGCTTTGGTTAATCTTTATCAAGTCGCTGTCACCAGTTGTGTGCCATTCTCTCCATACCCCTGGTTTTGGGCCGGTTCAGTGGCTGGCAGATGGTTTGTTTGACGGACGAAGACGCATCCGCGGTTTTTTACGCCTACAGCTTCATGGTCGGGCGCATGGGGGAATTGGTGGCTCTGGACGTGGCCGCCGAGGCCCTGCGGGCGCGCCACCGCGAGTTGGACAAGCACGCCGCCGACGAGGCCGCCCGCCTTCTGATCGAGCGGGTCAAGGCGGTGCGGACGTGAGCCTTACCGGAACCCGGCGTCGCCCAGCAGTTTGAAGAAATCGCGCAGCAGCTTGGCCTGCATGGCCGGATCGACGATGTCCTCGACATAGCGCCGCTCGAAGTTGGGTTGGCGCAGATGGTTGACGACGTGCTGGCGCACCATGTCCAGCGCCTTGCGGCTGCGCAGCGTGCCCGGCGCGCAGAGCTGGATCAGCCGGTTGGCGCGGTGGCGCAGGATGTCGGCAGGGTTGTCCAGACGCTCGACCACCCTGCTGTTGACGATGTAGGCGCACAGCAGATCGTCAACGTTGTCGCCGATCCGCGTGCGCAGCGGCTCGGGTGCGGTGGATTCGACGATTTGCGCGAACAGCTTGGTGAGCTGCTCCAGGTTGACCTTGATCGGCTGGGCGCGGTCGACGAAGCGGGCCGCCGCCGCCGGGTCGCCGGTGAGCTGCTGGAGGATGCCGGCGATGTCCTCGGCGTGCTGGCGGCCCAGGTCGGAGTCGGACAGCGCCAGCAGGAAGCGGACACGGTCCTTGGCGTCGGCGAGGCGGGCCAGCACGTCGTTGATCGCCTGCCGCCGCCCGGTGGCGCCGCCGGCTTCGAGGAAGCGCATGTAGCGCTGGATCAGCGCCTCCGCCATGCCGCCGCCGCCGATCACGCCCTCCGGCGACAGCACGCGCCCCAGCACCATGTCGAAGGCGTCGCGCTCGGCCGCGGGATCGTTGCGGTACAGCGGCTGCGCGCTCTTGAGCTGCCGGCGCACGAGGTCGACGATGACCAGCCGGGTCGCGTCCAGCGCATTGAAGGCCAGCAGCTCGCTCAGGTGCAGGGCGCGGTCTTCCTCGCCGCGGTGGGTGGCGTCGAGGCGGCCGCGCGACAGGTCGATCAGGTTGCACAGCGCCTCGGCCAGGTTGCGCTGAGTGCCCAGCAGCTCCTGCGCCACGGAGGGCGCGCCCAGCACGTCGGCCATGACGCCGTCGATCAGCGTCAGCGGCTCGTCGGTCAGGCCGCCATCCTCGCGCACCAACTCGGACAGGAAGTCCAGCTTGGCCAGCCAGTTGCGCATCTGCACGAGGTCGCGCGACAGCACCACGCGGGCGTAGAAGTCGCGATCCTCCGGCGTCTCCTTGGCGCCCAGCGCCTCGAAGGCCGGACGGAAGCCGCTGTCGGAGATCTGCGGCAGATCCTCGCGCGCCGAGGCGCGGCGCGCCTTTTCGGTCACTTCGTTGACGAAGCCGTACAGCTCGTCGCGCCGCGAGCGGCTGTCCTGGCCGCTCGACTCCGCTTGCAGCGCGGCGACGCGGCCGACCGCCGCCGGCACGATGTTGTCCTTGTCCAGGAGGCGTTTCAGCTCCTGGTAATTGTGCATGATCTCGGTGGGGGTCACGACCATGCGCTCGACATAGCCGCGCAGCAGGCGGTTCATCGCCATGCGGCTCTCGACGGCGTAGGTCTGTTCCGCCTTGCGGCAGACGGCCGGCGCCTCGTCGAGAGGGGAGATGGTGATGGCGTTGGAGACCGCGCGGAATTCCTCGCAGATCTGCGTCTCGACATGGCGTCCGTCGGGGCGCTTCCAGTCGCGGACGATGCGGAAACCTTCGATCTTGCCGGCCGAAATGATCTTCTTGCCGTAGGCGCGCGCCTCCGCTTCGGCATCGAACCGGCAGTCGATGACCCAGTGGTCCTGCTGGTAGAGCTGGACCTCGTAGCTGCTGCTGCGGATCCCCGCCATTGTCCGCCGTCTCGCCGCTGTGCCCTGCAACAGTTCAGGATTCGGACTTTTTTCGGATAAATTCAATGACAAACTTTAGACGGTTTCTCATGTCACGGCCTGCTTATCCGCGGCGGCATAGGGGGCATGCGGGCTTTTCCGTTTGCACGGAAGCGGCGTGTCGTTTATTGACCGCCTCCGTGCGCCCGTGCTGCGCACGCTGACCAATCGTGCCGTGCACGCCGACCATGAACGAACCCGCTCGAGCCATGCCCAACCCGTCCAGTTCCGCGCTGCTGCCCGCAGGCCTGCACGACGTGCTGCCGCTCGAGGCCGCGCACGAAGCCGCGGCGATCGAGCGCCTGATGGCGGCGTTCGCCGCCTATGGCTATGAGCGCGTGAAACCGCCGCTGGTGGAGTTCGAGGAGAGCTTGCTGTCCGGCTCCGGCGTCGCCATGGCGAAGCAGACATTCCGCCTGATGGACCCGCTGTCGCAGCGCATGATGGCCGTGCGCGCCGACATGACGCCGCAGATCGCCCGCATCGCCACCACGCGCCTCGCCAAGTCCGCGCGCCCGCTGCGCCTGTGCTACGCCGGGCAGGTGTTGCGCGTGAAGGGCTCGCAGATGCGGCCCGAGCGGCAGTTCGCCCAGGTCGGCGTCGAGATCATCGGCGTCCTCCAGCCCGAGTCCGACGCCGAGGTGGTCCTGCTGGCGGCCGGCGCGCTGGACGCCGTGGGCGTGCGTCACCTGTCCGTGGACCTCTGCGTGCCGACCATGGTGCCGCTGGTCTGTCGGGCGCTGGGGTTGGACGACGACACCACCGCGACGCTGCGCGCCGCGCTCGACCGCAAGGACGCCGCCGCGGTGGCTGCTGTGGGCGGTCCGGCGGCGGAGTTGCTGGAAAAGCTCATCGCCGCGTCCGGCCCGGCCGAGCGCGCCATGGCGGCGCTGGCTGGTTTGGCGCTTCCCGAAGCGGCCGAGAAGGATCGCCGGCGGTTGACCGAGGTGGTGCGGCTGATCCGCGCCGCGCGGCCGGACCTGACGGTCACCGTGGACCTGGTCGAGCACCGCGGCTTCGAATATCAGACCGGCCTCAGCTTCACCCTGTTCGCCCGCGGCGTGCGCGGCGAGTTGGGCGGCGGCGGGCGCTATCGCGCCGGCATCCGCTCGGGCGGCGAAGACGAGGGCGAGCCCGCCACCGGGTTCACCCTCTATATGGACAGCGTTCTGCGCGCCGTGCCGGCGCCGACCGCGCCCAAGCGGGTCTTCGTGCCGCACGGCACCCCGGTCGGGACCGCGGCGGACCTGCGCGCCCAGGGCTGGGTGACGGTGGCCGGGCTGGAGCCCGCGGCGGACGAGCGGAGCGAAGCCCGGCGTCTGGCGTGCAGCCATGTGTATACCGGCGGCACGGTGTCGTCGGCGGAGTAGCGAACCAATTGTTCCCTAGGGAACACACCCGTTCTTTTTCGGAGACTGACATGGCCAATGTGGCGGTGGTCGGCGCCCAGTGGGGCGACGAGGGCAAGGGCAAGATCGTCGACTGGCTGTCCAGCCGGGCCGACGTCGTCGTCCGTTTCCAGGGCGGCCACAACGCCGGCCATACGCTGGTGATCAACGGCGTGACCTACAAGCTGAGCCTGCTGCCCTCGGGCGTGGTGCGGCCGGGCAAGCTGTCGGTGATCGGCAACGGCGTCGTCTTCGACCCGTGGGCCTTCCTCAAGGAGGTCGACGGCATCCGCGAGAAGGGTGTCGACGTCAACCCGTCGAACCTGCTGGTCGCCGAGAACGTGCCGCTGATCCTGCCGATCCACGGCGCCATCGACCGCGCCCGTGAAGAGGCGCGCGGTGCCTCGAAGATCGGCACCACCGGCCGCGGCATCGGCCCGGCCTATGAGGACAAGGTGGCGCGCCGCGCCATCCGCCTGTGCGACCTCACGGACGAGACGGTGCTGGCCGAGAAGGTCGAGCAGCTGCTGTTCCACCACAACGCCTCGCTGCGCGGCCTCGGTGCGACCGAGATCAAGGCGGAAGACCTAATGGGTCCGCTGAAGGAGATCGCGCCGAAGATCCTCCCCTACATGGCGGTGGTCTGGAAGCGCCTGGACGAGCTGCGCCGCGCCGGCAAGCGCATCCTGTTCGAGGGCGCGCAGGGCTCGATGCTCGACATCGACCACGGCACCTACCCGTACGTCACCTCGTCCAACACACTGGCCGGCAACGCCGCCACCGGGTGCGGCATGGGGCCGCGGGCGGTGGGCTTCGTGCTGGGCATCTGCAAGGCGTACACGACGCGCGTCGGCTCCGGCCCGTTCCCGACCGAGCAGCTCAACGAGATCGGCGACAAGATCGGCGAGCGCGGCCGCGAATTCGGTACGGTCACCGGGCGCAAGCGCCGCTGCGGCTGGTTCGACGCCGTGATGGTGCGTCAGGCGATCAAGACCGGCGGCATCGACGGCATCGCGCTGACCAAGCTGGATGTGCTGGACGGCTTCGACGAGATCAAGGTGTGCGTCGGCTACCGCCTGGACGGCCAGGAGCTGGACTATTTCCCGGCCGGCCAGAGCGCCCAGGCGCGCGTCGAGCCGATCTACGAGACCTTCGAGGGCTGGAAGGAAAGCACCCAGGGTGCGCGCACGTGGGCCGAGCTGCCGGCGCAGGCGGTCAAGTACGTCCGCCACATCGAGGAGCTGATCCAGTGCCCGGTGTCGCTGCTGTCCACCAGCCCCGAGCGCGACGACACCATCCTCATGCACGACCCGTTCGCCGACTGATAGGGGGAGGGGGCTCCGCTCTCCCCGTTGCATCGGTGTCCCGTCTGCCCTATCTTGGAGGGGAGGGAGGCCCGGTTTCCCGGACCTCCCCGCCGTGTTCGTTCAGGTACTCGACGGCGAAGCGGACCCTGAATCCCTTCGCCGTCACCTGAACCTTAAGGCTAAGACGCCAGCGTTTCCGCATGGTCTTACCCTCCAGTGTGCCGTCCGGGACCATTCCCGTGTGGCGAGTATATTTGTACGGTCTTTCCCCTTTCCCGTCGAGCCAAGCTGCGCGCAGGCGACACCCGCCGGGAGCGGCGCTTTGCCGCGCCGCCGCACTCGACCGCGCCTCATGAAACGGCTATTTTCCCTCATCGACGCTAGCTAGGCCCCGCCGCGTGCCGAGACCGAGGAAAATAACTCCCCACACCGCCCGACGCCCAGACCGCGTATCGAGAGACCGTCGCCATGTCGAGTGATTCGGTCAAACTCGCCGAACGCTACGAGGTGGTGCCGGGCACGCCGCTGGCCGGGCTCAACGCGGTGGGCGGCAACGCCTTCGCGGCGCGTTCGCTGCGCGGCAAGGGCACCGAGCCCTTCGCCATCATCTGCTACGGCGCGGTGCTGCCGCGTGCCGACGTGGTGTCCACCTTCGCCAACGTCGACAACCCGGCGCTGATGAAGCTGCTTGACTGGGGCGTGATCGACTGGCCGCCGGACAACGCGCGGCGCTATTGCATGGTGTTCGAGAAGCCGGCCGGCCGCCGGCTGATGAACTCGCTGGCCGAGCCGATCGAGCCCATGCCTGAGGAGCAACTGACCCGTCAGGTGGTGCAGCAGGTCGTCAGCGCGCTGAAGGAGCTGTCGAGCCGTGGCGTGGTGCACGGTGCCATCCGGCCGTCCAACTTCTTCTACCGCGATCTGGCGTCCGGCACGCTGATGCTGGGCGAGGGCGTGTCGGCGCCGCCCGGCTACGGCCAGCCGGTCCTGCTGGAAACCATCGAGCGCGGCATGGCGATGCCGTCCGGCCGCGGCACGGGCACCATCAGCGACGACCTCTACTCGCTGGGCATCACGCTGCTGATCCTGATGCTGGGCCGCAACCCGGCGGCCGGGCTGGACGACGAGGCGCTGATCCAGGCTAAGATCGAGCGCGGCTCGTACCCGGCGCTGGTCGGGCAGATGCGCCTGCCGCTCGCCATTGGCGAGGTGGTCCGCGGCCTGCTGGTGGACGATCCCAAGCAGCGCTGGACGCTCAACGACCTCGACCTCTGGCTGTCGGGCCGCCGCCTCAGCCCCAAGCAGCCGCAGATCCCCAAGCGTGCGGCGCGCCCCATGGAGTTCCAGGGGCAGGAGTACTGGTATTGCCGCACGCTGTCGCGCGCCTATGGCCGCACGCCGGTGCCGGCAACCCCGGTGATCGAGAGCGGCGAACTGGACAAGTGGCTGCGCCGCAGCATGGCCGACGAGGTCCGCGCCGACGCCGTCGCCAACGCCATCCAGACCGCGTCGACCGGCAAGGGCGGCAGCGCCACGGACCGGCTGGTGGCGCGCGTCTGCATGGCGCTCGACCCGGCGGCCCCCATCCGCTACCGAGGCAAGGCGGTGCTGCCCGACGGCGTCGGCCCGGCGCTGGCCGAGGCGTTCCTGCGCGGCGAGTCGCCGCAGTCCGTCGCCGAGATCATCGGCAACCAGCTGCCCATGTTCTGGGTGAGCGTCCAGACCGACTTCAGGCCGGAATTCGTGCCGCTGGTGCACAGCTTCGACCAGTTGCGCACCTTCCTCGACCGCACCGCGCCGGGGTTGGGGCTGGAGCGTGTGCTGTACGAGGTGAACCCGGCGATGCCCTGCATCAGCCCGCTGGTGGTGAACCAGTACCCGGTGACGCCCGCCGAGGTGCTGCGCGGGCTGGAGTGGACGGCGTCCAGCGGCGAGCGCAACAAGGACCCCATCGACCGTCACATCGCCGCCTTCCTCGCCGCCCGCCACAAGCGCACCGAGGAGATCCTGTACGGCCAGCTTGCAGCAAGCATCGACCCGATGCGCCGCATCATCGCCATGCTGACCATCCTTGCCGACGTGCAGGTGCGCACCGGCACCGAGCCGCTGCCGCACCTGTGTGCGTGGGTGGCGTCGATGCTCGACCCGGCGTTCCGCCGCTTCCACAACCGCGCGCAGCAGGAGGAGGTGCGCCGCCACGCCGACTCCGCGGCGCACAACGGCCGGTTGGCCGAACTGTTGAAGATCGTCGACGATCCCGACGCGTTGCGCCGCGACAAGGCCGAGTTCGAGGCGGCGCAGATCGCCTACCGCGAGGCCACCGCCGAGATCGAGCGGCTGCGGCACACCGCCGGTGACCGCGAAGGCATCATCGCATCGACCGGGCGTCAGGTGGCGGCCATCGCCTCCAGCGTCGTCTCGACGCTGCTGGTGGCCGGCATCATTCTGTACTTCGCCTTCTAGACCGGAAGAGACACGCACCCATGGCGAAGAAACCTCCCCCGCGCGGCGCCGCAAAGCGCAAGAAGAAGCGGTTGAGCATCTGGACCCTCCTGCTGCTCCTGCTGCCGGCGGGGCTGGTGGTGCTGCCGACGACCATCCTGTTCGGTCTGGGCATGATCCCGACCATGGTCGCCTATGTGACCGATCGCGATCCGGAGAAGCCGGCGCCGATCACCGTTGGCGGGTTGAACTTCTGCGGTTGCCTGCCCTACGCCATCGACCTGTGGAAGCACGGCGGCGGCGTCACCGCGGCGCTGAAGCTGTTTGCCGATCCGCTGACCTGGCTGGTGGTGTACGGCGCCGCCGCGGTTGGGTGGGCGTTCTATTTCGGTATCCCGCCGGCGGTGGCGAACACCGAGGTCATGCGCTCCGAGGGGCGCATCGACGCGCTGAAGCAGCGCAAGGTTGCGCTGGTGCAGGAATGGGGGCCGGACGTTGCCGGTGACGGCTTCGATGATGGCGCTGGAGACGTCGGCTCGGCCGCTGTCCAGTGATACGGCCAACGCCTGAAGGCGTCGTCCGCATCACCCTTTCGATCAATGCCTATCGCGCTTTTGTTCCAAAAGCGCTGGCGGCAGCCCTTTGCCCGTGGCAAAGGGCGAAAGCTATCGCATTGATCTGTCGGGTTTTACCGGCGGCGCTCGATGGAAGCGATCAAGCGCCGCTGGCATGACTTGCCCGCCGTGACTCGCCCGTAGTGATTTGAAAGAAATTGGCCGTCCGGGCACAGCCGGGCGTGAACAATCGGCGGCCCGCCCCGTTCCCTGCCCGATGATCGGTTCAAGGGACGTCGGCATGGACACGCAGCCGCCGCAGGACAAACCGCCAAGCCAACCCCAGGACAGCGCCGACCGCCGCACCCAACTGGCCGCCGACCGCACGGTCTTCGCCGCCGAACGCACCTACGCGGCGTGGGTCCGCACCGGGCTGGCGGCGCTGGCGAGCGGTGTCGGTGCCAAGAAGCTGCTGGCCGGCGTCATCCCGGAGTGGGGCATCTGGGGCGTCGGCACCATCCTGGTGGCGTTCAGCGCGTTCTGCTTCGGCGCGGCGATCTGGCGTCAGATTTTTGCCGGCCCGCCGCCGCCGCACCCCGACACGCCGCGCATCCCGCCGGTGCTGCTCATCGCGGTCAACGGCTTCCTGGCGCTGGTGGCGCTGGCCGCCCTGGTCAGCATCTGGTTCGGGCGGACCGGCGGGGACTGACCCGCGCGCCGTCCGCGCCGTCCGCTCACCCCGCCAGCTTCTGCTCCAGCGCCGCGTTCTTGATAGCCTTTTGCAGCTTCTCGAAGGCGCGCACCTCGATCTGGCGGACGCGTTCGCGGCTGATGCCGTACTTCTGCGACAGATCCTCCAGGGTGGTGGGGTTGTCGCGCAGCCGGCGCTCGACCAGGATGTCGCGCTCGCGCTCGTTGAGGCCGGTCATCGCCGACTGGAGCAGCTTGCGGCGCTTGCCCAGCTCCTCGTTCTCGGCGAGGCTGATCTCCTGGTTCGAGGTTTCGTCGACCAGCCAGTCCTGCCACTCGCCCTCGCTCTCGGCGCGCAGCGGCGCGTTCAGCGAGTGATCGGGAGCCGCCAGACGCCGGTTCATGTTGACGACGTCCTGCTCCGGCACTTCCAGCTTGGTGGCGATCTGGGTCACCTGCTCGGGGCTGAGGTCGCCTTCCTCGATAGCCTGCATCTGGCCCTTCAGCTTGCGCAGGTTGAAGAACAGCTTCTTCTGCGCGGCCGTGGTGCCCATCTTCACCAAGGACCAGGAGTGCAGGATGTATTCCTGGATGGCGGCGCGAATCCACCACATGGCGTAGGTGGCGAGCCGGAAGCCGCGGTCGGGGTCGAAGCGCTTGACCGCCTGCATCATGCCGACGTTGCCCTCCGAGATCAGTTCGGACAGCGGAAGGCCGTAGCCGCGGTAGCCCATGGCGATCTTCGCCACAAGGCGCAGGTGGCTGGTCACCAGCTTGTGCGCGGCGTTGGAATCCTCATGCTCCTGCCAGCGCTTGGCGAGCATGTACTCCTCCTCCGGCGCCAGCATCGGAAATTTGCGGATTTCCTGCAGGTAGCGCGAGAGATTGCTTTCCGCACTGATGACCGGGACGCTGGACAGTGTCGCCATGTCTAACCCTCTCTTCGGTCTCTTATATGCCTTTTACGAGCACCAGACCGTTTTGGACTTCAAGTATGCCACGCCGCAGCGTTCCCGCCACCCCTTACAATAACCAAGCCGGAGGCATGGGTATAGCCTCTTTATAATCATTCCAAGGTCCGGATCAGGGCGCGCAGATCGTCCGGCAGATCGACGGAAAAGCGCAGCCGCTCGCCCGTGCGCGGGTGCACGAAGGACAGGCCTACGGCGTGCAGGGCCTGCCTGGGAAAGCCAACAACGGCGCCGCGCAGGGGTTCCGGCAGCGGTGTCGCCTTGACGCCCCCCTTGGAGCCGCGGGCGCGGGTGGAGCGGCTGCGGCCGTACAGTTGATCGCCGACCAGCGGATGGCCGATGTGCGTCATGTGCACGCGGATCTGGTGCGTGCGCCCGGTCTCCAGCGTGCATTCCACCAGCGCCGCGGCGCCATGGAAGGATCGCAGCACGGTGTAGCGCGTGGCCGCCGGTTTGCCGCCGGTGACCACGGCCATCTTCTTGCGGTCGGTGGGGCAGCGGCCGATGTTGCCCTCGATCCGTCCCTGTTTGGGCGTCGGCACACCCCACACCAGCGCTTGATAGGTACGGCTCAAGGAGCGGCCGGAGAACTGTTCGGTCAGCGCGTGGTGGGCGCGGTCGTTCTTGGCGACCACCATCAGGCCGCTGGTGTCCTTGTCGAGTCGGTGGACGATGCCCGGCCGCTTGACGCCGCCGATGCCCGACAGGCTGTCGCCGCAATGGGCGAGCAGCGCGTTGACCAGCGTGTTGTCCGGGTTGCCGGCGGCCGGATGGACCACCAGCCCGGCGGGTTTGTCGAGCACCAGCACGTCGTCGTCCTCGTAGACCACCTGGAGCGGGATATCCTGCGCCTTAGGCGTCGCGGGCTCAGCTTCGGGGAGGAAAACGTCGAAACTTTGGCCGGGTTTGACCCTCTGCGAGGCGTCGGTTATGGTCCGCCCGTCGGAGCGGACATGGCCCTGCTCCAACAAGGCCTGGGCGCGCGAGCGCGACAGGTCGTCGATGCCGGCGGCCAGCACCTTGTCGAGGCGTTCGCCCGCTGCGGTGTCGGGAACGGCGACGGTGTGCAGCCGTCCGCCTGGGGTGGGTCGTTCGTCGTTCTGCATAATCCTCGGAGATTGGACCGAAACCGTGCGCGTTCTCAAGGCGGCCCTGATCATCATGGGCGTGTTCATCCTGGCCGGCTATGCCTATCTGGGCATCGAGGCGGTCAAGCGCTTCTCCCGCCACACCGCGGAGCAGCAGCAACCGCGCGAAGCGGCGCCCGATGAGCGGCCCCTGCCGCCGGTCACCGGCGGAGTCGTGGCTCTTGGTCTGCCCAGCGGCACCCGCATCGGCGAACTGGTGCCGGCCGGCAACCGGCTGGTGTTCCGCGTGACGGTGCCGGACGGCCCGGACCAGCTCTACATCCTCGATCCGCGCACCGGCGGCGTCGTGCCGGCGGTGACCACTGGGAAAGCGGCGGTGCTGCCATGACCGGATACGATTTCCGCAGCGACAACGTGGCGGGCGCGGCGCCAGAGGTGGTGGATGCGCTGGCGCTGGCGGCGCGCGGCACCGCCTCGTCCTACGGCGCCGACGAGTGGACGGAGCGTCTGACGGCGCAACTCGCCGCGCTGTTCGAGACCGAGGTGGCGGTGTTCCCGGTGGCCACCGGCACCGCGGCCAATTCGCTGGCGCTGGCGGCGATGACACCATCCTACGGCGCTGTCTACTGCCACGAGGAGGCGCACATCGCCGTCGACGAGTGCGGCGCGCCGGAGCTGTTCACCGGTGGCGCCAAGCTGGTCGGTTTGCCGGGCGAGGCGGGGAAACTGGCGCCGGAGACGCTTGAGCGGGCGCTGGCCGGGGCGGGCATCGGTGTCGTGCACCGGGTGCAGCCGGCGGCGCTCAGCCTGTCGCAGGCCACCGAGGCCGGCACGATCTACCGCGCGGAGGAGGTGGCGGCGCTGGCCGATGTGGCGCACCGCGCCGGGCTGGCGGTGCACATGGACGGCGCGCGGTTCGCCAACGCGGTGGCGCGCCTGGGCTGTTCGCCGGCGGAGTTGACCTGGAGGGCGGGGGTGGACGCGCTGTCGCTGGGCGGCACCAAGGGTGGCTGTCTGGCGGCGGAGGCGGTGGTGGTCTTCAACCCGGCGCTGGCCGAGGATCTGGGCTTCCTGCGCAAGCGCGGCGGACATTTGCTGTCGAAGATGCGCTTCGTCTCGGCGCAGCTGGAGGCGTGGCTTGCCGGCGGCCTGTGGCTGCGTCTGGCGCGCCACGCCAACGCCATGGCCGATCGTTTGTCGGCGGGGCTGGCGGCGCTGCCGGGGGCGGAGATCGCCTTCCCGGTGGAGGCCAACGAGGTGTTTGTGCGCCTGCCGGACACGGCCGTGGCGGCGCTGGAGGCGGCGGGGTTCCGCTGCCACCGCTGGGATGGTTCGATGCTGCGTCTGGTGACGGCGTTCGACACGCCGGGGTGGGCGGTGGACGCCTTCATAAAAACTGCCGCGGATGCGTGCGAAAAAGCTTGAACCGGGTCCGGCGTTTGGGTACATAACCGCCCACGCCGAACGACGTCCCCATCGTCTAGAGGCCTAGGACACCGCCCTCTCACGGCGGTAACCGGGGTTCGAATCCCCGTGGGGACGCCACTTCCGTACAAAACTGGGCACCGATCGCAAGGCGTCGCCGCCGTCGGAGGCGACAACGGCGCTGAGCCGTCGCGTCGAACCCAGCACCCGCACCAGCGCGTCGTCAACCTCCACCCGCCCGACAAAGAGCGACAGATACGTCTTGCGAAAGGCCACAGGGCCGGTCGCCAGCTTGTCACGCAACAGGGCGGAAAAGGCGGCGACCTTGGCCGGCGTCACCACGACCGGACCGGTGCCGAGGCGGGTGGCGGCAGCCACCACCGCCTCCTGGGCCAGGCGCCGTTCCTCCTTCAATTCCGCCATGCGCGTGCGCACTGTATCGTCGCGCGGGTCAATCACCCCGGCTTCGATCGATTGAAGCAGCCGGCGGGCCTTCTGATCGATGGTGGTCACAGTCCGCTCCAGGACGGCCAGCGCCTCGCGCTCCTTGGCTTGGTTCCGGATGGTGTCCTGCGCGAGCTCGTCGAGCAGGACGGCGAGGCGGTCGGGCTGGAGCAGCTGATCGGACAGCGCGCCGAGCACCACACTGTCCAGCAGATCCATCGGCACGCTGCGGCCCGGACAGGCCGTGTCACCCTGACGTGCCTTGGTCGCGCACGTGTAGTAGCGGTAGCGCCCCGACTTGCCGGTGCGCAGGGTCATGCCGCCGCCGCAGGTCGCGCACACCGCGATCCCGGTCAGCAGGCAGGGACCGTTGACCACTCGTGGAGGCGTCCGCTTCGGGTTGTGGGCGGCGAGCCTCTCCTGAACCCGGGCGAAGGCCGCCGCATCGATCAAGGCCGGCACGGGGACGGGGACGAGTTTGTCGTCGGGCTTGCGCTGGCCGGTCTTCGCCTCGACGCGGTTGAAGCAGTGCAGGCCCATGTAGGTCGTGCGCCTCAGGATGTCGTGGACGGCCTTGATCGCGAAGCGGCCGCCGTTGCGGGTGTGGAACCCCCGCTGGTTCAGCCAGGACGTGATGGCCTTGACGCCAAGCGGCCCGGACTGGCCGTCGCCGTTCAGGTAGAGATCGAAGATCAGGCGGACGGTGACCGCCTGGGCCTCGTCGATCGCCAGGCGCTTCTTCTCCTTGGTGCCGCGCGTCTCCGCAGCGACGACCTTGTAGCCCAGGGGCGGCTGCGAGCCGTTCCAGAAGCCCTGGCGCGCGTTCTCCTCCATGGCGCGCAGCGTGTGCTTGGCGTTCTCCCGGCTCTGGAATTCGTCGAACAGGGAGATGATCCGCCTCACCAGGTCGCCCGTCGGGTCGTCGCTGAACTCCTGGGTGATGCTGATGAGTTCGACATCGGCCCGCCGCAGCCGGCGCAAACTGAGTTCCAGTTCGACTTGGTCGCGGAAGAAGCGCGACAGGCTGTGGACGACCACCACGTCGAAGGGGCGGTCGGGACGGGCCGCCATGTCCATCAGCCGTTGCAGGCCCGGTCGGTCACCGTCGGTGCCGGTCCGACCGCCGTCGCTGAAGATCACCGCGACCGTCCAGCCTTTCAACTCGCAGTAGGCGGTGCACTGGCGTTGCTGGTCGGGGAGCGACAGGTCGCTCTCGGCCTGCCGGCTGGTCGAGACGCGAAGGTAGAGAGCGGCGCGCTTCGTCATGGAAGAAAGCTCCGGGAGCACACGGGATGGGGCTCGCGGGAACCGGCAAGGACTGCGGCGGCGAGCGCGTGGGAGGCTACGACTGGTTGTCGTTGGCGCTGAGCACGGTGGTGAGAAGGTCGCCCAGCCAGCCGCGGACCACGGCAACCTCCTCGGGCAGCACCGGCAGCCGGTCGGGCCAGGGGATGAGGATCGCGCACCCGGTCGTGTCGATCGCTTCGTCGCGGAGGTCGGCCGGCGTGCTGGCGGGGGCAATCTCGGCCGGACGCTCGAAGGACGGTACCGTCCGGCCGGTGTTGTCGTTGACCGGCATCGGGCGGATGGGGGAGGGCGGTGAGCAGGACATGGTCGGGCATCCGGTTGAGGAGGGAAGCGGCCGGAGGCCGCTGAACCGGATCAGGGTTCGTGCGATGTCCAGCGGAAATGCGTCTGGCGCATGCCTGCCATGTGTATTGCAGTCGACCTCCCATGCCCCTGCCGGAGGCGGCGGGCGGTCCGGTGTGATCCATCGTGAATCCCTCCCTCTCCACGGGATGGCCGCTGGAGATCTCCGTGACCGACGCCGTCAGGCGGGACGCGGCCACTCCAGGGCGTCGACGACGGCCTCGAATGCGGCGTCCAGGATCAGCAACTTGCCGGCGGGCAGACTAAGAGCGGTGGTGCCGGGATCGTCCAGTTCGTGCACAGCGAGCACGGCGGTGGCGCGGACGGCGTGCCGCCGGCCTTCGCTGTCCCGAACCAGCAGAACGCCGTGGCGTGGTCGTTGCAGATCCATCGTTCAGCCTCGGGTGGAACCAAACGGGAACTCTACGGCATGCCGGCACGCGCGACCAGACGGCCATGCGCGGCTGTCCACCCGGGCTTTGCCACGGCGCATTCATCCTTTCGATTTTTGTCATTCGGCCAAGGAACCCACGTCCTCGCCGCCGAGGTCCCCTCGGCGAGCATTGGAGGGCGTTCCATGGCGACCAGCCGCATCGTGCGAGTTCCGTATCCCGATCCCCAGGCAGGCCGGGACCCGGCCGATGTGACCCGGAAGGCCAGGGCGGCGATCCTTGGTGCGTTGATCGAGCCGAAGACCCCTGCTGAAGCCGCGGAACGGATCTATCGGGCCATGCGCACGGTGGGCGGGACCGGCGCTTACGGAGACAAGAGCAAGCGTCTGAGCCTGCGCCTGGCGCACGAGGTTCTGTCGGACACCGTGCGCTGCGTCGTCCGCGAACGGATCCCGGTGGCGTTGACGGCGATCCAGCATCTTGATGGCAGCCCTGCCGGGCCGCAAACGCTCACGCACTGGCGCGAGGCCATGGTGGTCGTTTTGGCTCCGCTGGCGCGGGGCGTTCGTGTGTTCCCCGGCGTCGAGCAACCGCACCACGTCCAGAACTTCTACACCCGGCAGGTGAAGCCGACCCTCCCCGTGCTTCACGTCGCCCTCGCCGTTCACGACTGGCTGGCGGGGGATGTCGGACGCGACGTGCAGAGGCCTGACCGCCTGCGCGACCCGTGCGCTCTCGTAAACAGCGGGGCATGGATCGATGCGGTGGTCTGCGGGGCCGAGTGGTACCGCCTGCACTGGTCCAGCGCGGCGCTCCTGCCGGCCGACGGCCGGCGCCTGCTGCGCGCGACCCGGTTCCTGCGCCTCGTCCCGGACCGTCCGGTGGACGCCCGCGTGGTGGTCCAGGGCATCACCGTGCCCCTGTTCGACGACGTGTCCCGGCCGACGCCGAAAGCGGCTTCCCGATCAAGGCCTTAGCCGCACGCTTTTGAAAACGGCGGTCCTGCTGGCGCACGGGCAGGGTGCTCGCGAGGGCGATTCCCCGCCAGCAGGGCGGGGGGCGCGATGGTTGGGAACGGGACATCATGGCGGCGAACGCCAGCCCCGCGAGGCAGTCGGTCGAGGGCGTGTTCGCCGTCGAACTGCCGCGGGGCGCCCGCCTGGTGGGGCCGCCCGTCGTGCAGGAGGATGGCAGCTACGCCATCCCGGCCGTCATGGAACTGCAGGAACTCTTCTGCCCCTGTTGCCGGTCGCGCATGGTCAGCCACGGCTACGGCGATCCCCGCAAGGTGACGCTCTGCCCAATCAATTGCCGGCCGGCCGTGCTGCATCTCAAGCCGCAGCGCTACATTTGCCCCGCCTGCCGGGACAACCCGGATGCCAAGACCAAAACCGTCACGCCGGCGCCCCCGTGGATCGCTGCGAACCACCGGATGTCACTGGTTACGCTCGACAACATCGGCAAACAGGCCTTGGCTCGGCCGGCAGCCGAGGTGGGGCGTGCCTTCGGCGTGAGCGAGGCGACGGTGCGCGTGCTGCGCGATGAGCGCGTCGCCGACTTGAGGCGCAGCCACACCCTGCCGGTGCCCGACATCCTCGGGGTCGACGGCTTCCAGTCGGGCAAGATGCGCATGACCAACCTCACCGACATTGTGGCGAGGCGGCCGTTCGATCTCTGGCCGGTCGGCGAGAAGGACAAGGACGCCGTCGCGGCGCTGACACAATACTTCCGGGCGTTGGATGGCCTCGAGAGCGTGTCGTTCGTCATGATGGACATGTCGGACGTGCTGCGGTCAGCCGTCCGAAACGTCAAGCCTCGCCAGGAAATCATCGCGTGCGGTCTGCATGTCGTAAAAATGATCCTGAAATCGCAGTGGGAAGCCGCGAAAAAATTTGCCTCAGGCGTTAAAATATCGGTTGATGCTCGTCGTGTATTGATTTCAAGCCTGCTGAACAAGTACACGCTTACGGATACCGAACAGGAAGCGCTCGACAGGTATCTGGCGACGAACCGGCCGTTGCAACAAGCCTATCATCATGGCTTGGAGTTCCGGGGAATCGTGCGGTGCGAATCTTGCCGCCAGGCGGAAGCCCGGTACGCACAGTGGTTTCAGAAAGACCTGCCGCAGGCG
Source organism: Azospirillum terrae (assembly GCF_053470425.1). Lineage (NCBI taxonomy): Bacteria > Pseudomonadati > Pseudomonadota > Alphaproteobacteria > Rhodospirillales > Azospirillaceae > Azospirillum > Azospirillum terrae. Next base: position 20,980 of record NZ_JBPXMR010000006.1, on the reverse strand, counting down.
GTCAGCACGTGCTTCAGCAATGTGCGCCAGAAGTGGCCGAGCTGGCGCAAGGAGATCCTGACCATCGCCGATGTGTCCTCGGCGCGGACCAACAACTATACGGAAAACCGAAACCAGCGGGTGGAGGCGATTCACCAAGCGTGCCCCGGCATCGGGTTTGACGCCTTGCGCAACCGCTACTTGTTTTCTAGCTCTATTTTCCAGGATGGCTGAGCGTCACACTCCCGTGGTTCCCGCATCCGCTTGGACCCGCGGCGCGCCTCCCTCATGCCGGATCGGGCGCACGCCTGCCCGCCGCCGCTGTGCCATTGTCGACCGTCGCTCGCCGGATCCGGCGCACGCGACTTTCGTCGATGCCAAGGTCGCGCGCGATGGCGCTGTTCGACGCCTCGGTGCGGATGAGATCGTGCAAACGGCGCTCGCCTTCCGGCGTCAAGCGGCGCGCGCGCCCCACCCCGACCGTCCAAGGCGTGGGCGGCGTGGGGCGTGCCTCATCGCCGGCGGAAGTGGATGGGACGTGGGAAGAAGCCGCGTCATGGGCCTCCTCGGCCTGGATGGCTCCGTTGGCGTAGGCTTGGCGCTGCGCCGCGGCTTCCTCCAGGGACACGCCGAGGCGCTGCGCCAGCCCCTCGTCGGTGATGCCGGCCCTCAACCAGCCGCGCAACCGTGCGGTCCTTTGCGCGTCGGTCAACTCGGCGGTGGGTTCCGGCGGCGGCACCGCGACCTTGGCGGTTGAGGGGCGTGGCGCTCGCACAGCGAGCTTGCGGGCCCGGGCCTTCACCGCCGCCACGGTGATCTCCAGGGTTTTGGCGATGCTCGTCAGGCTGTCGCCGGCGTTGAGGCGCCGCTCCACTTCGGCCTTGCCCGCGCCGGTCAGGCGCTTGTTCCTGCCGAGCCCGGAGGTCCAAAGGGGCTGCCGCGCTGCCGCCTGGCTCTCTGATGGCCGGGGCTCCTCGGTTACTGGGGACGGCATCCCGGCTGGGTGTGGAGCTTCCAATCGGGCGAGCCGCTCATCAAGACCTTGCACGGTTTGCTCAAGACCTCGCACGGTTTGCTGGAGGGCGACGATGGCCGCCGGCATGTCGGCGAATCCCGGCGGTGGATGCTGGGCCGTGTTCCGCTCGAAGGCATCGAGGGTTGCGTCCAGCGTGATGCGAAGCGCTTCGGCCAGATGCGGGCGTTTGGTCAGCAGGCCAGCGATGCGACGGATCAAAGCTGCCTGCTCCGGCGTCGCGAGGCGGATGCTGGTGGGATGCATTGTGCTCATGGAAGCGCCGTCATGGTCGTGCACGCTGAAGGTGGGAGCGATCCGCCAAAACGCAAGCGCAGTCGTTATGAACTACGATCCAACTACGCTCCCACCGCTATCTGTTATTCCGTGTGGCTGGTAGAGGGCTGCTTGGGGGGAATAGTGTGGGATAATCTATGGTTATCACGCATCGTTTGGCAAACGAACCACGGCGAATAACGGATGGCCAGGATGAGCAGGTGGTGCGAGAGATCAAGCCGAGTTCGGATCTCGCTTCAACGAGGCCTGGGCGTTTCCGCCCAGGATGAGCTGCCGCCAGGACGAAGCCAAGACGAAGGTCTGGCTGCTTCAACGAGGCCTGGGCGTTTCCGCCCAGGATGAGGCGCATCGTTCTCGGCAGCACCTACGACCGCAGCGTCGTGCTTCAACGAGGCCTGGGCGTTTCCGCCCAGGATGAGGCGGCACGACGGCGTGGAGGTTGGTCGACAGCAGCCGGGCTTCAACGAGGCCTGGGCGTTTCCGCCCAGGATGAGGCGAGACCACGACGCCCCTGCGCTATCCGGCGCTGATGCTTCAACGAGGCCTGGGCGTTTCCGCCCAGGATGAGGGCCAGGCTGTCGTACACAGACGGCTCCTGACAGGCCGGCTTCAACGAGGCCTGGGCGTTTCCGCCCAGGATGAGGTGTGGTCGCCGCTGTGTTGACCCTCTCTCACGGGCTTCAACGAGGCCTGGGCGTTTCCGCCCAGGATGAGTCGGCATATTGCACCTCGCTGTTTTATAGCCGAAAAACAGCCCGGATTCGAGCGCTCCACGATCCGGTTCGCCAAGCCGCTCCCGGCTGTTCCGTTTTGTTCTTCACAATGTCCAAGAATCCTTTGATATCAAGAGGCCTGCGCTCTTTCGAGCGGGTCCCGGGGTTCTGCGTGCACCGAACCGCTCGCGTGGCGGGCGGCGGCGCTTCAGTCTATGATTTCCCGGCCGCTTATACCACCACCGCCTCGCGCGTGATCGTCTCGAAGGGGCGGCCGAGGCTCTCCACGCGCGGGTCCACCGCGTCGGCCGGGCCGACGTCGATGATCAGCACGTGGTCCTCCGAGGGCTTGATGATCCCGTCCAGGCGCGCCCCCAGTGCGGCACGGCGGCGCGGGGTCAACCGGCATTGGAACACCGAGAGCTGGAGCCAGCGGCCATAGGCCTCCATCGCCTTGAACACCCGCCGTCCGCGCTTCGGGTCGCCGATGTCGTAGGTCACGATGTACAGCCGCTCGTTGCCGGCCATGTGAACCTCCTTTCTCAGCGCGGGCAGTAATGCGGGTAGGCGTCGATCTCCCCCAGCAGGTGCCGGGCAAATAGGCGCGCCTGGACGTGCAGCATCCGCCGCATGGAGATCTGGTAGCCGAACAGCGGGTGGGACGCTTCCTGGTCCAGGCGGCGTTCGTAGGCGCGGATCAGCGTCCGCCGCCCGCCCGGCGTCAGGTTGCAGCCGGGACCGGCGGTGATGAAGTCGGCGGGCGACAGTTCACCGTTGTTCAACGCCGTCAGCACCGTGGAATCTGCTAGGATCGGCCGCAGCGGTTCCATGAAGTCCAGCGCCAGAGCCGGCCGGCCCGGCCGGTCGGCGTGGTAGAGGCCGGCCCACGGGTCGAGCCCGGCGATCTCCAGTGCCGTCGCGCAGGCACGCGTCAGCAGGGCGTAGCACAGCGACAGGCAGGCGTTCACCGGGTCGGCCGGCGGCCGGCGCGACCGCCGTTCGAAGGCGAAGGCGGGCAACTCGGCCACCTTGTCCGAGAACAGCGACGGCAGGGCACGGAAATACACCGCGGCTCCTTCGCCCTCCACCCCCAACAGTTCGGGAAGGCCGGCGGCCTTGACGGTGCGGTCGGCCAGCCGCTTCAGCGTCTCGGTGGCGTGCTCGCGTTCGGCCTCCGGCCCGCGCCAGTTGCGGCGAAGCATGGTGCGCTGGTTGCGCAGCTTGGCACGCACCAAGTCGCGGGCGAACAGCAGCCGGCGGAACGCGTCGCCACGCGCGGCGTACTGCGCCTCGCGGACGTGCGCGCTGCGCGGGCCGCGGGCGCCGGTGGTCGCCAGGAACCAGAAGCCGCTGCTCATCCAGGCGATGGGTATCTCCTCCTTGACCAGCGCGTGCAGCGCCGGGGTGGACAGCGACACCGGGCCGGCCAGCACCAGCTCCGACACCTCGCCCACCGGAACCTCGCGATCCGCTTCGCTTTCTGCCGAGATGACCAGCACGTCGCCCCTCTTGCCGACCCGCGCACCGGGCTGCTGGACGTACAGAGGCAGCGCTGCGTCGGCGGCCGGCGGCGGCGTGCGCGGCGGGCCGCCGGTGCGGAACAGGTTGACCTCGTCCGGCAGGCAGATCGGCAGCAGCGAGCAGCGCGCGCACTTGCGGCTGTTGTCCAGCGGCGGCGGGATGCGCCGCGCCGCCGCGGCCAGACGCAGGGCGGATGCCGCCTCGTGCGTGCGGGCGCGCAGGTCATCGTCGAAGGTGACCGGCACCCGCTCGCGGCTGCCGGCGAACCACAGGAAGCCCTCGCCGACGCGGTAGCCGTTGTCCTCCAGAACCAGGGCCTGGACGCAGAGCTGCACGCGCTCCGGCTCGTAGGCGCCGCCCTCGACGTGCGGGCGCTTGCCTTTCTTGAAGTCGATGGGGGTGACGACGCCGTCCTCGCCCTCCAGTACGTCCATCTTGGCGACCAGGCCCAGCCGGTCGGAGGCCAGCTCGATGGAGCGGACCTGAAAGGGTGGTGCCGCGTCGGCCTCCTCTGGGGGCGGCAGTTTGCCGCGCCCGGCATCGACGCGGGCATGGACGCGCTTGCCTTCTTCGGTGTCGGCGTTGGCCGCCCAGGCACCCTCCACCCACTCCAGATAAGCCAGACGCGGGCAATAGACCCATTCGTTGACCATGCGCGCCGGCACCAGAAGGTCCGGGTCGGTTTCCGGCGGGGCCGGCAGCGGCAGCGAGAGCTGGTCGGTCATGGACGCCACTCCACCACGGAACGCGCGTAGGGCGAGAATGCCGTAAGGATGATATCGTAATTTCGTGCAATCCGTGAACTCAAACGATCGCAATGGATATTGACTGAAGGAAACATCAACTCTTTGTTCAGACAATCGGTCGACCATTCCCGCATCGGACAGGCGGGGATGGTCGCATGCGCGTTCAATTCGGGTGGCACCTGGATGGCTCCTGCTGGCCGGAGACGTTCGATGGCCGGCACGCCAGCCTGGGGACCGCGGTGGCCGGGCCGGCCGGGCTGCTGACCATTCTGGAAACGCGACTCGGCCTGTCGGGGCCGGACGCGTGGCCGGCGTTGCGGACGGCGCAGTATCTGGCGCGCCTGCGGCAGGCGGACGACGGCGCGCGCTTCTACAGCCGGTCGCTGGCGGCGGACGGCTGGTCGGTCGCCGGGCGGCTCCTGGCGTGGCGGGATGCGCTGGTCGAGGCTGGCTGGAACGGGAGCGGCGGCGGGTCCCGCCTCGACACGCTGGCGGCGGTGGAGCGCGCGCCGGTTCCGCTCGCGCCCGGACGGGCCGACCGGCTGCGCGCGGTGCTCGACGCCTTGGCGGGTCCGTGCGCGGCGCCCATCGCGGAGCTTCGCCTCGCCACGCCCGCCGCCCTGCTGCGACCACCCTGGCGCGCGCTGCTCGACCGGCTGGGCGCCTGCGGGACGCGGATCGTTCCCGGCAAGGAGCCGGCGCCGGCCGCCGATGGCGACCTGGGCGCGGTCGGGCGATGGCTGACCACCGGCGTGCGCGCCGCCTGCCGGGGTGACGGGACGCTGACGGTGCTGGAGGCGGACGAGGAATGGCTGGCCGCGGAGATGACCGCCGGCTGGCTCGCCGCCGCGCCGGACGACAATCATGGGATGGTGATCCTGCGCGGCCAGCGCACTACGCTGCTGGACGAGGCCTGCCGCCGCCTGGGTCTGCCGCGCGTCGGCGGTGCCGGGCGGTCGCCGTGGCGGGCGGCGGTGCAGGTGTTGCCGCTGGCCTTCGCCACGCTGTGGAACCCGCTGGACGTGCGCCGGCTGATGGAACTGCTGACCTTGCCGCAGTCGCCCATTCCGGCCAGTGTCGCGGACCTCTTCGCCGACGCCCTCACGCAAGCGCCGGGCGTCGGCGGCCCGCCGTGGCAGGAGGCTTGGCGTTCGGCCCGCGAGCGCCGCCGCACTCGGTTGGAGGAACGCGGTGTTGCCGGTCCCGATCTGGAGACGCGGCTCGACGCTGAGGAGCGGGAGTGGCGCGGCTGGCTGGAGACGCCCCGCTTCGACGAGGACGACGGCATCCCGGTCGGCACCGCCGTGGCCCTGTGTGGCCGGGTCGCCGGCTGGGCCCGCAGTCGTGCCGGCGCCGGCGCCGGGCCGGGAGACGATCTTCTGCGCCATGTGGCGGCGCAGGCCGACGCCATGGCGGCGGTGGTCGGGGCGGCGGGGCTGGGGCGGTTGCCCAAACCGCAGCTCGACCGCATGCTGGATTCGGTGATCGGCGAGGGGGCGGCGCTACCGGCCGGCGGCGCGGAGGCGGCGCCGTGGACAGTGGTGGACGAGCCGGGGCAGGTCTGGGGCGCGGCGCGCACCGTGCTGTGGTGGGGCTTCCTCGACCCGGGCCGGGGGCGCGAGCCCTCCCCATGGAGCAACGCCGAGCGGGCGGCGCTGGCCGCCGCCGGCTGCCTGCCGGAAACGCCAGAGGCCGCGTTGCGCCGTGACGCCTGGGCGTGGCGATTGCCGGTGCTGAACGCCGCCGAGCGGCTGATCCTGGTGAAGCCGCGCTCGGTTGCCGGCGAGCCGGGCGTCGCGCATCCGCTGTGGCACGAGATTCAACCAGTGCTGGGGCCGGCGCTGGACGGATGCCGAATAGTCCACGCGTCGGCGGGGTTGTGGCGTGACCGCGTGGCCTTCGCCGGGCGCCCGGTGGCGCGGACGGCCCTGGAGCCCTGCGACCGGCCGGCACCCCGGCGGCTCTGGCGCGTGCCGGTGGGGGCGGTCCCGATGCGCGACCGGGAGTCGGCGACCAGCCTGGAACGCCTGCTCGGCTGTCCGTTCGCCTGGGTGCTGCGGCACGCCGCCGGGGTGCGGCCCGGAGCCCTGCGCGCGATCCCGGACGGTTCACGGCTGCTCGGCACGCTGGCGCACGCGGTGGTCGCCGAGCTGTTCGCCGAGCGCCCGTCCTGGCCGCCGGACGAGGCCGCGTTGCGCGCCGCGGCGCTGTTCGACCGTCTGCTGCCGGTGCTGGCGGCGCCGCTGCAACGGCCCGGCTTCGGCCTGGAGCGCGAGCGGGCCCGCGCCATGGTGGCCGAGGCGGTGCGCAGCCTCGCCCGGCTGATGGAGGCGGCCGGGTTGACCGTGCGCGCCTGCGAGGAGCCGGTGGAGGAGGCGCTGCCGGAGGGCGTGACGCTGGAGGGGATCATCGACCTGCTGCTGGAGGAGGCGGCCACCGGCCGGCCGGTCGTCCTCGACCTGAAATGGAGCGGCAGCGACCGGCATCGCCGTCGGGAGGTCGCCGAAGGGCGGGCGATCCAGCTGGCGGTCTACGGCCGGCTGGTGGGGCAGGGCGCCGTGGTGCCGGCCGGCTATTACATGCTGGCGCAGCAGCGGCTTCTGGCCTGTGCGCCGGAACCGTTCCCCGCCCACGCCCATGTGCCGGGCAGCGACCTGCCGGCGGTCTGGCGCGCCGCCTGGGAGAGTCGGGCGACGCGGCTGGCCGGGCTGAGGCGCGGCGAGATCCTGGCGCCCGGCGTTCCCGCTGAGGACGACGGGGAGGCCGCCGCACCCGCGCTCACCCTCTCGCCGCCATGCGGCCTTTGTGAATACGGGCGCTTGTGCGGCGCCGGGAGCCTCGGCGCATGACCACCACTCCGTCCCCCACCCCCCTTTCCCCCATCGACGTGGTGACCGCCAGCGCCGGCACCGGCAAGACCCACCGGCTGACCGGTGCCTACCTCGACGCGGTGGCGGCGGGGATGGCGCCGGGGGCGATCCTCGCCACCACCTTCACCCGGAAGGCCGCCGCCGAACTGCTGGAGCGCATCCGCGGGCGGCTGCTCGCCGAGGGGCGGACGGACGCCGCCCGGGACGTGCTGGCCGGCCGCATCGGCACCGTCAACGCGCTGTTCGGGCGCATCGCCGCGGAATTCGCGCTGGAGGCCGGGCGCTCCCCGGTTGCCGACGTGGTGGGGGAGGAGCGCGGCGCCGCCCTGTTCGCCGCTGCCGCCGACGGCGTCATCCGCCGGCACGGCGCCATCATCGAGGCCGCGGCGGAGCGTCTGCGCATCGATGACTGGCGGGGGCTGGTGCAGGACATCGGCGCGCTGGCCCGGCAGAACGGCATCGCCGCCGCCGGCCTGACGGAGTCGGCCGCGCGGTCGCTGGCCGGCCTGCTCGCCTTGCTGCCCGCGCCGGTGGCCGAGGCGGAGCGGCTCGACCACGCGCTGGCCGACGCCGTCATGGGCGTGGTGACTGCCATTGAGGCGGCGGGGGACACCGGCGTCAAGAAGACCGCCGAAGCGCTGGCCGTCCTCAGGGATGCCGCCGCGGTGCTCGCCGACGGGCGCTTTCTGCCGTGGGTGGAGTGGGTGCGGCTGGGCAAGCTTGACGCCGGTGCAGGCTGGCGGGAGGCGATGCAGCCGGTGCACGCGGCGGCTTCGGCGCACGCCGCCCATCCGCGCTTGCACGCCGACCTGCGCGCGCTGGTGGTCGGCGTGTTCCGTTGCGCCGCCGAGGCCATGGAGGAATACGAGCGGTTCAAGCGTGTGCAGGGTCTCGTCGATTTCGTCGATCAGGAACACGAGGCGCTGACCCTGCTGGAGCGCGACGACGTCCGCGCCCTGCTGGCCGAGCGGGTAGACCTAGCCCTGGTCGATGAGTTCCAGGACACCAGCCCGATCCAGCTCGCCCTGTTCCTGGCGCTGGCCGGGGTGGTGCGCCGGTCGGTCTGGGTGGGCGACGCCAAGCAGGCGATCTACGGTTTCCGGGGCACCGATCCGGCGCTGATCGGCGCGGTGGTGTCGTGTGTTCCGCCCGCCACCGGCGGCACGCCGGACCGGCTGCCGCGCAGCTACCGCTCGCGGCCGGGACTGGTAGCCTTCCACAACGACCTGTTCGGCGCCGCCTTCCCGCCGGTCGGTATCGCGCGCGAGGACGCCCTGGTTCCCGAGTGCGAGCGCTCGGACGACCCGGGCCTGCCGCCGCCGCTGGAACTGTGGACGCTGGCCGGCAAGAGCTGGGACGCCGCCCTGGCGGCGCTGGTGCGTGGCGTGGCGAGCCTGCTGGCGGTGCCGGACGCGCACCCCGTCGGTGGACGCGGCGGGGCGGGGGAGGCGACGCACCTGCTGCGCGGGGCCGACGTCGCCATCCTCTGCCGCTCGAACGACCGTTGCGCCGCGGTCGCCCACGCGCTCGCCGGGGTCGGGCTGAAGGCCGCGGTCGGGCGGCAGGGGCTGACCGCCACGCCGGAAGTGGGCTTGGCGCTGGCCGCGCTACGCTACCTCGTCGATCCCGGCGACACGCTGGCGATGGTGGAAATGGCGCACGGCGCGGCCACCGCCGCCGAACAGCCGGTGTGGCTGGAGGAGTGGTTGCACCCCGACGCGGCGCGCCGGGCGCGGGAGTCCTCGCCGGCCCTGAGGGCGCTCGACGAGGCCCGCGCCCGGCTGCTGCACCTGACGCCGGTCGAGTCCCTGGAGGTCGCCATGGCCGCCGGGGGCGTGGCGGAACAGGCGCGGCGCTGGGGCAACGCCGCCGAACGCCTTGCCAACCTCGACGCGCTACGCGGTCTGGCCCGCACTTACGAGGACCACTGCCGCGCCCGGCGCGGGGCCGCCACCGCTGGCGGGCTGGCCGGCTTCCTGTCCGAGGTCGAGCGCGGCGGCGACCAGCCGCCCAGTGCCGACCCCGACGCGGTGCAGGTGCTGACCTACCACCAGTCCAAGGGGCTGGAATGGCCGGTGGTGATCCTGCTCGACCTGCACGGCAGGCCGGAGCCGTCGCCCTTCGGCCTGTCGGTGGAGGGACCTGTGGACGGCGTCGATCCCTGGCGGCCGCTGGCCGGGCGCTGGCTGCGCCTGTGGCCCTGGCCCTATGACGCGCAGCGCAAGGGCGTGCATCTCGATGCTGCGGCCGACGCCGTCCCGGAAACCGCGACGGCGCGCGCCCGCGCCCACGCCGAGGCGGTTCGCCTGATGTACGTCGGCATGACGCGGGCGCGCGACTACCTGATCCTCGCCGTCCGCCCGCAGAAGACCGGCTGGCTCGACGCCCTGGCGGACGCGGACGGGACGCCGCTCCTGGCGCTGCCGGACGGCGACGGCCCCGGCGAACTCCGCGTCGGTGGGCAGCCGCACCCCGTCATGGCGCGCTCCCTGGCGCCGCCCGAAGACGCGGTGGAACCAGCGGCATTCTCCCGCCCGGAGGTCTTCGCGTTGCCGCCCGCCCCACCCGCCGTCCATCCGCCGCTGCGGGTGGCGCCGAGCCGCTGGAGCGCGACGGAGACGGACGCCGCTCCGGAGGTGCGCCGCCGCATCGCGCTGGGCGAGCGCCTGCCGCTGCCGGGCGGCGTCGACATGACGCGGCTGGGCGAGGCGATGCATGCCTTCCTGGCCATCGACCGACCGGACGTGCCGGAGGAGCGCCGTCTCATCGACGCGCGGCGCCTGCTGGAACGTTGGGGCGTGCCGGGCGTGGCCGAGCGGACGCTGACCGAGGCCGGCGACCGGCTGTGGTGCGCCATTGCCCGCCTCTGGCCGGGGGCCGGGTGGCGCACCGAGGTGCCGGTGCACGGCCGGTTGGAGCTTCAGCGGGTGGCAGGCCGCATCGACCTGCTGGTGGAGACGGCGGGCGGGCTGGTGATCCTCGACCACAAGTCCTTCCCCGGCCCCCACGACCACTGGGCCGAGCGCGCGCTGGAGCATGCGCCGCAACTGGCGTTGTACCGGCATTTGGTCGAAGAAGCGGCGGGGCGGCCGGTGACCGGCACCTTCATCCACATGCCGGTGGTCGGCATGCTGCTGGAGGTGGCGTGAGGCGAAGCCGGGCGTCCCACCACGCGAGCACGGCGCGCAGCCGAGGTGCCGACGAGGCGTCGACGCGAAAGCGCCCCTCGTCCCATCGGGCGACGAAATAGGCGTTTGCGCGGTAGAAGAACCACGGCTTGGGTGGCCGCGGCCATTCCCCGCCCGGGCCGCGCCACGGGTCCGGGGCGTCGTCCTCGATCCGGTGGATCGCCTGAAGGACCGCCTCGCACAGAAGCAGGCGGGAGTCGCGGCCGGCGCGCCGGGTTGCGTGGACTGATATCCGCTGCCTTCCCGGCTGCGCTTCGACGAGGTCGGCGTACAGGCGGTGCACGGCCTGCCGTTGGCGCTCCGACGGTGGAACGGGCACGGCCGGCACCAGGGACAAGGTCTCGGCCAGCAGCCGCTGGGCGAGCGGATGGCCGCCCGGCCCGGTGTCCGCGCTCTCGTCCAGGGTCCGCTCCAGCAGATGGTGCAGCCACGCCTGGCAGGCGACCGGGTCGGCCAGCAGCGCGTTCATCGGCAGGAGGGCGGTGATCTGGTCCGTCCCGCCGGCCTCCACCGTGGCAAGGGTACGCAGCAGGCGATCCCGCCAGACGGTGGACAGCGAGAACGGGTCCACGCGCTTGGGAGGCGGCGGACGGATGCGCCACCACAGCGCGCGGGCACGGGCGCCGACGCTCCGCAGCCGCCAGCACCCCGTCCACCGTGTGTCGAGCCACCACCGGCGGAGAGCGAGGCGCACCGCGCCCCGGTCGGAATTCCAGACCCGTCCCAGCGCCGCCAGCGCCTTGCTGGCCCGCGACACGGTGCGCCCGAGCAGGCCGATGGGCGGCGCCAGCGCAAGCCCGCGCTCGGCTTGGCGCTTATTCCAGTACCACAGCCATCCCGCGCGCGACATGCACAGCGTCTGGAGTTCCAGCCACAGGTCGTGCGGATCGACCTCGCCCACAGGCGGAACTTCGAGGGCCTGGACGCGGTCGAGACGGAACGTGCGCTGCTCCCGTTTGGCCAGATCGATGCCGACCAGATGGAGCGTGTGGTTCTTATGCAGCAGGATGCGGTCGAGCCAGACCTCCCGCTCCTCCCACCCATAGGTCAGCGTGACGCTCCGGCCGATCCGGTCGATCAGCAGCCCGTGGTCGAGGAAGCCCGACGCCGACGGCATGACGCCGGCCTGTGCCAGCGCGCGCAGCAGCCGCGCCTTCCACCGGCGCAGCACCGGAGGCCGCATCCGGCCGCCCAGCGCCTCCAGGATGGGGAGGTGTCCGCGGGTTCGGCGCAGCCACGTCCGCACCACCGGCTGCCAGGGATGGCGCGGCGGTTCCATGACAACCCGGCCGCGTCGCACCTCGCGGGCCAGGATCGCCTCGCCCAGCCGTTCCGGGGCGAAGCGGTACGCGAGCGGCCCCAGGGCGCGCAGTCGCGGCGAGGTCGGCGGCTCGGTCGTGCGGAAGCGATGGCCCCACAGCGACAGCACCATGCCGTCGTCCGCCGTCTCGACCACGCGCGCGAGGCCGGGTGACGCGGTGTCGTAATGCACCCGCAGGAAATCCAGCGACTCTTCGTCCTCCCGCTGCAGCGGGATGCTGCGGCCGACCCGGATCACGTCGCCGGGACGCAAGGGACGTGCGGGGTGGAGCATAGGCCTGAATGCAGGTGGTTGTGCGCTGACGATAGCAAATCTTCTGTTGCGCAAACAACGAGTTGTAGTTCAACCTGCACGGGGAAATGCGGGTCGGGGTAAGTGCACTATGACCTCCTTCGACGTCTTCTTCGCCCGTGCGATGGGCGACCCGCCTCGGCGGCCGTACGCCTACCAGCGGCGGCTGGCGCTGGAGGCGTGGCCGTCCGCGCTGATCGCCCCGACCGGGCTGGGGAAGACGGCGGCCGTCGTGCTCGGCTGGCTGTGGCAGCGGAAGACGCGGCCCGAAGCCACTCCCCGGCGGCTGGTGCTTTGCCTGCCCATGCGCACGTTGGTCGAGCAGACCAAATCGGAGGTGCGCGGCTGGCTCGACAATCTCGAAGCCGAAAAAGACGACACCCTGCCGCACCCGGAGGACGGCGTCGCCGTCCTGATGGGAGGCGGCGAGCGGGAGCGGCGGCCGCCGGCCTGGACGCGCCATCCCGACCGCCCGGCCATTCTGATCGGCACGCAGGACATGCTGCTGAGCCGGGCGCTGATGCGCGGCTACGGCATGAGCCGGTTCCGCTGGCCGGTCGATTTCGCGCTCCTCCACAGCGACGCCCAGTGGGTGTTCGACGAGGTGCAGGCGATGGGCGCCGGGTTGGCGACCTCGGCGCAGCTCGAAGGCCTGCGGCAAGCGCTCAAGGTGCCGCGGCCCGCACGGTCGCTGTGGCTGTCGGCGACGCTCGACCCAGCCTGGCTGGAAACGGTGGACCACAAGGCCGACGGCACCGTCCTGCGTGTCCCGTACGACGTGCCGGAGGACGCCGCCGATCCGCGCGTCCAGCTCCGGCGAGACGCGCGCAAGCGCGTGCGCCCCACCGCCGCACGGCCCATCGGCGCGGCGGGGAAGGACATCGACGCCTACATCAAGGCGCTGGCCGCCGAGGTGCTGGAGGCGCACCGCCCCGGCCGGACCACCCTCGTGATCGTCAACACCGTGGCGCGGGCACAGAAGCTTCATGGGATTCTCCAGGTCCGGCGGGGCACGGGGACGGCGGACCTGATGCTCCACAGCCGCTTTCGCCCGGCGGACCGGCAGGCGCGGACGGACCGCCTGAAGGAGGAGGCTGCGAAGGACCGCATCGTCGTGGCGACGCAGGCGATCGAGGCGGGGGTGGACATGACGTCGGCGGTGCTGTTCACCGAGCTGGCGCCCTGGTCGTCGCTGGTTCAGCGCTTCGGGCGCGTCAACCGCTCCGGCGAATGCGGCGCCGAGGGTGCGGAGATCCGCTGGATCGACCTGGACGACCCCAAGGGCGAACTGGCCGCTCCCTACGCGGCGGCGGAGCTGGCGGCGGCTCGCGCGCGGCTCGCCGCACTGGAGGACGCCGCCCCCGCCAACCTGCTGCCACCCGACACGGGACCGGAGGCGCGGCACGTCCTGCGGCGCAAGGACCTGCTCGACCTGTTCGACACCGATCCCGACCTGACCGGCTTCGACATTGACGTCAGCCCCTTTATCCGCGACGCCAAGGACACCGACTTCCAGGTGCTGTGGCGGGATTTCAAGGGTTTGAAGCCTGCCGAGCAGCCGTTGCCGCACCCGGGCGAGCTGTGCCCGGTGCCGATCCGCCTCGCGGCCGACCTGCTGAAAGGGCGGCAGGGCTGGCGGCTCGATCCGCAGGCGAGGGAGGACGTGCGCTGGATGCCGCTGGGCGGCAATCGGCCCTGGCCGGGACTCGTCGTCATGCTGGATGCAGCGGAGGGCGGGTATCAGACGGAGATCGGCCTTGCGCCGGACAGCCGGGATGCTGTGGCTCCGGTCGATTCGCCCGTCGGCGAGGCCGCCGAGGCGATGGCCGAAAGCCACGACGATGACCGCGATTCCCGGCAGAACCGGCCGGTGCCGCTGACCGACCACCTCGGCCACGTGGCGGCCGCCGCTGAGGCGCTGTGCGAGGCGGTGGACCTGGATGCCGCCGGCCGCGCCGCCGTCGTTCTCGCCGCGCGCTGGCATGACGTGGGCAAGGCGCACGCCGCCTTTCAGGAGCGGATGGCCAAGCCCGACGGCTGGGACGGCCAGCCGCTCGCCAAGGCCGTGGAATACGACCGCGGCAAGGGCCGCCCGTACTTCCGTCACGAGCTGGCGTCGGCGCTCGCCTATCTCCAACAGCGCGGCGAAGAGGCGGACGCAGACTTGGTCGCCTACCTGATCGCCGCGCACCACGGCAAGGTGCGCCTGTCGTTGCGGGCGCTCCCGGCCGAGCGGTCTCCAGCCGGCGTCACCCGCTTCGCCCGCGGCGTCCACGAGGGCGACGAACTGCCGGCGGTGGACCTCGGCGACGGCACGCGCTCCAGCTCCGTCACCCTCACGCTCGACCTTATGGAGTTGGGCGACGGCCCCTCGGGGCCGAGTTGGGCGGCGCGCACCGGGCGCCTCCTGAAGGAACTCGGCCCGTTCCGTCTGGCGTGGCTGGAGGCCCTGGTGCGCATTGCCGACTGGCGGGCCTCGGACGCGGAACAGGGGGTGCGCGATGGCGGACGCTGACCGGCACCTGCATGTCCTCGCCGGCTGCGCGCCGGTGCCGCTGGCCGGCTACCTGAAGGGGCTGGGCGTCCTGCGTCTGGTCGCCGAGCAGCCGGACAAGGACGCCCGCGGCTGCTGGCGGGACGAGGCGTTCCACCTCCACACCCGGCTGAGCCGGGAGGAGCTTCTGGCCTTCTTCCTGAACGACTACCGGCCCAGCCCGGTGGTGGCGCCGTGGAATGGGCGCGCTGGCTTTTTGGAAGGCGAGGAAGAAGAAAACGGTGAATCTACGAGATTGGGCGCGACCGTGGTCCGAGCAATCGAGCAGAGTTCAGCATCGCGTCTGGAGCAACTTCGCACGGCAATAGCTTCCGTCCGTGAAATTGGCGCTATCGAGACGTATAACAGTCAGCGCTCGCGGTTGAAAGAAATTGATAGGCTGCTAAAGCTAAAAATAGCTGATAACCTAGAAGCCTTCAAGCGCGAAAAAGCTGACATCGCGCGACAGGCTAAGGATATTAAAAAGTCTATTCTAATGGGCGCGCGGTCGTCCGCAACGGATGAATATATTGAATTTATTGACTCGTGTTATATAATTTCTGAAGAAGAGCGTGCCGCGCCCATCTTCGGTTCCGGTGGAAACGACGGGAGTCGCGATTTTGGTGTTAATTTCCTAGATGCGCTCACAAGGGTAATGGATTTCCAAAGCGGGAATCCCACCCCAGGCAGTGAGCGCGCATTGAACTCATCAATATTTGCTGCCTCTGAAGAGGTTGGGCCGTGCGACACCCTTGGCCACTTCCATCCTGGGCAGGGGGGATACAATGGGGGACTTGGCTTTTTCGCTTGCAATCCTCTAAATCACTGGGACATCGTGTTGATTGTCGAGGGGGCTCTGATGTTTGCTGGGGCCGCGACCCGGCGCCATGAAAGCGTGTCAGAGAGCCTCGCATCCTTTCCGTTCACCGTCAGTTATCTCGCGGCGGGTTCAGGCGCGGTTGCAATGGAAACCGCGACGACGCCCCGCGGAGAGATGTGGATGCCGCTTTGGGAAAAGCCCGCTGATGTTATCGAGTTGAGCCGGCTTTTTTCGGAAGGCAGGCTAACGGTCGATGGAAGGAATGCACGCAATGGCCTCGATGCTGCGCGAGCGGTCGCTACCCTTGGCGTCTCTAGGGGCATTGCCAGCTTTCAGCGGTTCGCGTTTCTGCAATCCGACCGGAAAATGCCCTATCTGGCGACTCCGCTTGGCCGCTGGCGCGTTCCGGCCATTGCCTCGCGGGATCTCATCTCCGACCTGGAGCGTGGTGGCTGGCTATCGTTGATACGCCGCTATGCGAAGGACAAGAATACACCTGCCCGTGCCCGTACCCTCGTGCGGCGGCTGGACGACGCGCTGTTCGTCCTTACCGAGCCGGATACTGGCCGAAGCCGAGAGTATGAGGCTCGGGTCCAAGCCGCGTTGGTCGCTCTGGGCGCGGTGACCCGCTACCTCGCCACGGCGCCCAAGGCGCGGGAAAACCTGCCGCCGCCGCCGGTCCTGTCGTCCGCCTGGCTGTCGCTGGCCGACGACGGCTCCCCGGAGTTCCAGGTGGCGGCTGCCCTGGCGAGCCTGGGGCATCCGCCCGCCGGTCGCGGGGACGGCGCGTCCCGGCCGGACCCGCTTCTGCCCATGGCGGCGCATCTCGCCCCGCTGGACCTGACACAACCGTTCCGGCGGGGGCCGGCATGGTACGACGAAAAGCGCCGCCGGCCCGGCGCCCGCGACGGGCGGCTCGAAGCGGTGTGGGGCGACGGCGACCTGCCGCGCAACCTCATCGCGGTGCTGCAGCGCCGCCTGATCGACCGCACCGGGCGCGAGGAGGGCGTGGACGACCCGCTGTGCGCTGCCCTCGGCGCGCCACTGTCGGCCGTGGCCGCCTTCCTCGCCGGGGCAGGGGCGTTCGACGACGCGCGCTGCGCCCGGCTGCTCTGTGGATTGGCCTGGGTCCGGCCGGAGCGGCGCCTTCCGCCCGTCGGGGAACGCCCCGTGGTGCCGCTGGCCTACGCCGCGCTGAAGCCGCTGTTCATGCCCGCGGACCGGCTGCACCGGGAGTGGGCCATCGGCGGACGGACCGTCCGCCTGCTGCCCGACGACCGGGCGCTGCCCATCCCGCCGGGGTTGGTGGCCCGGCTGGCCGGCGGGCAGGTTGCGGAGGCCGTGCGCACTGCTTTGCGCCGCAGCCACGCTTCGGGCTTAGCCTCACCCTTCCTGGAGACCCTTGTGGACGACCGGCACGGCGCGTCGCTCTTCGCTAAGCGCAGCGTCGACCCCCGCCGGCTCGCCGCCGCCCTGCTCATCCCGCTCGACAGTGCCGGCTTCGCCCGTGTGGTCGAGCGCGCCTATCCGCCGCCCGGCGCCGCCGCCGATGCCGCCCCCGAAACGGAGACCGACGACCATGCCGCTTGACCTCTCCCCCCTTGCGACCGCGCCGCGCCTGCTGATCGAGGCGGAGCTGGAACCGCTGCAGGGCACGCGCTTCCAGCCGACCGGCTTCCCCAATCTCGGCCACGCGTCCTATCCGGACCCGAAGGGCGAGGGGCGCATGCTCTTGGTGGAGAGCGCGCAGAGCATGGCGAACCGCCTGGAGGCCGTGTGCTGGGACGAGGTGGCGGACGACTGGCGGTCGCCGCTCAAGGGCCTTTCGCTGGTCAAGGTGGTCAACGAGAAGGGTGAACCGCTGACCAACTCGGTTCTGGAAGCGCACCGCCTGAACTCCCCATACATCCTGGAAGGCAAGGACAAGACCGTCTTCGAGATCCTGAAGGGCGAACTCGCCGCGATGGAAGAGGGACGCGTCGACCTCCGCAAGCTGGCCCGCGTGGTCCTGAAGCTCGACGCCAATGCCCTGCTGCACGGCCTGTTCCTGGCAAAGAAGGATTTGGCCGGCGGGCGCCTGCGGTTGCCGCGCGCGCTGTCCGCCTTCATCGAGGCCGAGGACGTGCGCGAGGCGGCCAGCGGCGGCGTCAAGAACGACAGCGTCAGCCCGAGCGGCGATACCGCCAAGGGCTTCGGCAACGTGCCCTTCGCGCGGGAGGAATGGGTCGCCCGGTCGATCAAGGCGTACTTCAACCTCGACCTCCACCAGATCCGGGCGTTCGGCCTTGGGGCCACGGTGGAGACGCTGCTGGTAGCGTTGGCGCTCTACAAGGTCCGGCGCTTCCTCGACGGCAGCCTGCGGCTGCGCACCGCCTGTGACCTCGGCCTCACGGGCGAGCCCACGACCAAGCCCGAAGGCTTCGCCCTGCCGTCGCTGGAGGACCTGGAGGCGGCGCTGCCCGGCCTGATCCGGGCGGTGGCGGCGGAGGGGCTGTTCAACGACCCGCCGACGCTGACCGTCACGTGGCGGAAGTGAGCCGCGCATGCTGGCGCTCGCCTTCACCTTCCCGGCCGGACGCTATCACGCCACCCCCTGGGGCCGGCACGTCAACGAGGCGGACGTGGCGTGGCCGCCCGAGCCGTGGCGCATCCTGCGCGCGCTGGTCGCGACGTGGTTGGGCAAGGCCGACCGCACGGCGTTCGGCGACGCCGCCTTCGCCGACCTGATCGACCGGTTGGCCGAGCGGCCGCCCGACTACGCCCTGCCGGAGCCGGTCGTCCACGCCCACAGCCGGCACTACATGCCGCAGGCGGCGGCCGGGGACACCAAGCTGGTGTTCGACGCCTTCGCCCGCTTCCCGGCCGAGACCCCCATCGTCGCCATATGGCCCGACCTGACGCTGACGGAGGAGGCCCTCGCGCTGCTGCGCCATCTGGCCGAGCGCATCGGCTATCTCGGGCGGGCGGAGAGTTGGGCCGAATGCCGGGTGTGGATCGAGCCTGGACCGTGGCCCGTCAACTGCCGCGTCGCCGGTCGGGATGACCCGCGGGATGATGCGGTCGAGGATGTCCGCGTGATCGCTCCGCTGACCGCCGCCGGCTACCGCGAGGAACGGGGCCGCCTGCTGGCGGAGGCCGGGGCGCGGGTGCGCGTGGCTTGGACCAAACCGAAGCCGCCCACCGACAACGCCGTGGCCAAGCAGATCGCTCCGACCGCCGCCCTGCTGCCCGAACGGCTGTCCGACGCGCTGGAGATCGACACTGGCGACCTCCAGCGCCAGGGCTGGAGCCGCCCGCCGGCCAGTCGCGAGGTTCTGTACCGCAGGGCTCCCTTGTCCCCCCTGCCGCGCCATTCCGCCCGCGCGCCACGGGCGGAGGGAAAGCCCCCCACGGTCGCCCGCTTCGTGCTCGCCGGCCGGCCGCGCCCGCGCGTCGAGGATACGGTGAAGATCGGCGAACTGATGCGCCTTGCAACCATGGCGCAGTTCCACGGCGGCCCGGTTCCGTCCGTGATCTCCGGCAAGGACGCCGATGGTCGTCCGCTGGACGATCCCGCGCACGGCCATGCCTTCTGGCTGCCGGAAGACGCCGATGGGGATGGATTCATCGACCATGTTGTGGTCCATGCCGCCCACGGCTTCGATGACCGGTCACGCGCTGCGCTCGATGGCGTGACGCGGCTGTGGGTGCGCGACCGGCGCCGTCCCAAGGGGGAGGAGGCACCGGAGGCCCGCCTGGAATGGCGGCTGGCGCTGGAGGGGTTCGGCACGCCCGAGGACTTCAAGGCGGCGGTGCCGTTCTTGAACGAGGCGCGCCATTGGGTCAGCGTCACGCCGTTCCTGGCCGCCGGTCACCTGAAGGGTGGCGGCTATCCGGCAGAGGTTCGTCGGCTGCTGGTGCGCCGGGGGATCGTTCCTGCCGATCGCGCCGTCGAAGTGATGGTAGAGGAGTTGGCCTCCATTCGCATCGCCGACCGCGAATGCCGACCGGTGCGTTTCCATCGTTTCAGAGCCGGCGGTGGCGGGCGTTCCGAGCTGCAGCCGGACGCGGCGGGGCGCTTCCTCCGCGTCTCGCTGCCGGAAGCTCGACGAGGGCCGTTTGCACTCGGCTACGCAAGCCATTTCGGGCTTGGCCTGTTTCGCCCTGAAGCTTGAAGCCGCCGCGGGTTGGTTGCCTTCAAGGCTCTCGCCCGTTCGAACCCATGGAGGGGCACTCGGCATTGAGTGCCCCTCCGCGTTCAAAGACGTCACCTGCTATGGCACCCTGGCAGCTGCGGAGGGCAGGGGAACGGCCAACTCCCAGTTCTCAGTTTCATCACCTATGGGACGCCACTTCCTCGAAAATGAGGAAGATCAACAGGTTAGCGGGATTTGCCGCACCTGTCATGGCACACCATCCTGGCACAGTCCCTGATCACAGATGGGCACACAGGCACCCCTGTTACGCGCCACTGTGTCCTCAGTAAGTTCGCCAAAGGGGCGGCGCAACGCTCAAGAGGCCGAATCGTAGCGGGGCTTGCGTCCTGTATGGGATCGCAGCATGGATACGGCGTAATGGCCTCGCAGCCGCCCACGACCTTCTGTGTCGAGAGTCAGGCGCCTAGCCCGGATAATTCACCAGAGCTGAAGCAGGGGCGGCGGGAGCGGTACGTGGGGCAAAAGTCCGGGCAAGCGCCACGGTTAGCGTCCACGGAGGTGGTGGAAATTCGCTGCTGATCGTTAGTGGGAAAAGGTCTACCCACGGCAGCGCTTGAGGTGGCCATCGGGTCGGCGGGCTAGAGTGGAGTTGCGACACTTCATTCCCAGTCCGACGGAGATCCCGATGACCGAGGACACAATGGCATTGAGTGAGCTGCTTGCGAAGAGCGGTGACGGCGACTTCCTGCGCACCGTCGCCGAAGCCGTCCTGCAGATCCTGATGGAAGCCGACGTCGAGGGCCTGATCGGCGCCAGTCGGCATGAGCGCTCGGCCGAGCGGCTGAACTACCGCAACGGCTACCGGGACCGTACCCTGGATACCCGCCTCGGCCCCTTGCAGCTGCGCATCCCCAAGCTGCGCCAGGGCTCGTACTTCCCGCCCTTCCTGGAGCCGCGCAAGACCGCCGAGCGCGCCCTGGTCGCCGTCATCCAGGAAGCCTGGATCGGTGGTGTCTCCACCCGGCGTGTCGATGAACTGGTGCAGGCGATGGGGCTGACCGGCATCTCGAAGAGCCAGGTCTCCAAGCTGTGCAAGGACATCGACGAGCGCGTGAACGCTTTTCTCGAGCGCCCGCTGGAGGGCGAATGGCCCTACCTGTGGCTGGACGCCACCTACCTGAAGGTCCGCGAGGGCGGCCGCATCGTCTCGGTCGCCGCCATAATCGCGGTGGCCGTGGACGCCGAAGGGCGGCGCGAGATCATCGGGCTGAGCATCGGCCCGTCCGAGGCCGAGCCGTTCTGGTCGAGCTTCCTGAAGAGCTTGGTGCGCCGCGGGCTGAAGGGCGTGAAGCTGGTGATCTCGGATGCCCACGAGGGGCTCAAGCTGGCCATCACCCGGGTGCTCAAGGCAACCTGGCAACGCTGCCGGGTTCACACCATCCGAACGCAATCCACCATTCGCCCCGGCCGTCGGCACCGGCTCGTGCCCCGGCGGCGGGTCGTGCAGCGGGATGACATGGCGGATCTCCAAGCTGTCGTCATGAACGATGATG
>NZ_JBPXMR010000059.1:0-897 GCF_053470425.1 Azospirillum terrae | reverse complement strand
GGGCGTTGGCCGCCGGGGTGCTGTCGCCGCGCTTCGTGGAAGGGCTGCTCAAGGCACCCACCCGGCCTGTCCTGCCCGAGACCATCGAGGGCGGCCCCGGCGAGCACGGCAACGTGCGCGGCTCCGGCTACTATCATTGAGGGCGAGCCATGCTGCACCAGACCATCGAGAAACCGCACGCGCTGAAGCTGTCGGCCATGGCCGACGGGCTGCTTGCCCAGATGAAGCAGCCGGACATCGAGGCGCTCACCTTCGAGGAGCGCCTGGCGCTGCTGGTTGACCTCCAGCACACGGCCGCCCACAACGCGGCGCTCGGCCAGCGGCTGAAGGCCAGCAACCTGCGCCAGACCGCCTGCCTGGAGGATCTCGACCTGCGCACCCCGCGCGGGCTCGACCGCGGGCTGATCCAGACGCTGGCCAGCGGCCAGTGGATCCGCACGGCGCGCTCGGTTCTGCTGACCGGGCCGACCGGCGTGGGCAAGACCTTCATCGCCTGCGCGCTCGGCCATCAGGCGGCTCGGGACGGCTTCTCGGTTCTCTACCGGCGCCTTCCCCGCCTCCTGGACGATCTGGCGATCGCCCGGGTGGAAGGGCGGCACCGGCGTGCGTTTGCCAAGCTGGCGCGCACGCGGCTGCTGATCCTGGACGACTGGGCGATGATCCGGCTGACCGCCGAGCAGCACCGCGACCTGACGGAGGTGATCGACGACCGGTACGACCGGGCGGCAACGATCCTGGCCTCACAAATCCCCGTGTCCAGCTGGTTCGACCAGATCGGCGACCCGACAGTTTCATGATGCCTTCCTCTTTGACGGGCTGGTCCGTCGAACCAACGCCCGGAGTTCCGGAATGTGCTCGTCGTCGAGCATGACCTGCCATGGCAGCCCCTTGGTGAGC
>NZ_JBPXMR010000058.1:0-1205 GCF_053470425.1 Azospirillum terrae | reverse complement strand
CCCGACAGTTTCATGATGCCTTCCTCTTTGACGGGCTGGTCCGTCGAACCAACGCCCGGAGTTCCGGAATGTGCTCGTCGTCGAGCATGACCTGCCATGGCAGCCCCTTGGTGAGCTGGCGCCCCGACAGCCGGCCGCGCTTCAGCCATTTGAAGATGGTCTGGGCGGTGATGCCGAGGACCTCGGCCGCGCCCTGGATCGAGTAGCTGCCGTCCGGCCAGCGGGCCGGGTTTTCTCCAACTCCGTTGATCTTCACGGTTGCGATCCCCCAGCGCTTGCGCAGGAGGTGGACGAGCCTGTGATCGAAAGCCGTTCCGCGGCTTGGCAGGAAACCTTCGGCATTCAGGACGCTGGCGATTTCGCCGTCCATCTTACCCGCCGCGTTCAGGGCACGTACGCGCCGCTCCAGATCCTCGATCCCGGCATAGTCGCCGTACGATTGCACGGCACGCCGCACCTTATGCTCGCTGACGGCTCCGGTCTGCCAGACGAGGCGGATCAGCACGCGACCGGGAATCCGCTTCCGATCCAGGATCGCTTCCTGAATGACCAGCCGGATGATCCTCTTGCGGTCCGCGGCGGTGGTGGTCGGTGCGTTCCAGACGCCAGCGACATTCTCCCCCACCGCCAGGATCTCGGCACGCTCGGCGTCACTCAAGGTCAGCGGCTGTTCGCGGCGCCAGCGATCATAGTCCTGTTCCACCTGCTCCACGGCGCGCAGCCGGTCCTCCCACGCCCGCTCCAGCGAGCGGGCAACCAGCCGGTTCTCCGGTTCGACGGCGTCGTATTGCCGCTGGGCCCGCTCCGCTTCGTAGCGCACGCGTTCGCGCTTGAGCGCCCACTGGCGCTCCAGCAGCCGAGCCTCCTGTTCGAGCTCGCCCAGAGCCGCCACCGCCAGAGCCACTTGGTCGGGGACGAGGGCGGCCAGGACGAGACGCTCGACCTCGGCGTCGACGGCCAGGGCGCGCACCTCCTGGCACAGCGGTTCGGCGCGTTGTCCCTTGTCGGTGCGGCAGCGATACACCGGGTAGTCGCCGTGCGGTCCGGAATACCCCAGGCCCATTCGCCGCCCGCACCGCCCGCAGACGGCGATGCCCTGCAGCAGCGCCAGCCCCTTGCGCGGCACGCCGCGTTGATCGGCATCGTAATGGTTGCCGTTGTCCGAGAGCCGTTTCTGGTTGGCCATGAACTCCTCCCACCCGATG
>NZ_JBPXMR010000057.1:0-1255 GCF_053470425.1 Azospirillum terrae | reverse complement strand
TGACCTGCGACCGGAAAACTCCTCCAAATTTGGGTAGAGTCCGCCATCTACGGAGACGGACCTATGAAGCGCAGCCGGTTCAGCGAGGAACAGATCATCGGCATCCTGAAGGAACAGGAAGCCGGTCATGCGACGGCGGACGTGTGCCGCAAGCACGGAATTTCGAGCGCCACCTTCTACAAGTGGAAAGCCAAGTACGGCGGGCTGGAGGTGTCGGAGGCCAAGCGGCTGAAGGCGCTGGAGGACGAAAACGCCCGGCTGAAGAAACTGCTGGCCGAGGCCATGCTCGACAACGCCATCCTGAAAGACGTCGCCGCAAAAAAATGGTGACGCCCGCCTCTATGCGGTCTGCCGTTGCTCATGTCCGTGCCAACCACGGCGTGAGCGAGCGGCGGGCGTGCCTTGTCCTGGGCGCGGATCGGTCGATGATCCGGTATCGCTCCCAGCGCCCTGACGATGCCGCGATCCGGGAGCGGCTGCGCGAACTGTCGCGGCAGCGCCGCCGCTTCGGCTATCGCCGCCTCCACCTCCTCCTCGCCCGAGAGGGCCAAGCCATGAACCAGAAGAAGCTGCGTCGATTGTATGCGGAAGAGAAGCTCCAGGTGCGGCGGCGGGGCGGGCGCAAACGCGCCCTGGGCACGCGGGCCCCGATGGCGATCCCGCAGGGGCTGAACCAACGCTGGTCGCTGGACTTCGTCGCCGACGCCTTCAGCGACGGGCGGCGTTTCCGCATCCTGACCGTGGTCGACGACTTCACCCGCGAATGCCTGGCGCTGGTGGCCGATACCTCGCTGTCCGGTGCCCGCGTCGCCCGTGAGTTGGATGGTTTGCTCGCCAGGCGCGGCAAGCCGCTGATGATCGTCAGCGACAACGGCACCGAGTTCACCAGCATGGCCATGCTGCGCTGGAGCCAGGATCACCGGGTGGAGTGGCATTACATCGCGCCCGGCAAACCCATGCAGAACGGCTTCGTCGAGAGCTTCAACGGCAGGCTTCGCGACGAATGCCTCAACGAGACGCTGTTCGCGTCACTGCCCCATGCCCGCCACGTCCTGGCTGACTGGCGGGACGATTACAATCACGCGCGGCCCCATTCCGGCCTCGGCGGCCTCACCCCCGCCGAAGCCGCCGCCAAGGCCGCGAGGCAAGCAGGGCTGGGGCATGCCCCAGCCCTGCTTGCCATCACCGCCCGCTTCGGGCATCAAAACCACACGGGACTCCACCCATAGCCGGAGGAAACCTCGGTCTCAGGTCA
>NZ_JBPXMR010000056.1:0-1271 GCF_053470425.1 Azospirillum terrae | reverse complement strand
CACGGCTGTCCGGTTAAGTTTTGTGGACGAGGCGCAGGGCATTGATTCTACTCGTGTCCAGACGTTGGCGCGTCTCCCGGACACGAAAACGGAGTCAACACCGTGCGTCACCACAATAGCGTTTTCCACGACCTGTTGCAGTGGGTTCCCTGGTCGGACTTTGAACGGCTGACCGCGGCGCACGGGGCCGACCGCCGGGTCCGGCGGCTGCCGACCAAGAGCCAGTTCATTGCGCTGCTCTATGGCCAGTTCGCCGGGGCGAGCAGCCTGCGCGAGATCGTCGGCGGCCTGGAGAGCCACGCGGCCCGGCTCTACCACGTGGGGGGCTGCCCGGTGTCGCGCTCGACGCTGGCCGATGCCAATGCCACGCGCCCGAGCGCAGTCTTCAGTGAGCTGTTCGCGCTCATGGTCGCCCGAGCCCAGCGCGGCCTGCGCCGGGCGATCGGCGAGGCCACCTACCTGATCGATTCCACCGCCGTGCGGCTGAGCGGGGCGGGCAGCGCGTGGGCCCGCTTTTCCGCCACCGCCTGCGGCGCCAAGCTGCACGTCATCTATGATCCGGCCGCCGACCGGCCGATCTACGCGGCGGTGAGCGCGGCCAAGCTCAACGACATCACCGCCGCCCAGGCCATGCCCATCGAGGCGGGAGCCACCTACGTCTTCGACCTGGGCTACTACGACTATGCCTGGTGGGCGCGCCTGGACGCGGCCGGATGCCGCATCGTCACCCGCTTCAAGTCCAACACGCGCCTGAGCGTGACGGCGGAGCGGCCGGTGCCCGACGGCGGCGCCATCCTGTCCGACCGCATCGGTCGGCTGCCGCGTCGCCAGGCCAGCAACCGCAAGAACCCATTCGACGCTCCCGTGCGCGAGGTGCGGGTGCGGATCGATACCGGCAAGGTGCTGCGCATCCTGAGCAACGATCTCGACGCCAGCGCCCAGGAGATCGCCGATCTCTACAAGCGGCGCTGGGGCATCGAGCTGTTCTTCCGCTGGGTCAAGCAGACGCTGAAGATCCGCCGCTTCCTCGGCACCAGCGAGAACGCCGTGCGCATCCAGCTCGCCGTCGCGCTCATCGCTTTCCTGCTGCTGCGCTTGGCACAGGCCGCCCAGAAGGCGGTCGAAAGCCCCCTCGCCTTCGCCCGCCTCGTGCGCGCCAACCTCATGCACCGAAAGCGCCTCGACCGCCTCAACGCTCCCCGTCCAAACCTAGGCGAAGAGCCAAGGCAACTCACCCTGCAATGGACATGATCCTTAACCGGACAGCCGTG
>NZ_JBPXMR010000055.1:0-1284 GCF_053470425.1 Azospirillum terrae | reverse complement strand
CGTGGATCAGCAGGGAGGATCCACGAATGACGGCCGTCAGCGAAGCAGCCGGATGGGCAAGCGCCCTGGAGGACTTGGTCGAGCACCTGGCTCGCCGCTTTCGTCGCGTGGAGATGCGGCAGCGGGCCTTGAGCTATCTGCGCGGGCTGCTGGCCCCTCTGGAGCGGAAGAACGGTTGGCATCTGGCGGAAGCCGCCGGGGATCGCACGCCGGACGCGCTGCACGACTTCCTCGGGCGCGCCCGCTGGGACGCCGAGGCGGTGCGCGATGACCTGCAAGCTTATGTCACGCAGCACTTGGGGGATGCCGACGGCGTGCTGGTGCTCGACGAGACGGGGTTCCTCAAGAAAGGAGCGCGCTCGGTCGGCGTCAAGCGTCAGTACTCCGGCACGGCCGGGCGCTGATCGATCGCGCGCTTTACCTGCCGGAGGAGTGGGCGGCGGATGCCGAGCGCCGGCATCTGGCCGGGGTGCCGGAGGAGGTGGTCTTCGCCACCAAGCCGAAGCAGGGTCGGGCGATGCTGGAGCGCGCCATCGCCGCGGGCGTGCCCTGCGCGTGGGTGACGGCCGACAGCGTGTACGGCGGGGACTACGCGTTGCGGCTGTGGTTGGAACGCCAGCCGATCGGCTATGTCCTGGCGGTCACCAGCAAGCAGCGCGCGCCGCTCGGCTTTGATACCGTCAAGGAGCGCACCGCCGCCTGCGTTGCGGCCACCGACTGGCACCGGCTGAGCGCCGGGGACGGGGCCAAAGGCCCGCGCCTGTACGACGGGGCCTACCAGAGCTACCCGTCGCTACAAGCAGGCTGGAGCCGGGGCCTGCTGGTCCGCCGCTCGATCGCCGAGCCGGACAAGCTGACCTACTATCTGACCTTCGCGCCGGAGGGCACGCCATTGGCCCCCCGTTGGTGCGGATCGCGGGCGCGCGCTGGACGGTGGAGTCGTGTTTCGAAGCCGCCAAGGGCGAGGTTGGGCTCGACCAGTACGAGGTGCGCACCTGGACGGCGTGGCACCGCCACGTCACGCTGGCGATGTTCGCCTTGGCCTTTCTCACCGTCGCCCGAGCGGCGGCTATCGGGGGGCGAGGAGCGCGTCGATCTGTCGGCCGAGTTGCTGCCCCTCACCGTGCCGGAAATCCGCCGCCTGCTTGCCTCTTGGATCGGCCTGCCGCCACCCGAACCCACCACCGCTATCGCGTGGTCCATCTGGCGACGACGCCACCAACAACGAGCGCGCCAGTGCCATTGGAGGCGCCGCACCCAAACCGGTAAATCCCCGCTGTAGTA
>NZ_JBPXMR010000054.1:0-1351 GCF_053470425.1 Azospirillum terrae | reverse complement strand
TGATCCGGGGCATCGTGGAACCTCCTGGGTGGGATTGGTTCCATCCCCACATTCCAACGGGTCGGAGGTTCCGCGCTGCTGACGCCCCCTATGCCGCGTCAGCGGCTTCGTTCAATCCGCACCAGCAAATATTAACATTGCGATAACAATGCAAAACACTCAACATCACCAAGTAATTATAGGATTTTTATTGCCGCCATCTGTGTGCTACCCAAGAAACCAAATGATTTTACTTGACGCGACGCGAATTTCGATGTTTAATCATAGCGCTACTGCTGCCACTCGGCCTTGAATGGAAAGACCAAGGGGTACCGCGGGGATTATTACGAGAAGAGGTTAAGGGCGGCCCGTGGATCGGCGCTTCGGGCGCGGCATGGCTGCGGCGCGAGCCGGCCGGTCGAGCACTTGGGAGGAACGGCACCATGAGCGAGTCTTGCGGAACGAGTCAGGCGTACGGGGGTGACCAAACGCGCGGTCGTGCCGTCACGGTCCAACGGCTGCAGAGTCTGCTGGCGGAGGCCAACCAGCGCTTGAGCTATGGCTGGCTGTGCTGCGTCATCGACCGGACCGGCTGGCTGCCGCTGGACCACTGGTACCCGGAGCGGCCACACGCCCCCGACACCCCGCACCCGGTCGCGCTGTCCCGCGATCCGGCGGACCTCGTCGTCGGCTTGGAAGAGTATGTCCGCAATTTCCGCCGCCCCGCCGCGGGAGCGCCACGGGTCGATGGGCCGCCGAAGCGCCCGACCAGAGATGGAACGCCGCCATCCCATCCGGACGCCACGCCGGCCGTCCCTTCGGCGGCGCCGATCAGCCCACCCCGCTGCGGCACCGGACCGGCTCCTCGGCTTCCGCCGCGGTTAGCAAAGCAACGCATCGGCGACGAGTCGGGCCCACGGCGGTGCCCCGGACACCTCGCCTTTGTGCGTGGGCACGCCTGCTGCGTCACCGGGCCGGAGTGCGACGGCCCCATTGAGGCGGCCCATGTCCGGCGCGGAAGCGGCGTTGGCATGGGGCGGAAGCCGGACGACAACCGCGCGATCTCCCTGTGCCGCTGGCATCACCAGCAGCAGCACGCCGTCGGGGAAGCCCAGTTCGAGCGGCTGCATGGGATCGACCTGGAGGCGTTGGCGCAGGCGTTCGCCCGCCGATCGCCGAGCTGGCAACGGTTCATTATGGCGCGACAATCACGGTGAGAACGGCGTCAATCAGGGGTTCTTCCGCATTTTGGGTGCAAAACAGCCCTCGGTGGAATGGCTTTAGGGACGACAACTTCACGCGGCGGCCAGAACCCGGCTTCGCAGCAGGTCGTGCTTCGCCCGGCCGTACATTTGCCGCTTCAACCCTTTCA
>NZ_JBPXMR010000053.1:0-1371 GCF_053470425.1 Azospirillum terrae | reverse complement strand
TAGTACTACAGCCGTTTTCTATCGGTTTGGGTACGGCGTTTCCAATGTGAACGCCGCGCCCGCTGCTGGTGTCGTCGTCGCCAGAGCGACCACGCGATAACGGCGGTGGGCGGGGGTGGCGGCGGGGCGATAAGCCGGTGCAGCAGGCGGCGGACCTCCGGCACGGTCAATGGCAGCAGCTCGGCCGCCAGGTCGGCCGGGTCCTCTCCCCCCGATGGCGGCCTTGCGCACCACGGTGAGAAACGCCAGGGCCAGCATCGCCAGGGTGACGTGCCGGTGCCAGCCGGTCCACGAGCGCACCTCGTACTGATCCAGCCCCACCTCGCCCTTGGCCATCTCGAAGCCGCTCTCGATCGTCCAGCGCGTGCCGGCCACCCGCACCAGATCCGTCAGCGCCGTCCCGGCCGGCGCGAAGGTGAAGTAGAAGGTCAGGTCCCCATCCGCCAGGCGGCGCCGGATCAGCAGGCCCTTGCCCCAGCCCTCCGGGGCACCGCGAAACGGCAGATGCGCCCAGTCGTACAGCCGTGGCCCCTTGGAGCCGTCACCGGCGCTGAGCCGCTGCCAGCCGTCCGCCGGCACCTCCTCGACCCAATCGCTCACCGTGCCCGGGAACAGCCGCTGGCCGCTGGTGACCGCCAGCACGTAGCCGATCCGGCGCCGCTCCAGGGCGTGGCGCAACGCGCTGTCGGCGCCGTATACGCTATCGGCGGCGACCCAGGCGCACGGCACGCCGGCGTCCAGCGCACGCTCCAGCATCGCCAGGCCGAGCTTCGGCTTGGTGGCGAACGCCACCGCCTCGGGCACCCAGGCGGCGCGGCGGCGCTCCTCATCGCCGGCCCAGGACTGCGGCAGGTACAAGGCGCGGTCGATCAGCGCGTGGCCATGCCGGCCGGCGTAGCCAAGGAACACGCCGATCTGGCAGTTCTCGATGCGCCCGGCGGTGCCGGAGTACTGGCGCTGCACGCCGACCGAGCGCGTACCCTTCTTCACGAAGCCGGTCTCGTCGAGCACCAGCACCGCCTGCGCATCGCCCAGATGTTCGACCACGTAGGCGCGCAGGTCGTCGCGCACGGCGTCGGCGTCCCAGCGCATGCGCGCCAGGAAGTCCTGCACGCTGTCCGGGCTGGCGTCGCCGGCGGCCTCGGCCAACTGCCAACCGTTCTTGCGCTCCACCGGCGCCAGCAGACCCGCCAAGTACTGGCGCGCCCGCCGGCGCGCCTCCGGCCGGCAGAACCGCGGGGCGATCCGCGCCGCCAGCGCGTCCAGAGCGCCATCCCAACCCACCGCCTCGGCAACCGTCGTCATGCTCGGCATCCTCTCGCAGAATGCCAACCTCAACAGCCGACAACACCGATGATCCCGGCTGTAGTA
>NZ_JBPXMR010000052.1:0-1424 GCF_053470425.1 Azospirillum terrae | reverse complement strand
ACCTGTGGGCCTGGGAGGGGACGTTGGAGCGCATCCACCATGACCTCTACCAGCGGGTCCGCGAGCGGGAAGGCCGCGAGGCCAGCCCAACCGCCGCTGTGGTGGACAGCCAAAGCGTCCGCGCGGCGGAAAAGGGGGGTGTGCGGCGGACCCGGTCGGCTACGACGCGGGCAAGAAGATCAAGGGTATCAAGTACCACATCCTCGTTGATACCCTCGGGCTGCTCCTGAACGTCGCGGTTCATCGTGCCGACATCCAGGACCGCGACGGCACCGCCCTGGTCCTGGACAAGGCCACCCGCGCGCTGTTCCCCTTCATCCGAGTGATCTTCGCCGACGGCGGCTACCAGGGGGATGTCGCGGCCACCAAGGTGAGGGACACCGGCGACTGGCAACTGGAGATCGTCAAACGCTCCGATCAGGCCAAAGGCTTTGTCGTGCTCCCAAAGCGCTGGCTGGTCGAGCGAACACTGTCATGGCTCACGCGGTGCCGCCGCCTCGTACGCCATTATGAACAGTACCTCCGCACCTCCGTTGCCTTCATTCGCATCGCCATGATCCGTCTGATGCTCCGGCGCCTCGCTCGGAAATAATCTTTCAGGACAGATGGGGTGATTGGGGTTTCACCGAGACGGTGGCTGCTCCGACCGAGATGATGGAACGTGGTCCGTGTGCATCGGCCACAAGCATCACGGAGAAACAGCCATGGACTACTATGCCGGTTTGGACGTGTCGCTGGAAGAGACCGCGGTCTGCATCATCGACGCGCAGGGGGTGGTGGTGAAGGAGGCAAAAGTCGCCAGTGAACCGGAAGCTCTGATCGGCTTCTTCGAGCGGCTCGGCTTGGCGATGGCGCGGATCGGTTTGGAAGCGTGTTCGCTGACGGCTTGGCTGCACGAGCGGATGGCGGCGACCGGTCTGCCCGTCATCTGCATGGAAACGCGTCAAGCCAAGGCGGCCATGGGATCGATGCCGATCAAGACCGATCGCAACGATGCCCGCGCGCTGGCGCAGATCGTGCGCACCGGCTGGTTTCGGCCGGTGCATGTCAAGAGCGCCCAATGCCGGTCGTGGCGGGCGCTGCTGACCGCCCGCCGCCTGGTGCTGAACAAGCTGCGCGATATCGAGAACGGCGTGCGGGCGTTGCTGCGCGAGGCCGGGATCAAACTCGGCACGCCCGGGCGCAAGCACTTCGCCGCGCGGGTCCGCGAGCTGACCGCGTCCGATGCCGTCCTGGCCGCCTTGGCCGAACCGCTGCTGACGATCACCGAGACCATGGTGGGCGAACTGGTGCGGCTGACCAAACAGGTTCTGGCGATCGTGCGCGACGAACCGGTCTGTCGCCGTTTGATGACGGTGCCGGGCGTCGGCCCGCTGACGGCCCTGGCCTTCCGCGCCACGGTGGACCGGCCCGAACGCTTCCGC
>NZ_JBPXMR010000051.1:0-1496 GCF_053470425.1 Azospirillum terrae | reverse complement strand
TCCGACAATCCTTACATTTAAACAGAATGGTATTTATATCTTCATTCAATCCGAATGGATCTTCCTCCTCCAACCATTTTAAAAGGTCTTTACTCATTTCATCCGGCTCGTTGTTTTTTGGCATTGCCGTGATACCTCCTTGTTTTTACACACTCCATGTCTTCCATATAATGATAAAGGAAACCATAGTCGGCATGCCATATCTCCACCAAATCCATCTGTCGAAGGCAACAAGGACACTGGAACGGATCCTTATCAAAGGCCTCTATCATACGTTGACGATAGGTCTTCTTTTTCTTCTTCCGTTCTAATAGCCAAGATAGTTGCTTAGTCCTCATAAAGGAGTAAAGGTCCAAAGCAATTCTCGCCCTTCTGTACGCTCTTCTACTGTACAAACCAAAACGACCAACCATTCGAAAATGCTTGGGAGAAATGTGTTGTATTAGATTGAATAGAAATTTGTAGACTGGAAGGACTTCTTCCACTCGTTTTCCTGTTTGATGGTCTTCATACCAGAAACGAACCGATTTCCCATCGTATTCTTCGATTCGATATTCAGCAACAGCCGGTCTGGCTAAATATCTGCCAATGTATTTAGCAGCCCCTTTGGCGTCCCGCATTCTTTTTTCTGCGTTCACATAGAATCCTTTCGGATAACGGAGATACAACTCATCAACAAGATTCTTAACCGTTTTATTCTTCGGGAACCATTGTTTCACCGAATCAAGCAGCACCTTTTGCCAAGATTTCCTGAGATACTCATAAGGGATGAAATCGCTAGAAACCCATTCGTTCCTATTGTCTATAGCACCCTCTGTCACCAATGCATGGATGTGAGGATTAAATTTAAGATCTCTTCCAAAAGTATGTATGACCGTTATGATTCCAACTTGGAGATCTCGCTTCCTACTTTTCCTCCGATAGTAAAACTGGAATACCTCGGATACCTTTTTACTTAACTCATTTAGCTTCTTCCTATCTTGAAAGAAGACATTTCTCAGCTCTTTAGGAACAGTAAATACCATATGCCGATGAGGAACATTAAGAATCATTTCCTGTTGTTTGTCCGACCAATCGTCAGTATATTTCTTTCCACACTTGTGGCAGAACCTGCTTTTACAAGTAAAACAAACAAAAACGGGGGAAGGATTTCCCTCGCACCCGAGACATTCGTATCGTGAATACCCTAAGTCACGCGTACCACAACGAATTGCCTTTTGAACAGTCTCTTCAATATCTTTCCGATAGCGTTCAGGAAAAAGAGTTGAATGCATCTTCCAAAAGCCATCAAAATGGTCTCTCAACATCCGTTTGATAATTCCACTGTTTTGTTTAGTCATTGTCATTCACCTTGAAAAATGATACCAACATTTTAGCGAACGTTTATCCACAAGTACAGAATTTTATAATTTCCTAAACAATAAAAAAAAGAATGAGGTTTTCCTCATTCTTTTTCTATGACTCCAAAATGGAATTTCGCTGACTTTCGGCGGTAC
>NZ_JBPXMR010000050.1:0-1499 GCF_053470425.1 Azospirillum terrae | reverse complement strand
GGCTGTTCTTTTTTTTATGAAATTACACGTATTTCATAAAATGCAAAAACCTTATTCTCTTATTCAAGGTATGGGTAAATCAGCGGAATTAGAGATATAATTAGCATGACCTACCTAGACAAATGATAAAGGAGCATTCCTGTTAGAAGGATTTTCGGGGACTTGAACAAAAAAGAGCCCTCTTGGTATGATACGGGGTGTCAAATCGCGGACCGAGATGACCCCTAACTTAGTTAACCAAGGAGGACTCCAACATGGATTTTAAACAAAATCAGAAAATAAATCAAGTCACCGAAAACACACTCGTTGTCGGTATCGATATTGCGAAGCGGAAGCATTTCGCCTGCTTTGTCGATGACCGTGGGCGTGTGCTCCGAAAGTCTTTCTCGGTATTACAGTCCAGCCAGGGTTTCGAGAGTTTCTACCAGCGTATTTTGGCTGCCTTGAAAGAATACGAAAAGACGGAAGTCATTGTCGGGATTGAACCAACGGGCCATTACTGGCTTAACCTGGCCTATTTCCTTGAGGAACGAGGCATTCCCCTGGTTATGACCAACCCTATGCACGTCAAGCGATCAAAGGAGTTGGATGATAACCTGCCAACCAAACATGACCGCAAGGATGCGCTGGTCATCGCGCGCTTAATCAAGGATGGGCGCTTCAGTTATCCTCGCATCCTAAAGGATATGGAGGCTGAACTCCGTGTGGGTTCAACGTTCAGAAGCAAGTTGACCGAGGAACTGGGGTCGGTCAAAAACATGATCATTCGCTGGATCGATCGCTATTTTCCTGAGTTCACCCAGGTCTTTCCGTCATTCGGAAAGATGGCATTGGCGGTATTGGAGTGCACGCCATTTCCGGCTGACCTTCAACAGAAACAGCCAGATGAAGTATTAGCACTTTACCGTCAGGTTGAGGGGCTCAAATCCCCTCAACGGCCGAAAGCAGTACGACTCATTGAAGTCGCTTCGGACTCGATTGGAGTAACAGAGGGACGGGAGATGGCCCGTATAGAAATCGCCACTCTCGTTCGCCGTTACCACCAGTTGGATCAGGAGATTGAAAGCATTACGAAGCACCTGGTTGAACTTATCAAAACATCAGTAGAATACGAATGGCTCTCAACGGTTCCTGGACTTGGAGATACCACGATTGTCGATTTACTAGCTGAAATCGGAAGCTTTTCTCACTATGAAGATCCACGCCAACTAATCAAACTAGCGGGATTGACATTACGGGAGAATTCCTCCGGCCAGCACAAAGGACAGAAGAGAATCTCCAAACGGGGCAGAAGAAAGCTTCGAGCCCTCCTATTCCGAGTGATGATGCCGATGATTCGTCATAATGATGCCTTTAGAAGGCTGCATGAGTATTACACAAATCGTAAAGATAATCCGTTACGCAAGAAGCAATCCATCGTGGTCCTATGCGGGAAACTCTTAAAAGTTCTCCACGGAATCAGCACGAAGCACAAAGCGTTTGACGCAAAGCGAATGATG